>CAYRFU010000386.1:0-6163 GCA_964423525.1 uncultured Burkholderiales bacterium | reverse complement strand
AGGTTGTGTGGCGGAACTTGCTTCCGCCGCTCAAAGTGACTTTCCGGCCGGACTTTTAGACCGGCCCAAGCGAGGCCTGCTCGATCGGACGGAGACATCCCTTTGAGGGCCTCATCCACCTCGAGCAGTGTTTGAATCACTTCCTGCTCAGGCGGCGAGGAAGTTTGTTTGGCAAGAACTTCCAGACACTTACGAGCTACCTGAGCCTGATCGCGGACGGACCCAAACCGGGTTAAGTAGCGAGAGGCGGCAGAGGCTAGCCCCTGCTCTTCGAGAGAGGTACTAAAGCCCTGAAGGGCAGACCAAGCGTGGTAGGACCCTGGGTTCATCCCGAGGAGATAGGCCGGAATCGCTCCCTCCGGCTGCTGAGCCCAGAGGGAAGCGAGAGGCTCGACCGCCCGAAACTTTCTGTCGGGATCGGGTAGATGGGAGGCCAGGTTGAGGGTGTCGTTTCGGAGTTCAGAAAACGACTGAGGGTCGTCTTCGAGGAAACTTCTCTGCAGCGACCTGCGCCAGCGGGTATCGTCGTCCAGGCCAAGCTCCACCTGGCTTAAAGCCAGGAGGCTTCGACTCAGGTCTGGTTTGTGTCCCGAAGTGATGGCTAATCGGAAGACCTTAGGAAGCTCGACTTCACTTTTGATCAAACTTTGCCAAAGGGTCTCGTCAGGGTAGCGCACTCGAGTCAGTAGGAGCTCGTCGACCTCTTGAGAGGAGAAACCAACCTGGTCGAGTTTCGATTTCAGGTCGACCTGATAGAGACAACAGGCCTCCTCGAGAGTCAAGTTTCGTCTTGGCGGAGCATCTCAAGCACGGGGTGCTTTTCTTGACCGATGCGGGCAGCCTGAATGGACAAATCCGGTTGTCCGACTTGGGAGGCGTAAGAGTCGAGATAAACTTCACGTTCCGGGCGACTCAGCTGCTCGGCCACCTCGAGCACCTGCGCTACCGGCTCCTCTATTTGAGAGAGGGCCGTCAGCACTTGCTGGGCTCGTCCGGTGCTAGGAAGACAGTCGAGAAGGGGTTGGGAGGTGACCTTCTTCAGGCCTTCGAGCCCGCGCTGAGCGACTTCGTAGCGATTCTCTTCAGGGGCCAACAAAACCATGGTTAGAGCCACCTGTGCCAGCCCCGACGTGCCGGCCAGACTCTGGGTTTTGACGCAGTCGAGGTAGCCACGCATCATCCTCAGTTGGTGGGTCGTGGTGCGACCTCGGCAGGTCTGGCGCACGATCTCCCCGGCCTTCTCGAGTTGAGGATCTAGCCGGTCGAGCTGGTCTGCAGCCTCTTCGAGCCGCCGGAGCTTGGTCGAGGGACGGCGAAAGATATTGAACCTCCAGGCCTGGTCGAGACCTTTCTGGGCAATGGCCGCCGCTTCGTTCATCAACCGATCAAGCCAGCTCGCGATGAAAGAATGATGAAACAGGGCAGGTAGCCTTCTCCGGGGGAACCTGTAACAAGCCGACAATACGATGAAAATCTCAGCTCAGTAGAGTGCCCCCATAGAAAATACCTCGAGGGGGTTCAAGATAAATGAACTGCATTACCAATCTGCCTAGCTACGCTCAATCGCAAGCTCAGGCTTTCAAAAATACCGGTAAACTGGAAGGGGATGATGTCAAACACATCCCGATCCCGGCCGAGCAGGTCGATCAGGTCGAACTGCAACTCACCCAGGAACTGGCTGCCCTGATCGCCGCCGACAACACCGAAATGGACCAGAACCCGGAAGTCGGTAAGGTCACCATCAGCCAGATGGGAATGACCGCCAACGCCAGCTTCGAGGGCGACACCGAAGTGGGTTGCATGGCCATGGACGTGACTGGCCCGATGAACACCGCCGCTCACGCTGAATTCACTGACAACGCTGCTCAGATCGTTCAGGTCCTCGACCTGGGTGGTGGGGAGTATGCTTCCGTGGGCGCCCACCTCGACCGTGCTGGTGGCGAGAGCTACATCGAGGCTCACAACGTGCCTGACGGTTTCAACCTGTTGGGCTAACTCCCACTGAGGAGCCGCCAGGCGGGCGGCTCCTTTTTGTTACGCCTCAGGCACGTCTCCATAGAGGCGGGTGCCGACTTCGCTACCGCCCCAAGCTCCCAGCCCACCGCCAGCCAGGGCGGCCGTTACAGAGAAAGGGCTAAAGAGACGAAATCCGCCGTAGGTAGCCGTCGCCAGGCCGGCAGCTGCACCCACCATCAGGGCTCCCGCCACCGACCAAACGGCCGAATTCACGGTTCGCTCGAATCCGTTTTTGGGGCCATCTAAGATGATTTTGCTGCTCACTACGGTACCTCCCCAAGCACCCAGACCGCCGGCCGCCAGGGCCAGAGTAATGGGGAAGGGCGAAAAGGCGCCGTAACCGCGCCCACTGGCCATCGAACCGACGACGGCGCCCACAACGGCACCCCCGGCGACCGCCCAGGCCAGGCTGTTGACGCCCTTCTTCCACCCGGGAACTTCAGTCGAGGGTTGGTAATCATCGGTCACTTCCGGTTCCGGTTGAGTGGCTCGAGTCGTGGTCTGGCGAGCAAGCTGGTTGGAGGGCCGTAAAGCTGCGAGTTGCACGATAACCTCCTATGTTGGCTAGGCGCATTCTAGATCGATGCAAGCCAGAAAGTGGTGAACCCGCCGTAAACAAACCACCCCCTAACGCTGCTCAAGATAGTCCGTCCGGGTTTGGATGTAGCTGGTGGCCGCCTGGTAGAGGTCGGCTAGTTTCTCTTCCTGGATCGGGTCCGCAGCCACTCGGTCGGCGGCTTCTCGAGCCACCTCGTCTGCGTAAAGAACGCGGGTCAGTTCGGCCACGTCGGTGTTCTCTCGAGTGAGGACATCGGAGGACTCGATCGCTTCGCCAGCCCTCTGGAGAGCGTAATCCCTGAGGCGATCGGCGTCGCTCTGGTTAATGCCAGAACTAGCCAAGAAAGGCTGGTCTTGGATCAGCTCGAACTGCCTTTGTCCGGGTCCCGTCAGCGAAGTGCCGCTGGTGGCCTGACCGCTTTTCTTGAAGCGCTCGTCGATCAGGTGCTCGACAGGGGTTCGTTGTGATTCCCGGGTCACCACACTCTCCACCACCGGCCCTTCTACCAGCGGGTCTTCGGGTTGGCCAGGGGTTAGAAACAGGCCGACTCCCAGGGCCACCGTGGCAAGAAGGCCGACTGCGCCGCCCAAGAACATCCATTTCCTACCCGGCTTCTCGTCCCCATCGGCCGGAGCCAGCATCGCCTCGCGCAAGCTGCGGATGTCTCCGAACTCATCGCGGCGGCGAGCCTGGCCTAACTGCTGTCTCAAAGCTAGGGTTTCCTGGTTGGGGTCCTCGTAGGGAATCCAAAGTTCCTGGAGCACATCTCCGTCACCCTGGCGAAACTCCACCACGTAGCCCTCGTAAGCTCTAGGAACATCGCGAAAGAGAAGGTCCTGAACACCGTTGATATCGGGCTGGAAGAAACGGATCTCTTCGGTCGATCCACGAGGGGCCTGGATCTTGGCTTTGAAGTGGGTCAGGTCCCCTCGCTCGCTGAAGTCGACTTCAGCCTCCTGAATCAACAACTCATCCTCAGCGCTCCCAAGATAGAAAGGGACCTTAGCGCCCGGGACCTCCAATCCACTCACCTGAACGTGGTCTTGGCCATAGGAGACCGAGTAGGTATCTCCAGCCTTGTTTGACTGGTTGAGCGAGTTTCTCGGATTGGCCACATAGGTGACCAACTCCACAAAGTCACCAACAATCTTTCCCTCGGGGCTGTTGGGGTTGCCTCCTGGGAATCAGGTCGTTTTGTCCCAAAGCCCGACCCACTTGATCGGCAAAAGCCGCGTCATCCTCTTCGGCTAAAACCGCCCCGACTAGCTGTGCGATGCGGGCGTTAGGGGTCTTCTGCTCAAAGCCTTCCAAAGCCAGATGGGCCAAATCGAGTTTCTCTTCGACCAGGCTCCAACGGTGCCACTCTTCATTGGTAGCATCAATAGGAAGAGAGGCGAGAATGTTGAGTTCCTGAAAATTGGCCATCTTCTCGGCCGAGGTGTCTCCCTCAAGATAGACGGCCATGGTAAGGCGGCGGTAACCGGAAGTTTCCTCGCTCGAGAGGTCGCACCCAGCGGGAGCCTGGTAATGTCCCCGGTCGACATCTTCCAGCGGCTGGCGGTGCTGGTCTTGACCTTCATCAAACACGACCACGGTGCCCAGTGGCTTGTTTCCACGACCCGTGATCGTGAATCCCTCACCAACGGAGAAGTCAGTGGGGCCGAACTCAATGTTGCCGATCAATTCGGAATCGTGACGGTCTCGAGCCGAATCCAGGTCCAGGCCGCTTCCTTCGGGGAGTGAACCTCCCTCGAAAATGGCCAACCGGTCCCGCCCTCTTTCCTGCGGTCGAACCTGGTAGAGAGGACTCCCGCTGGTGAGTTGTCCTTTGATTCTGGCGTGAGTCGGGAAAGGAGGCTCCGCATCCTGGCCAGGATCGAAGTAGGTGCTAGCCTGCCCTGGCTCAACGTCGGTCTGATAGGCATCAGTGACATACCAGGCCCAACTGTTATTGGTAAAGAAGGTCTCACCGCCATTGACAACCATGCTCCCGGCCCGGGTCTCGTCCTCGACCCGACCGCGGTGGTCGGTGAACTCTTGCTCGCTCTCCTCGACTCTTACCATCTCTTGGCCAGTATGGTCTTTGATACTCAGGATTTCTTGGCCGTGGTGGTCACCGGTATCCTCTTCTTCGAAAATGAAAAGTGTGTTGGAAGGGGGGTTGGGAAGACCGCTTCTCAGCTGCTTGCTGGACACCTGGCTTTGGAGGTCGCCGACCATGTTGGTGGCCACCCAGCCCACCGACTGCTGCTGGTCGGTGCTACAGTAGCGGTAGGCCAGCGTCTCGACCATAATGTCGGGATCGGTTCCCAGGCGAGAGGGCTGCAACGACTCCGTTGGAACCCGGTGAGTGTTGCCTGTGGCGGGGGTTGTGGGAGGTGGGGAGGTTTGACAGGCTGCCACGGATAGGGCCAGTGCGCCCACTCCAATCGGCTTGAGAAGTTTTCGTGAGATGTTCATAGCCTCTGCAAGCTAGCTACGGCCCATGAAAAAAACCTGAAGAGTTGGCCAGGCCGAAAGAAGCCTGCTCAAGCCTGGAGGTTAGCGGGCGAAGCAGGCGGCATAGCTGAAAGGTTGGCCCAAAAATCGTTTCCACTTGGGCTTGAGAACGAGCCAAGCGTCGTCGATCAACCCTTCCTCCAGTTCGGTCAGGACCAGGCCGGCCTGGCGGGCCGCCTGGAAATGGTGAGAGAGAAGATGAACATAGATCTCAATGGCAACCTTAGCTCCGTCAGGGCGGTCGAAATGGGTCGGCATTCCATTGACCATGATGAAAGTGGGATGGTAGGCCACCAGGACGAAAGAGCCACCAGGCCTCAAAAGACGGACAACCTCCTGGTAGAGAGGAACAAGATCAGGGAGGTGCTCATCAGCCAGGCCGCAAGTCACAAGCTGATAGCCAGCATCGGCGAAAGGGGTAGACCGCAAATCCCCTCTCTCGAGGCGACCATAAATCTGTGCGGGCCTGTTCCAACACCGCCTCAGTCAGGTCTAAACCGTCGATGACCCGAGCACCTTGGCGGTGAAGCCAGGCACCGACCCTTCCGGTGCCGCAGGCCAGGTCGAGGATCGGTTCAGCCTCAGCCCACTGAAGAGGGAGGCGCTCCAACAGACGCAGGTCCATCAAGTCTTTAACCGTGTTGTTGTAGGAAGGGGCCCACTGGCTGTAGCCAAGTTCTGCCGATACCGTCGGGTAACCGCGCTGGTCGAAGAGGGCAAAATCTAGTCCCATAGAGCCTCCGTGTGTTGCTGATGCGAAGTCGGGGTAGGTTGGGAGATAGAATGTTCACCCGAAAATTGATGACCCTAGCCCTGATTCTGCTGGCCGCTTGTTCTTCTAAGACCTCGACCCCTCCCGTCGTTTCGGACGAATCCGAGGTTGTCGCTCGAGTCCAGGCCCGAGCAGAACAACCTCTCTCCCAATTGCGACGCGATATGGCTATCGATCCTGGCACCCACTGGAGTTCACTACCTTATGGTCAGGATGCCACCCTGGTCGTGCTGGAGCTCAGCTACGGAGGACAGACCGTGCGAGCTGAATGGAAAGTCAAAAACGACCAGGTAGAACCGATCAACCGGTTTGCTCGG
>CAYRFU010000385.1:0-6189 GCA_964423525.1 uncultured Burkholderiales bacterium | reverse complement strand
CTGGTCACCGGCGACCTGCGCAGCCAGCTCCCCGGCGCGGAGGGTCTTCGCCGCCTGGGTCGAGTCAGGCCGGCGGGCATGAATGAGCCGATCGAGGTCTTCGAAGCCGGCTGTAGTCTATCAGCTGCTGAAATCGAAGCCTACCAGAAAGCTGAAGCGGCTTTCGCGGAAGGAGCTATGCTGGAGGCGATCAAGCACCTTCGCGAGGTGCCGGTGGAGGACCCGGCTGGGCGCTTCCTGGCGCGTCTAGCTTACCGGTACGAACACCAGGCGCCCACCCCCTGGGACGGCGTCATCGCTTTCGAATCGAAATAGCGAAGGGCAAAGTGGCTAGCGAGGCGCAATTGGCAATCCCCGTCTTGCCGGGGCGGTCAAGACGAGGTCTTCCCCCTTCGGCCGCCGAAGTGGCCAACCCCGGTAGACCACTAGGAAGCGACATCCTCACAGGGTGGCCGGACCCTCGTCCGCCGGCCGGCTAGTCAGCCGGCCCCGACCGTCCTGAAAGGAAATTGGTGCTTATGTTTCGCTCAATCATGCTCGTCTCGCTCGTGGTCACGCTCATTCTACCTGTCTCGGCCCAGAGAGTTCCCTCGACACCTCTGCAACGGGCCGCCAGCGCCGGCAACCTGGAAGCCGTACGCGAAGCCCTCAAGAGCGGGGCTCTCGAAGCCACTAACAACGAGGGAAGAACGGCCCTAATGCTAGCGGCCAGTAACGGCAAAACCGAGGTCACGAAGCTCCTGGTAGAATCCGGAGCATCCCTGCAAGCTCGCGATAAGAGTCAGTCTACCGCTCTTCATTTGGCCGCTCAAAACAACCACTACCAGACTCTTCACTACCTGCTCCAACAGTCCGCCGAGATCGACGTGGTGGACCAGGACGGCAACACACCCCTCCACCTTGCTGCCACCCAGGGCCACGAGCAAGTTGTGGCCATTCTGCTCGAAGAAGGGGCTAACTTCGAACTCCTCAATGGTCGAGGCGAGGCAGCTGCCCACCTACCCAGCCGTTTTAAACTGGGAGATTGGCGTCTGACCGAGTCCCACCTGAAGAAGGCTGAGGAGAACCGCTAGCCCTTTCGTGGGAGCATCCCATCGGCCCGTTGCTAGGGCTGACGCCCAGCTGCTGACAGGTTTTGCCTCAAGACCGGTTCAACCGTGCACTGGCCGGCGTGGTCGCGAATGCGTAACCCGAAACCCTCCTCGACCTGAGCCAAGTCGGGAACCGAAGCGGAGGACGTAAGGGGCACGGGAGTTCTTTTGACCAATCCGTCGACCGAGCCGGTCACGAACGACTGGCCATCTTCGCTAAAATCCCCATCCAACACCAGGTTGGAATAGCGTACAGGCATTCCAAAAGGAAGCCCAGTATCGCTTAGCGAGAGCTGGACTCGACCGTCTTTGGAGACGGTTAGGATGAGCCGATCGTCGGGACTGAAGACGGCTTTCATAACCGGTCCCTCGTGAGGGAGCGGAGAAGCGAGTTGCTGGCCCGTCTCGGTGTCCCAAACTTTGACCGTGCTGTCGAGAGAGCAGGTCACCACCCGTTCTCCGGTGCTGTCAAAGTCTGCCCCAACCACCATCAAGCTATGTTGAAACTTCTTTTTGTCGCCGCTAGCCAGGTCGATCAATCGAGCTTTCCCATCTCGACCACAGGCCAACAGGAGGCGACCATCTGGGCTCCAGACTACCATCCGCAGCGAGGTCGGCTGAGCGAAGCTTGCGAGTTTCTCCCCGCTCTTGACATCCCACACCATCACTTCGCCATCCAGGCCGGCCGTGGCCACTTGAGTCTCATCGGGACGAAAGCGTGCATTCAGTAGGGGCGATGGGGTCTCAAAAACCTGAGTCTTTTCCCCCCACAAATGGGCCCGACCGCTCTCATCAGCGGTCAAGACCGTGTTACCGTCGCGACTAAACTGGAGGGACCGAACCCGACCAGCGTGTTCGTAGCTACTCAAAAGCTCGCCTTTGAGACTCCAAATCTTGGCGGTCTTGTCTTCACTGGTGCTGGCCAGAGCCTGACCGTCAGGACGAAAGGCCAGGTCAGTCACAGGACCATCATGGGCTAGGACATGATTTTGGTCAGGTGACCAGATCTGAACTTTCCCATGACCCTCTCGGTCAGTAAAAGCGGCCGCTAGAGTCTGCCCGTGGACAGCCACCTCGTTCAAATGTTTAGCCAGGTCAAGCTTCCAGAAGGCGCCTTCCTCACGCTCTGGCGACACCCGCCAGAAACGGATCCGGCCGTCCAGACCCCCGGTTGCCAACTGCCGGCCGTCAGCCCGAAAAGCGACCGCTTTGATCGGACTACCGTGGCGCAGATAGCCCGAGTAGGGAAAGAGCTTGTCACTCTCCCAGAGTCGGGCTGTGCCGTCGATAGAGTAACTGGCCCAAACTCTCGAAACGGGGGAATTCACTCCGCCGTAGGCGACCCACGCGTGTTTGGCCGGGAGGTGACTTTCAGGAATCCCGTCGCAGCCCCAAAGTCGAATCTCTCCATTGTAGCTGGTGGTCACCAGCCGGTCTGGCCCCAAGAAGTGAACGCCCACCACCCACCACTGGTGTTCCAGTCGGGCCGTCTCTTCACCGGTGGCGGAATCCCAAAGATAAGCCACCTCCTCGACCGAGCCGGCGGCTAGCCAGCGTCCGTCAGGAGAGAAAGAGAAGGTGCTGACCTGATTCCCCAGGGGTCCGGCCACCCTTCGACCCCGCTCAAACAACCAGAGCTGACCGCCGGCAAGGAGGGCCATCCTCTGACCTTGAGGTCCGAAGGCTACAGCTTGAGCGGGCTCCTCAAAATCGACCGAGAAACGTTCCCCGTTGACCAAAGAACGAGCTTGACCGTCCCAAAAGACACCCGTCCTATCAATCAACACCTGGGAGTCCCAACCTTGGACGGGGTCATCCTGTCCCAGGTCGAACAACCCGTGAGGCGTGGCTAACCTGCCCTGAGGGTCAACGGCCAACAAAGTTCTGGAAGCGTAGTAGCCATCGGGACTCACCTCCCAAAGAGAAGGCCATTCCCTGACTACGCGACCGTCTTTCCACACCTTGACAGAGCCATCACTAGCGGCGCTGGCCAACCAATCGCCCTGGGGAGCGAAGACCAGGGTGGCCAGAGGCTGGTCTCCGTGGACCACTTCGCCTTCGAGAGGACGGGTGGCCGAATCCAGAGCAGCCTGAGGAGCGAGGCCAGTGGGATCACTTTGGCAGGCTCGAGCCCACCACAGACAGGCCTCAGCAAGCTGACCCTTTTCGGCATAGTCCCAACCTCTCTCGAACTCCCGCAAGGCCAGGGCTTGACGCTGGTCAGCCGCTCTTTCCAAAGCCGAGACGAACAGACCCGAAAGACAGGCGACCAGCACCATGGCCATGACCACGGCCACCCGATAGCGTCCCAGAAACTTCCCCAGCCGGTAAGATAAGGACCAGGGACGGCGGCACAAGAGTGGCTTGCCAAGACGACGATTCTCGAGATCGATTAACACCTCTTGAACGCTAGCTGGCCGTTGGGACGGGTCGAGTTCGAGACAAGATTCGACCAGAGTGGCTAACTCGGTATCGACCTGAGGATGATGGCGACCAATGGGGACGAGCTCTGACTGGGCCACGATGGCTCGATACTTCTCCAGCCGCTCGGTTGGGTCGGTGACGCTTCCCATCGTCAACCGAGATTCTTCCGATAAACGAGGAGCCAAACCCGTCAACAGAAAGTAGACAGTGGCTCCAAGGCCGTAAATATCCCAACTGACATCGGGTGTATTATCTTCCAGAGAGGCCTGCTCGGGGGCCATATACCCGAGGCTCCCCACCGCGCTACCGGGAAGGCCTCGTTCTCGAGCTTGACCGAAATCGGCCACTTTGACCCGACCCTCTGAATCAAGCAAAACGTTAGCTGGTTTAAGATCGCAATGAAGCAACCCCTTATCGTGGGTGAACTGTAGGGCTCGAGCGATATCAGCGAACCAGCTTTCCACCCTGGCTGCTCCAATCTTCCCCCCCTTCTTGCGAAACTGGCTCAGGCTCTCCTGATAAAGATTCATGCAGAAGTAGGGGGGCTCATGGCTCAGGTCGGCGTCGAGGAGGGTGACCACGTGGGGGTGCTCGGCCACTTGGCGAAGGCGCGAGACCTCGTGCTGGAGATAGCGCCAGTCGAGCCCCGCGGGCTGGGTAAAAAGCTTCACGGCCACCTTCTGGCCCGTTCCACTCTGGGTTGCCTCCCAAACTTCGCCAAAAGAGCCCTTCCCGATCAGACGGGTGAGCAGATAGCCTGGTAAGGTGGGTGCCTCTTCCGAAACCTCAGGCTGACCAGCAAGCGAAAGCTGCTGGGCTTTTGCCCGCTCCTCCTGGCCCTGGACGTGGGTATGGTCCAGTCCGTCCATCACCGCAGCTTCTTGGCCGGGAGCAAAACGATATTGCCGACCTTGGCTCGTCCGTTATGGATCCGAGCTCGATACTTGTCAGGCTCATAGCCTGGGACGGTCACCCGAATATCGACTGACCCCTGGGGTTTTCGAGCGGTGGTGGGAACGACCACCGAAAACCCGCCCCCCCAATCAGTCTTCACCTGCTGACCCGGAATGACCGCTTTCTCCCGCTCTAGCCATACAACCATGCTGCCCTTCTTGACCTCGGTCGAGGGAATAGCCTGCATTTTCGGGTCGATCAGCTTGCCTTGCACTAACAGTTCGCCCTCTTTGGGCTCAGGCGGTTGGGCTGGCTGTTTTTGAGCCGGCTGCCCGCTGACGACTGGCGGCGAGGGGGTCCTGCCCGGCTCCTGGCCACCGCAGCGACTGAAGAGACCGACTAAGCCCACCAGAAAGAGTAAAGACACCACTCCCAGCCCGACTCTCTGGAGCGGCCACCCAGAGACATCTGGCAGATCGGGCATTTCGGAAATCTGGGGAAGAACTAAAGACGGTCGTTTCGGTTTCGGTGGAGGGGGAGGCTGTTCACTTTCTTCCCACTTCTCGGCGATCAAGAGCGCCCCCAACTTTTTGCCGTAGTCCTCGAGTTTCTTCTGGTGCCTAAACGAGAAGGCTACGGGCCGGTCAAAGGCTAGGGCGTGAAAGACTCCGATTGTCTTCCGCCCTCGACCCACGATCGGTGAGCACAGCATGGCGCGGAAGGGCGGGTTGAGTTCCCGAAATCGAGAGTCCTTATGAGTGTCCATAATCAAGACACTCTTGCCCTCGGCTTCCACCTGCAGTGGCCCAAGCCCAGCAGGAAGCTCTGGGCGTCCGTCAGCAGTCTGGCGACCTTGGATTTCATTCAGAGCCTGGCGTCATCATCTCTATCCTATCAAATTTTGGCTAGTACCTACACATCCTCTCCGTGACGCGCGACTGTTTTTGGGTCGGGGTCCTGATCTGGGTCATTTCTGGCTTCGGGCTGAATGCCTATGCTGGACCCAGGTCGAAAGTCAAATCGCGGATACCGTTACCCGACGACGATAAACGATGGAAAATCGTCAACGCGACCATGCGCCGCCACGCTTACCATCCCAGTTCGCTCATCGAGACCCTCCACTCTCTCCAGTCAAGTTTTGGGTTTCTCGATGAGATCGGAATGCGTTTTGTGGCAGATTCACTGGTGGTGCCGACGAGCAAAGTTTTCGGAGTCGCCACCTTCTATCACCTCTTCCATCTTAAGCCGAAAGGGCGTCACAGCTGCGTGGTCTATACCGGCACCGCTTGCTTTATGAAGGGCGCCCCTCAGCTGATCAAAACTCTCAAACAGAAAGCTGGCGTCGAGCCCGGTCAGACCACTCCCGACGGAGCTTTCTCTCTCTTGACGGCACGTTGCATAGGCGCCTGCTCGTTGGCTCCAGTGATCGTCACCGATGGTGAGACTGTTCCGCGTGCTCAGCAAAACCAGGTTGAAGACCTGGTGGAGGGATGGCTCCACTCATGATGGCTGACAAATTTCTCAACCAGGTGCAAGAGCTGCGCCAGAACCAAAAACAGGCTCCGGTTTGTCTTCGTGTCTGTCAGGCGGCCGGGTGTCAGTCGTGCGGTTCTGAGGCTTTGTTGAAAGACCTCAAGACCAACGTCAAAGACCGCTCCGACATCTCCGTTAAAGGGGTGGGCTGCGTGGGCCTTTGCAGCCGTGGACCGCTGGCTCACCTGGAGCCTCGGGAGCAACCCCAAATTCATGCCCTGCACTCAAAGTCAGTAATCATGGGGCT
>CAYRFU010000384.1:0-6198 GCA_964423525.1 uncultured Burkholderiales bacterium | reverse complement strand
TGGCCCGGATTTCCAGCGTGGCGACGGAGCACCCCCCACCAGGGAAGGCCAGGTTCTAGCTAACTCGCGGCGAGGCGGCGCCTAGACTTGCACCCCCCACCAGGGAAGGTCCGAAGTGACCTTGAGCAGCGGTTACAGCCTCTTCAGCCAGTATCCGAAGCTCCACCAGAAGCCCCGGTTGCCCAAGTCCCAGATCGGCACAAACCAGCCCCGCACCAGGGCGTCGAGCTGAACGCGAACTCGGGTCGAACGGGAGTCGATAGGCTCGACCCAAAACTGAAGGCGAGTAGGGCGAACCAGGCGCAGACTCAAGACAAAACTGCCATAGAAGTACTGCAGGTCGCGATACTCAGGCGGACGCATCTCGGTCAGCGTCCCGGCCACCACCAGAAAAGGACCGTGGTGAATGTTGAGACCTCCCTCATAAAAGCCAGCCGGCACCTCGGGTCGCTGGGAAACGAACTCCACCCGATAAGGCGGCAGCTGAGACTCGGTGAACGTCTCGGGCCGGTTGAGCCAGTCCCAGACCGCTTGGTAGGAATGGGGGACATCCCAGCAGTGCTGATATTGATGAAGGTGAAACCCGTCCGGCGCAGCTTGGGGAGCACAGGGTCTCCCCTCGAAATCGGTGTTTTCTGATAGGACCATTAGCGAATCTCCACGTGCACGTTATTGAAGTCGGGGTCGTCAGGGTGACCCTGGTGGTAGCAGCGAAGGCCGAAGGGCAAACCGGCCATCGTCACTTCACGGCCCTCTTCGATGAGGCCACCCAAAGCCTGGAACTCGATGAAACGGTTGAAGAGTTCCTGATAGAGTCCTTCGGAGCCACGCCAAACTCCCCGCATGGATAGGTCGGGCCGGCCAAACTTGAGCATCCCTCGGGTATGAAGCCAGACCGTTTCTTGCTCCTGGGGACTGACCAGGATAGCCACGTGACGGTTGGGTCGGGGCTCGCCGGGTCGAAAAGCTTCACTTTTCCACTCGGCCGGAGACCACCAACGCCACTGGTAGGGGTCGTAAAGGACAGTGCCCCCCTGATCGAGGAGATAGGTTAACAGACCGATGGTATCGCGAAAGTAGTCCAACATCTCCGGGTCGCCCACTCGACCCCTCAGCACCATACAAGAGGGAGCCGCCTCGGCGACCTGATGTCAGCGTGGGTTATGGCGGGCCAAACGCTCCCATACCACTCCCTGGCGAAAGGGCCCGGGCTCGTGCTGGTCGAGCTTGAGACCTTCGGGCAGACCGTTGCAACGATATTTCTGACGAGCCAGAGGGCCCAGGGGCTTGGGAAACTGGCCGAAAACCACATAAAAAAGCCCGGCATCTCCCCCGCCGGGCTTGAAGTATGGTCTCAACCAGCTCTCCACCCGAGCCAGATTTGACTAGCCCGGACGCGGTTCCTGGCTAATCTGTTTGGATAGGCACGGTGACCACGATCGACTCCACCCGCTCCAGGAAAAGCAAGCGAGACGGACCGCCGTCAGCGTCGTAGGGCGAGCCCTCACCGGGTTCCAGCTCGCCTTCATCGACCTCGAAGGTGGCGATCTGATTGGAGCCGCTGTTAGCCACGAGCAAGGCTCGACCCTCGGCGATCAGACGAAGGTCCACCGGGCCCTGTCCCTGGCTATCGACCGGGTCACCGAAGGTGAAGCCTCCCGTCTGAAGGTCGACCGTGACAACCGAGAGATTGTTGCTGTCGCGGTTGGCCGTCACCAGTTGGGTTCCCTCGAGCAAAAGAGCTGTCGGGGCCAGCTGGCCGGCTGGGAGAGCCTGATTCACCAGAGCGGTGAGAGTGCCGTCAGGGGCCAGCCGAAAACTCGACAGAGTGTTGCCCGCCTGATCGGCCACCACCACCAGGTCGCCTTGAAGAGCTAGCCCAGGATAGTTCCCAGCCACCAGATTGGCCTGCCCGACCTGGGTCAAGGCGCCGCTGGTCCGGTCGAGCGTGAAGCTGAGCAGCTGGTTGTTGACAGTCACCAGCAAGCGCGTGCCCGAGACAAGAGCTTGTTGAGGAGGAGCGGCCAAATTGGTGGTCCCTGCGTCCGTCAGGATCCCTCCCGAGTTGACCCGAAAAACCGCCAACCGGTTGTTGGTAGCGTCGAGAGCCACCAAAAAAGCTCCGGCCGGGTCCATAGCCAGTCGGCTGACGGCCAATCCCGTGGTGAGGGTGGGCAACCCCTGCAAAAAGCCCCGAGCCCCGTCAACCGAGAAGGCCAGAACGGCCCCGGTCTGGTCTCCGAAGTAGAGAAACCTACCGTCGGGAGTGACGGCGCCGTCGGTCAGTTGGGTGCCGCCCAGGTTATAAGGGCTGCCATCGAGGTCCTCGAGAGCGCCGGCCTCGAGTTCCTCTTCTTCCTCTTCACCGTGACCGTGGTCTTCCTGGAGGAGCACGATTGCGCTCGGTGCGGGCCCCAGCATTGGGATCTTTGGTATTCACCAGCAGGCGCTGGTCGCGGACCACAACCACCTGGTCTTCGCTCTTTTCCACCAGAAAAGCGGCAAACCTGTTGCCAACCCCCGAGGTGACTCTGACGACGGCGCCGTCAGAGCCATGGTCGGGATGTTGGACCTCGATGCTGTACTGACCGGTGGGCAGATTCTTGACGCGGACGGTGCCGTCGGCGCCGGTGCGCACCTCCACGGCATCCCCCCGTTTCTCACGGTCTTGAATGACGACCACGGCCCCCTCGATGGGCTCGTCACTCTCTTCGGAATACACTTCGACCAGCAGGTCGCCGGTCACTTCGGCCGCCCAGATGGGACTCACCAGGGTCAACAAAAGCAAAACTAAGAGCCAAAATTTCGGCACGAAACCTCCTTGGGAACGGGCTCTGGGCACACCCAGAGCTTGAAATCGATCGAATACCTAAATCAAAACAGGAGGGGAACGGCCCTGGGCTGTGACCGGATAGCAAACGACTGGTGCGACCACGCTCTCGACCACACTCTCCGCCTTCTGGCCGCGAGGCTCGGGGAGAGGGTCAGGAGCAGCGCCCAGGTCGATGAGGCAAAGACTACAGGTAGAGTCGACATCGTGGTCGTCCTCGAGATGGACGTGAAGCGGCGGATGAAGGCTGACCAAAAGAAGCAGCCAAGCCACCACGATATTGAGGCCCGGCCGAAACATCCGGCGGGGGCTACGGCAAAGTCTCTGAGATCCCTCTCTCTTCCCTGAGAGGGACTCCCCAGAACAAGAAGAATTTCCTCCGCTTCGATGGGAGGTTACGATGCCACAACAATACGATCGACGTTCTTTTCTCCAAGGCCTAACCGCTTCAGTCGGGGTGGCGGGGCTGAGCGCCCTGACCGGCTGCGGCAGTGACAACAACGAGCCGCTCCAATTCGCCCAAGCCGGACCGGTCAACCAACCGGGCGGAACAACCGCCCGGAGCCAGGCTTCTTTCAACTTCCGCGTGAACGCCGCTCAATCGGCTCTGGCTCAGGCCCCGGTCACTCACCAGAACAATGGTGACGAGACGCTTTTCCCCAACGGAATAGCGACCTTTACGAAGACGTTACCTCACAACGCCATCGGTGAGCCTGATCCGGCTGCTCTGGCGGCTTACTTAGCAGCTTCGGCGGCCAGCACGTTTCAGGCTTTTGAGACTGTTCCAGCGGGAGGTCAAGACCGTTTGGCCAATCCTGTGGCCGGCTTGGGTTTTGATCTGCAGGGCCCTGACGCCCAGGCCGTGACCATGCCCCCGGCTCCCACCTTCTCGTCTCAAGAAACGGCCGCCGAAATGGTTGAACTGTATTGGATGGCCTTGTTGCGAGACGTGCCGTTCTTAAATTACGCCGCCGACCCCAACGTAGCTGCCGCAGTGGCCGAACTGAACGGCTTGACCGACTTCTTCGGTCCCAAAGCCAATGGAGCAGTGACAACGGGAGCGCTCTTCCGGGGGATTCTCAACGGCGACCTGATCGGCCCCTACATCTCTCAATTCCTCCTCCAAGATATCCCGTGGGGGGCCAACACGGTGGCTCAGCTGATTCAGGTGGGAGCTCCCGGGGTCGACTACATGACCACCCTCAATAGCTATCTCACCATTCAAAACGGTGGCGCTCCAGTAGCCCAGGTCTTCGACCCGACCCGGCGCTACATCCGCAACCTGCGTGACCTGGCTAGCTACGTTCACGTCGATGCCGTTCATCAGGCTTTCTTGCAGGCAGCCCTGATTTTGCTCGGGCAAGGAACCCCCCTCGACCCCGGTCTTCCCGCTTCGACCCGTCAAGGCCAGTTCGTCAATTACGGGGCTGCCCACATCTTGACCCTGGTAACGGAAGTGGCCACTCGGGCTCTCAAAGCGGTTTGGTATCAGAAATGGAATGTCCATCGACGGCTCCGACCAGAAGCCTACGGCTGCCGCGTTCACATCCACTTGAGTGGCCAGTCGAACTATCCTATCGCGGGCCAGCTTCTCAATTCTCAGGCCGTGGCTCGAACCTTCACTCAATTCGGCACCCGCTTGCTGCCCCAGGCGTTCCCCGAGGGTTCACCGACCCACCCTTCCTACGGAGCGGGTCACGCCGTCATCGCGGCGGCCTGCGGCACGGTTTTGAAGGCCTTCTTTAACGGCACCGCCCTGGTCGCCAATCCGGTCGAGGCCAACCCGACGGGCACGGCCCTGACGGCGGTGGGCACCAACCTCACGGTGGAAGGCGAGCTGAACAAGTTGGTCAGCAATATGAGTGTGGGTCGCAACGGCGCCGGCGTTCACTTCTTGACCGACTATTCCAACTGCATCCGCCTGGGTGAACTGGTAGCTATCGGAATTCTGCGCGAGATGAAGCTCGGTTTACCGGAAGCGGCCAACTTTGCTTTCAATCAGTTCGACGGGACCCCCCTCGTCCTCTAGCGGGGTAAGCAGGTGTGACGCTAGCTCAGTTGGCGTCGCGTAGAAACGCGAGTGGGGATCGATTCGAGGTTGGCCAACACCGTCTCTTTTAGCACTTGGCCCTGCTGGCGGAGCCAGTCCAGATGGGCTCGATAGGCTTCCCCCTCGACCAGACTGAAGCCGGTCAGGTCTTTAGGGAGACCTTCGGCCGAATAGATCCCCACCAAGCCGGGAATGCCTAGCTCGAGTTCACGGGTTTCCAGGACCACTCCATCCTCGATATAAGTGATGCGGGCCGTTTTCTCGAGTTGGGCCTCGAGCCCTAGCCAAGCTCGGCACGGTCCACCCGTCAAAGTCTTAAGGGTGGCCTGACTGTGGGGCGGCTGGATGAGGCTGGTGGGACGGTCGTCGGTCGGATAGACCTCGGCCAGGTGATGGTGTTTGTCGATCAGACCCTCGACCAGTTGGTCCGACGCGAGGTAGGGAGGTGGACGACTTTCGCCTGGATTTTCATCAAGCTCGATTCGATATCCCGGATAGCGTGGTCGGCCGAACTCAGCCCGCTTGATCGGCTCGCCGTTGAGGGTGAGCGGCTGGGCCAGGTAAGCGCAACGCCGAAGAAGACCGGGTCGTTCGTGCTCTTTGCTTTGAAACAGAGAGGAAAAGGCTAGCCGAAAACGTTTGCCGGCCTGCCGAACCAGATGGAAGCGAGAAAACCGACCCTGCTGCTCGGATCGCTCCAGCTCTTTCAAGTTCCAATCCTGATCACTCCAGCGTCGCTGATACCCCTTTCCATCCGACCACGATTCCCACCAAACCAGGCCCGGCTCCACCGCCAGGCTGCCTCGAAGACCAGCCGCCAAATGGCGAAGCGGACGCCATTCGGGAGGACAGTTTTCGACCAGCAGATAGTTCATCAGCCCCTGCACCTGATCTTTTTCAAAGTAGAGGTCTCGGAACAGGAGCTCCACGATGCTAGCGTTCACTTCGACCTCGATCTGACTGGCGCCGGCCGCCACCCCGGCCTGGACTAGCTTGGGGAGATAATCGTCGGGGCTGACAAAGGCAAAATTCTGAAGCTTCTCCCTAGCCTTCTTAGGGTCGAGAGTGAAGACCCCGCTCGATTCGGTCTCACCGTCGTCGTGGAGGTCCTCCAAAAGATTTTCCAGAGTCACCATAGGGGAGGCTTCTCTCCTCCCCGAGGTTTGCCCCCCGAAGGCGAGAAGAGTCCTCTCATGGAAGAATTGACCATCAGCGCCCGCGGAGTCGACGGTCAACCCGGCCGCCCCGGCCACGGATTTGGGCCCGGCTCATCCCCAGCCGGAACCGGTTCCGATGGGAGTTCTGGCTCCCCTGGCTC
>CAYRFU010000383.1:0-6200 GCA_964423525.1 uncultured Burkholderiales bacterium | reverse complement strand
AGGGCTCAATGCCCGAACGGACTTACACTTCTACCGCGTCAGCGGTTTAGTCCAACCTTTGCCACTGGAGTCTACCGGCGGCGTCGAAAACGAGTCGGCCAGTGTCCCCACGGGCTGAGCCGAAAACGACTCCCGGAGGGTTAGCGAAAATCCTAAGACTGCTAGCATTGGCTTCCGACAGTTCGGCAGCCACCCGTGCACGGGCAGTCAGGACTGTTTGCTGCAGGTCGAGACTGGTTGAGACCCGCTGGTGATAGCGCATCCCAGCCACAACGACGGTATAAACCGAGGCGGTCAAGGTCGCAAGGACGACCGCCCCCACCAGAACCTCGACCAGCGACATCCCCCGCTGTTTAAGACGTGATAAGGGTCTCAAAGCGGATCTCTTGGTCTCCGGTCAGGTCAGTCCAGGTCACGGTGACGGTGACGTCTCTCAAAGTTGGGGTCACATCCGACACGGCCACCTCGTAGTGAAACTGACGGTCCACCGACTGGCCCTCGACAATATTGGTAACGACTACGTCGCCGCTACGGTCCCCGACCCCGTCATATCCCTGGGCGATCGAGACTTCGATCTCCTGGGAGGCGATGTCCATGGCGGCCAGGTAGCCGGCGTTTTTGGCGGCCGCTCGAGAATAAGCCGGCCACACACCGGCGATGAGCGCGAGAGCGGTCAGAAAGATGAAGGCGGCCATCACCGTCTCGAGCAGGCTAAAGCCACGCCTCACAGGCCACTGACTCCTTCGAGTCGCCAGGGGCCCGGGCTGGTGTCCATTCTGCTTAGGCTGTCGGCCGCTCGATCCTGGCGAAACCGGCTGAACCAGTCGAGATCGAGCCGCTCCCCGATGAAGGAGCCGTCAAACCGGGCACCGTCATCGAGAGCCAGTCGGGTCCCGGGACCGCCGGCGACCGCTCGAATGAGACTGTTGTCCTCGACACGCACCCGTTCTGAGGGTCGAGTGTAGATTTTCAAGTCGTTTGGCCGGCCTGTTCGATTCAGGCTACTGAACCAGTCGACTTCCACACCTTGTTCGACGAAGATCTCCACGGGTCCGTTGACGAGCAAAGTCGCTCCGTCTTCAAAATCGAGCTCTTCGACCACGTAGGTCCCTGGCTCGAGAACCAGCAGAGAGTTGTCTTCCACTCGAATTCGCCGGTAGCTGCCTGGCTCGATGGTGTCGGATTGGAACCAGTCAAGCTCGACGTCTTGGCCACCCGCGGGTCCCGGAAAGGTGTGAGGCGGCAGGGTCACGACGGCATCACCAACAGCTGCTGAGCCGATATGACGGGAGAACCATTCAATCTCGAGCACCTTGGCCAGATCGGCCCCGGGGCCTACAATGAGGTCCCCAATGATGCGGGAGCCGTCAACGATCGAGACATCACGACTTCCATTAGCGTTTGTGCGTAGGTCGGCTGGGACCATGGCGCCGGTAAGAGAGTTGTAGCCCATAATGGTGGAATTGTCTTCAACCTGGATCCTGCCGTCGAAGACCAGAGCGGGCGAGATGGTGTCGCGAACAGCCATCGCCGATAAGCTGGAAACTCGGTCGCTAACCGAGTTTCCACTGGAGGAGAAATAGACTGCTCCCGGGGCTACCCTGGTCCCGTCGGGGGCGAGAACATCCCCCGACCCGGCTACGTTATTGGTGACCTGAACTTGATATCGGACCTGGCTCAGCTGGGGCAGACTCTCGTTGAGATCGGTTGCAAAGCTCGAGTCCGCTTTGAGTCGACTGAGAGCGTCTTGAAGGCCGGCATAGGCGGCGTAGGGTTGACGGTGACGGGCTTCGGCTCGGTCGACACCGCGGAGGTTGGCGGTGGCTTGTTGGGCGGTGAAGCGCTGCCAGAGACAAGAGCGCCAGCAGGATCATGGCGGTGGCGATAGCTAACCCCCGGGTTCGCACTTTACAAAGATATCAGAATAGTGACGCCTCAGCAAGAATCCACCACTACCTTCGCGAACCCAAAGGAATGGCGAGGGGACTGAAGACACTGCTCTTATTGACCCTTCTGAGCTGTTATCAGGCGCCACCACCGGAGCCAGATGTCATTCGCTCCCCCCCCCACCGCAGCCGTCGCTGTCGACTCCGGAGGCCGCTCCTAAGATCCAGGTTAAGAAGAACCGTCCAGCGGGCCGAAAAGTAGAAACCTTGCCACCCTACCCCGAGAGCAGGGTCCTCGAGCACGAGACGACCTCGATGCCTAATCCCAAGAGCAGTAAACCGTTCACTCAAGAGCGGCTCTCGCTCGAGACCAACGACTCCCCCGAGAAGGTGGTCGCTTTCTACTCTCGCCAGAGCCCCGACCTTCAAGTCGTCTGGTCTAAGAGCCCCAACGGAAAATCGGCTCTCCTGACTCAAGCTCGCGAAATCGCCGAGGGTGCTTCTGGAAGCCGCATCATCGTCCATCAGCGCCAAGGTCAGCGAACCCGAGTCGAAGTGCACATCTTTTCCAATGTCAGCGATGGAAAAAGCCCTAGAAAGTAAGCCGCTGCGGGTCAGTGGCGATGAATTGACCTATTTCACCCGACAGGTGGCGACCATGCTCAACGCCGGTATCTCGCTGAAACGGATCATGCAGGGGATCGCCAGGCAGCCCGGCCCCATCGGAAAGGTGGGGGAGTCGTTGCAAAGGGCGCTCGAGTCGGGTCGAGGCTTGGCCGACGGAATGGGAGACTTTCCCCAGGTCTTTTCTCCGGTTTTTCGGGGTCTGACCGAAGTGGGCGAGAGGAGTTCGACCCTCTCGCCCATCATGAACAAATTGGCCGACCTCCAGGAACGCGATCTGTCGATCCGACAACGTTTGAAAGCGGCCATCACCTATCCCGCTTGTCTGGCCGGAGTGTGTTTGCTCAGTGTCATCTTCTTCGTCTTCTGTATTTTGCCGACGATGGAGCCGATGTTTGGTGCTCGGGCTGAGCTACCGGCCCCTACGAAGGTTTTGGTCGCTCTGGCCGGGGCCGTTCGGAATCCGGTTATGTGGGCCGTGCTGGGATTTCTGGCTGGGGCTTTTTGGCTTTCGTCGGGTCCCCTTCGCCGCAAATATCAGGCCGATCGAGAGTGGCAGCGAACGTTTGCCCGGTGGCAGTTGACCCTGCCTGGTCTGGGACCTCTTTTCTATCGAGTGGCGACCGCTCGTAGTCTTTACGGTCTGGCCGCCACTCTGGAGTCAGGCATGCCGTTTTCGGAGTCTCTGAGAGCCGTTTCGGTGACGACCGGAATGCCGTTCTCTGCGATAGGTTTCTCGACGCTCGAGAAGCGATGTTCGAGGGCTACTCCCTGGAAGAGGCTCTAGCCGCTCACGAGTGTTTTCCGCCTTTAGTCATCCACATGATCGTGAATTCGGCTCAGATCAGCGCCGACCGTGTGCCTCCCGTGGTGCGCCAGTTGGCTCTCGTCTACGACGAAGAAACAGACTACGCTATTCTCCACGCCACCAACCTTTTGGAGCCGGTTATGCTGGTGGTTCTCGGGGTCGTCGTTTCCTTTTTGATCCTGGCCTCGGTGATGCCGATGGTGCAGATGATCAACCATCTCTAATTCAGGTATCTTTCAGGGCCGACAGGTTTTCTCGGTCTATGAATACGCGTCTTGCAACGAGTGCACTCTTGATCGGAATCATGTTCGTTGGCTGTCAGAGTCCACCAGAGCCGAGCTACCCCGCAGCTTGTGAAGGCATGGATATCCGAGTGGAACATTTCGGTGGGTTAGCTGCAGTCCGCAACTTGGCTTCTGGCAACACCTTTGTGAGGAGCGAAGCCAACAGCGGGGTGGCCGGGGTCTATAATCCGATTCAGGAGTCGGTCGAGTGGCGCGAAGCGGGAGTGAATGCAGGAATCGATGGGGTCTGGAACCCCCACCTCGAGAGGTCAGAGTGGAGAGAAGCCGCCCGGTCGGGGGTCGCCGGCGTCTACCATCCGGTCGACCAGGAAGTGAAATGGATGGTGGTCCCAAACGCTGGGGTGGATGGCGCCTACAATCCCTTGGTCGAAGACATCTGCTGGGTCTCCCGCACCAACGCCTCGGTGGCCGTCGTCTCGCCTTTCAAAGGGCCATCGACGCTCGAATCGAGTTCTTGGGGCTCAATCCATCTCGAGCGGTGCTTCTGATGTGACTTCCTGGTCCGTTCTCGTCTATAGCTGCTGCGGTCCGCCCAATTTGGCTGGGTCGGCTCGCCGGGGGTTGCGCCAGCTTCAGTCGCAAGAGTTGCCCGATACGGTCGAGCTAGGTATTCAAAAACAGTTACCCGAGGGGATCTATCGGTTCGACGGCCACACCACTGAGCGCTTCCGGGGCGAGATGAACAGGGTTCCCGCCCTACTAGACTTCCTCCAGTGGGGCGCCAAGACTTTCCCGTCTCAGCACACCATGGTCGTCTTGGGTGGCCATAGCGCGGGTTTCATGGGCGCGTTAACCGACTTCGAGCAGCGAGGGTTTATGAGTCTTCCCGACCTGGCTTCCTGCTTCGAATCGGTGCGACCTGATGTGCTGGTCTTCAACTCTTGCTTGATGGCTGACCTTGAAGTGGCGGCCGAATTGTGGCCCCGAACCGATTATTTGGTGGCCTCCCAGGGCGGAGAGTACGAGGGCGGACTCCCCCTCGAAAAGATCATCGCGAGGCTCGGTCCCGATGTCTCGGCTCGCCGGGCCGCCGAGTTGGTGGTCGAGGAGGCCTCGGCCGTCCCCGAAAGGACCCCCACCATGTCAGCTCTCGAGATGGGCCTGATTCCCTCGACTCTCGAGCGTCTTGAGGCTCAGGCAGAGAGCATCTTGAACACCCCGGGAGAGCTGGCGAAAGTTCGACAGCGCCTCAAAGGAGCCCACTCTTTCTGGCCCCACGAGCCTCCTCTGGCTGACCTCAGGGATCTGGAGGTTCTCGAGACTTCTGAACCAGCCGTGGTGGCCCACCATCCGAGCCGGGGAACCGGGCTTTCGGCCTACCTTCCGACAGCGCCCATGTTGGGACCGCTGGGCCCGGTCGTGACCCGAGCCTATTCCGATCTGAAAATCTGCGATTATCCTAATTGGACTCGTTTGGTTAGGACTCTGTCTCGATAACCACCGCTTGGCGAGCGTGGTCAATCTCGTGGCGTAGCCCGATGAGGGGCGCTACGTAGTCGATAGAAAGAAACAGCTCGTCGTCGTTGCCGAAAGCGGCCTGGTGAATCTCAAAGGTGTCGAGAGTGTGGCACTGCTCACCTCGGCACAGCTCGACGATCCCGTCTCGGTCGGTGAGGCGGAGTTCCCAACCAGTAGCCTTCACTAAAGGGTCAGCCTCGATGTAGAGTTGGTGGCTGGTGCGGGCCAGGGTTTCGGCCGGCAGCTTCTGTCCCTCGAATAAGACCATGAACTCGGGTGGAGGCTCGGGAGCCGGAGTGCATCCCGAAAGAAGTACGGCTAGGAGCAGAAACAAGCGCTTCATAATGTCATGATTTGGGCTCGTGCGTGGTGGGCCTTCGAATCTACTCCACCAGTTCCTGAACTTCGGGCCCCGGGGGAGGGGTGAGTCGCGAGACGACGATGGTGATGACGGCGTTCAAAGCCATGCCAACGGTCCCGATTCCCTGAGGGTTGATGCCGAAGAGCCAGGGGTCCCAGCCGAGCAGCTTGGGAGCGGTGGTCACGATATAAAGGGTCGTGAAGACGAGACCCACCAGCATCCCCGAGACGGCGCCGGCCGTATTGGTGCGCTTGTCGAAGATACCCAGAACGATGGCGGGGAAAAAACTGGCCGCTGCCAGACCGAAGGCGAAAGCCACCACCTCGCCCACAAAGCCAGGAGGGTAAATCCCGAGGTAGCCGGCGATGAACACCGCCCCAACAATGGCTAGACGAGCTACCCGCAGCTCCATATCGTCGTTGGCCTCAGGGTTGATGTAGCCTTTATAGATGTCGTGGCTGACGCTACTGGCGATCACGAGTAGGAGGCCGGAGGCGGTCGAGAGCGCGGCCGCTAAGCCACCGGCCACCACGAAAGCGATCAACCAACCGGGCAAGCCGGCAATTTCGGGGTTGGCTAACACCACAATATCGTTGTCGATGAACAGTTCGTTGGCCTCACCCGGGAGAAAGTCGATGACCCCATCCTGGTCTTTGTCTTCCCAACGTACGCGGGAAACCGCGTATGACCCGGCTGGTCCCCGAGGGTGCTGATCCCAAACGTCGGTAAAATTACGATTCAATATGAAATAGCCCTAA
>CAYRFU010000382.1:0-6214 GCA_964423525.1 uncultured Burkholderiales bacterium | reverse complement strand
GTAACCCCGCCGAACCCACTCTTCGGCCAGGTAGCGATAGCCATCGCGCCCTCCTCCGAAGCCCACCGAAAAAAGAGCGCGATGGGGCCCTCCAGGGTAGCGACGAGCCGGCACCCGGCGCTGGCGCTGGGAGTCATAGAGATCGAGTGGTTGACTCTCTCGAGGGGTTTGGGGGCTCATCTTGAAAGCTGGTCCATGGTGACGCCTGAGCGATATCGAAAACTGACAGCCACACTGGCCCGTCGCCAGCCCGACCTGACCGTACTGCTCGACGGAGTCCACAAAGCCTGGAACCTCTCCGCCGTTGTCCGCACGGCCGACGCCTGCGGTCTTTTCGAGGTTCACGCTGTCCTCCTCCCCGACGACGATGAGGAAGAGTTCTTTCTCTCCAAAGCCCACGCCAGCGGTTCTCACAAGTGGGTAGGGTTGGTCCCCCATCGCTCCACCCAAGCAGCGATCGCCGACCTTAAAGCTAAGGGCTTCGCGGTGGTAGGAGCCGATCTCAACCAGCAAGCCATCGACTTTCGAGCCTTCGACTTTACCCAGCCAACAGCTGTGGTGATGGGAGCTGAGAAGTTCGGCCTAACAGAAGCCGCTCGCCACCAGCTCGATTCCTTCTTGTCGATCCCGATGTTGGGGTTTTGCGGCTCTTTAAATGTCTCTGTAGCGACCGCTCTCATCCTCTATGAAGCTCAACGGCAAAGGGCCGAAGCGGGTCTCTACGAGAGCTGCCGCCTGAGCCCCGAGCAGTTTCGCAGGACTCTTTTCGAGTGGGCCTACCCGGAGGCGACGATCTACTGCCAGAAAAAGGGACTCTCCTATCCTTCCTTAAACGACCAGGGGGAAATCCAAGGCTTGATCGACGGACTCAGCCTGACCCAAGTCCGCGCCATTATTCGCGGAAAGCTTCCACAACAGGAAGCGGCAGAACCAAGTCTCAGCCAGAAGGGTTGAGCAGACAAGAACTCAAAGGTCCCTTTTCCGGGGGAAACGAGAACGGAGCGAAATCCTTTTGATTCGGATTGAGAAGGGCGAGTACGAGTGCCCGAAGTGCAAGAAATTTACCGTCATCGGACGCACCAAGAAGGCTGAAGAGCCCCTCACTTGCTGCGACACCGAGATGGTTAAGCAGGACAAGAAAAAATTCACAGAACATCCTGAGCCCAAAGCAGCGGAGTCGGGCAAAAAGACGAAGACCAAAGCCAAAGCTAAGGCCAAGGCCAAGCGCAAAACGAGCCGTTCGAAGAAGAAGAAGGTCGAGATTCAAGCCCAATTCCCCCTCCCACCTGGGACCTACCGCTGCCCCGCTTGCGGCGTCACCAGGGAACTCAAGCTCACCGATAATCGGGAAAAGTATTTCCGGTGTGAGCTGTGTTTCGTGAAAATGGCCTTCGTTTCCAACTAGGCCGAGTTGACGGCGGGGTCGGCCAGGTTCTACCAGGCCTCCCAGTTGCTCAGATAGAGCTTGAACATCGCTCTCCAGGTGGACCATCCGTGGGCCCGGTCAAAGCCCCAAAGGTCCAGTCTGTGGCGAATGCCTTGGGCTCTCAAGACGGCCGAAAGCCAGCGTGAAGCGGCCGGATTCTCGAACGAGCCTTGGCCGCTCAGGATAGCGATCTTCTCTTTGCGGCGTAAAAGCGGCAGAAAATAGTCGTCTTCCAGCCTGGGCAGGTATTCCGCTACGTTGTTAAAGTAGAGATTTGAGTCCTGGTAATCGCCGGGATCGTAATATTTTCTCAGGTCGTAGACCCCGCTCATGGCCACCATTCCATCAAAGATGTCTGGTCGGCGAAAGAGCTGATTGGCGGCCTGAAAAGCCCCCAGGCTGGCTCCCGCCGTTATAATGCCTTGGCGTCCCTCACACGAGTTCCAGATGTAAGGTGCTACCTCATCGACGAGGTAGCTGTTATAGAGCTGCTGGAGAGCCCCTTTGTGGCGCGGATGCACGCCCGGGCTTAGCCAACTCCGACTGTTGATACCGTCGACGCAGAAGACTTTGCAACGTCCCGCCTCAAGCGAATCGGAAATGGCCTCAATGACGTGAAAGCGCTCATACTCGAGAAAGTCGAGGGTGGGAAAAAGCAGAACTGGAAATCCGTAATGACCGTAGGTCACGATTTCCATAGTCTGATGGAGAGCTGGGCTATACCACTGGTCGAGCAGTCGTTGCCTCCCCAGGTATCCTACAACGAAAGGGATTACCCTCCCCTGACTTTTTGAGAGAGAGTTTACATTTCTGTAACAACCTGCTATGCTGACCAAGTCGGACCAAGAGGACGGTCGATACAGATAATCCGTCCCGCCGGCACCGTAGTGGCGTTCTTTATCAACCTCAGTGAAACACTGAGGAGTTTGAATTTGGCCAAGAAGACCAAACGGGGGTCGGTTGAAGAACTGAAAGAGGCGCTGGAGGTCACCCGCATCCAGGCTCGACAGCTCCTAACCACAGCCGTCGACCGGAAAAAGGTCATCAGCGAACTCGAGCAACAGCTGGGTAGCCGCGATCAGCAGGTCCGCGAGCTAGAGACCCAGATGGCCAGACTCGAGAAGAAGGCCCTCAAGCGAGAGGCGTCGCTCCCCCTTTTGCGCAAGCGAGAGCGCCAGATCGAGCGGCTCCAGAAGAAGCTGGAAGCCTCTCAGGAATGGCTCCGGCAGGCCCGAGAACGAAGCCAAAAGCTGTTTGACGAAGTTCGCTCCAAGAAGGAGAAAATCGACGAACTTGAGGTCGAACTCCACCACAACCGGGCTGCCCGCCAGGGTAGCGGTGATGCCCGCACTGTGGAGTTGCTGGAACGAGAACAGCACAAAATCCGCCGCCTCAAGCAACAGAAGACCGAACTCGAAAAAGACCTTCGTCTGGCACGAGAACAACGAGACCAAGCCGAAAAGCATCTTCACTCTCGTAACGAGCGGATCGATGAACTAGAAAAACTCGTCCTCCACCGCGCTCCGGACCAACTCGAGGCCAAAGTCAAAAAGCTCGAGAGGGCCCTCCGGGAAAATCAGCGCCACCAAAAAGTCGACGGGCTCCTGGAAGAGCGGCTCCAACAGATCCTCGCCGGAGAGCTTCCCGACCTCGACTCGGCCGAGCTCCCGGACAGTCAGCGTAACAGCCTGGCCAGTCTAACCGACTACCTCCTCGATAAAGAGCAAGCCTTCGAGGACCTGCGAGACCGGGTGGAGCAAGCCGACGGCGAACTCCATCGTTACCGCTCTCGTCTCGACCAGCTCAAAAACAAGCTCTTGATCAGCCAGAGAAAGGCGGAAAAACTCCGTCGCGAACTGGTCGAAGCGGCCCGCCTCGAGCACGCCGAGAACATCATCCTGACCGAGCGGGAGCAACGCATCTCAGAACTCGAGGAGAAGCTCTGCGAGACTCGCCAAGACCTGGAAGACCAGCAAAGTGTGACGGCCGCTCTACGCGCTTTGCTGGGTCAGCAGAATGGACCCCTCCCCGACGAGCCCGACCTCCTGGTGGAGCGCCTCAGAGAGCTGCTCGAAGGTCGCCAATCACTGGTTGAAGAGCTCCAGCAAGTGGCCGCCAGCAGGGCCGAGAAGGTCAAGGCCCTGAGTCGGCTGGCCGAGGCCAGGCTCAAGGAGGCCGAGCGGCTTCAGGCCGAGATAGAGAATCGCAATCGTACCCTTTCAGAACTTTCGACCCAAGTCTCAGAGCAAGAGGAGAACATCTCCAACCTCGACTGCGTCGCCCAGAAGAGGGCCCTCAGAATCCAGGACCTCGAGGAAGCTCTGTGGCAGCGAGAGGGCGAGATCGACCGCTTGTCAGCCACCGTCACCGGCCAGAAAGAAACGATCCACCAACTCGAGGAACAGCTAGAGAATGGCCGTCAACGCCTGGAAGAGCTGACCCAGCAAGGCGCCGACCGAGAGAGTCGGGTCAAAGAACTCAAACAGCTGTTAGAGGTGTGGGAAGGCAAAGGCCACAGCCTCGAGCGCCTCCTGGCCAGCCGGGTGGCTCGCATTAACGAACTGGAGGAGCTGCTAGAAGAGCGGGCCAGTAAGGTCAAGAAACTGGAACACCAGCTGGCCCACCGTAACAAGACCATCGCCCAGCTCAAGACGGATGTCGACGCCTCCGGCGCACGAGACCTGGCTCTCGTCGAACTTGAGACCGAAGCCGCCGCCCTGAGAAGTCGGCTGCGAGAACTCGAAGCCATGTCCACCTCCCAAGCCGCTTCGGCCTCTCAGCTGAGGGAATCGCTCCGAGAAAGCCAGGAACGCTCTCGCCACCTAGAAGAGCTACTAGAGCACCGTGATGCCGACATGGAAGAACTGCGCGAAACACTGCTTGAAGTGGATACCGAGAAAGCCGAGAAAGACGCAGCCGTCGTCTCCATCACCTCCCTTCTCGAGAAGACTCAAGCTGAGCTGCAAGAGCTTCGCTCGAGCTTCGACAGCGAGTCCCAGGCTCGCCGCCAGCTAGAACGAAAACTCTACCAGACCGAGGAAGCCCTGGCTGGGGCCGAAGGTCTGGCCGAACGCCGAGCCGGTCAGGTTCGAGACCTGGAACAGTCCCTCGACCAACTGGCCAAATCCGGAACCCGCCAAGAAGGTCAGATCGAGGAACTGGAATCGGCCCTGGAGCAGAGTCAAGAGCGAGACCAACAGCTCGCCGCCCTGCGCCAAGAACTCCAGCGGTTCAAGCTCCTGGCCGAAAAGCAACAGCAGAGCGCCGAAGAAAAAGGCCGTCAGCTTGATCTCACTCGAGCGAGCCTCAATGAGCTAGAGGAGCAGGTTCACGACCGCACTGAGTTGATGAGCGATCTAGAGGAGCTGTTGGAACTCCGGGAAGAACACGTGGCTAAGCTCCAGGATTCATTAGCCCAGCTGGAGGCCAACGAGCAGAGGAGAGAAACACAAATCCAACAGCTCGAGCAACTTTTGGCTAGCGAGCGCCAACGTCGAGCCGAGCTCGAGAACGCTCCCAAGACTTCCCATCCGGCCGACCAGAAAAAGCTTGAGGCTCTCCATCATCAATTGACCGTCAAAGACAGCCGCATCCGCTCGCTTGAGGATACGCTGGCGGAACGAAACTCTCGACTGGCTCGCCAAGGTGAGGGCGAGGACTCACTCACCGCGGTGCGCAGTAAACTGCTCCAGGCTCGATTGGCCAACGAACTCTTGCAAAAGGACCTGGAATCGGCGCGGTCCGGAATGGACGCTCTCAAAGGCGAAATCAGCCACCATCTTGAGCAGCAAGCCCGCTTGAATTCGGTCATCGGAACGTTGGAGCAAAAAGTCATCACCGCCAGCGGCGAGCGCAACCAAGCGTGGTCGACCCTAGATCAATTGAGAGCCCGGCTCGACTCGACCACCAACAAACTGGAGAAGCTCGAGCTGGAATACTCGAGCCAGAGTCGCGCCTGGGACAGGCAAAAAAGCAAGAACGACGAGATGCTGGTCCGCTACGAGCGGATCGAGAAAGCTCAAGGCGAGGAAATTCATCGCCTCAAAGAGCGCCTCTTAAAGACGATGGCTGCCAAAGACGCCCTCGAGAACCGATTACAGGCTTGCTGAACGGCCGGCCGGGTGGTATCGTTGACCCATGTCCTTAGAAGATGCAGTCAACGCCCTTGTTTCGTCGGATGAAAAAGCCCGCCAAGAAGCGGGTCAAACATTGCTGACTCTGCGAGCCGAGGAGGACCAAGGTCGCTCCCAGGTCAGTCAACTGTTCGAACGAGAGGACTTCGATTCCCAGACCGTTTTTAGCCAGCTTCTGGACAGGTTTAGCCAACAGGCCCTCGATTACGACAAGCTGGTATCAAGCGCCGGCGGAGAAGCCAAGCTCGAGAATCATCCTGCCCTGGGTCTGGCCCATCTGGCGACCGGTTTCGTCTTAAGCTGCGCCGCCAACTCAGGAGTCCACGAGGTGGAACGCCTGAGGGGGCTTTTGGCAGGGCCTTGTGGTTCTGAAGCAGCCGAGATCCTGGGACAGTTGGGAGGGCGCGCCCGAGGCGCCGCTGAGGCTTTGCTGACCGACTTGCTGGAGCGAGGTTGGGACGAGTTTCCCCCGCGGCGAGCTCAGTCGTTAGCCAAAGTGGCCTATGGAGACGAGAAGATCATCGAACAGCTGACCCAGGCCTTAGAAAGCGATCGGGCCGAGCGTCGGGCCGGGGCTGCCATCGGTCTGGCCGAGATGGGCGACGTGGCCGCCGCTGCAATTCCCCAGTTGCTTGAGGCCACACGCCACCGGCAC
>CAYRFU010000381.1:0-6230 GCA_964423525.1 uncultured Burkholderiales bacterium | reverse complement strand
CAAGCCTCGAACCCCACGAGTGGCAACCCGCATCTGTTGATGATTCCAACCGGCCTGAGCGATTCTGGCGGTCACCTCGCGGCCCCTCTGAAAGCAACCGTCCGAGACATCGACCCCCTCAAATAGAGGCACAAGACCGCGATGGAACTCTTCAAGCTCGTCGAGAGTCGGAAGGGTTCCGCTGGGGCGAATCGGATGGTCGACCTTGACGGGGTCGGGTTCGTCACCGCAGGAGGTTTCGAGAACCCTTTCGAGGCGCCTCTCGAACCCCATCAGTCGAACCAGCTGACGGGTCTGGCGCTCCGGGGGAAGGCTAGAAAGATGGTCGAGAATCCGGTCTCGGGCGTCTTAGGGAGTCCCATAGAAGGCGCCGTGGGCAACCTCACGGAGATGGGGCAGTTCCTGTTGACTAGCCCCCCCTTCCAGCCGCTCCTCAAAGAAATCAGACACTTTCTGGCGAGCCTCGAGATCGCCCTCACAGCCTTTAGCCATCAGTAGAGAGACCTTCGCTAAAGTGGCCGGCAGCGACTGGGGGGTAGCCAGAGCCAAGCCGAGACTGTCGTGAGCCAGTCGGGCTAGTTTCTCGTCGTCAGCAAACCCCCTAAGATCCACAGAATCTTCGACCTCGCTCGGCTCTTGCTGCCGGCAGCAAGAGTCGCGGCGCGAATGAGCAGCCGGAATATGGCCGGCGATGATCTTCACAGCCTTAGGGTAACCGACTAGCGTTAAGAGTTCGCCATCTTCCAGGCGTCAGTAGATGGGGAGTCGTCCCACCCTAATGGCCATGCCGTTGGGGCTGACGGGGTTCTTGAACTGAGCCTGAAAAGTGCTCCACAGAACATGATCGTAGGCAGGTGAGTCACACCAGGGATCCATCATGTGAACCCCCACCGAATCGACCCCGTCTATCACCGTGTAGTGGCCTGATTCGATAGAACCGTCCAGCAAACGCCACACGATCACCGTCTCGCCTCGAGCCACCCACTCGGCCAACTGATTGCGAGTGGCATCGATCTGAACGTTGGTCTCCACCTTGGCGTTGAGACCGTTGGCTTGGGCCACCGCCGCCAGGGCTCGAAAATCGTTCCACAGAAAACAGGGGGCCGTCGGACCGTTGAGAGCGGTGCCGACCTGCATCGCCTGATAAGTCGTCAACATCTCGTCGGGCACGACCGCAGAACGCCCCGGCTGCCAGTATCGGAGGACTCCTTCCAGAGAAGACGGACCGCAGGTGCAGCGTAGGAAGGGGTCCTGTTCGACGACCGGCACCCGTTGGGGAAGAGCCACTCCAGGCCCCACCAGCGGAACGGCGGCGGCGGCAGCCGAGAGAGCCTGGGCCCAGCCTAGGTTGGCCAACCCGATGAGAGGCCTGGGTCGGTGGCTCAGCTCGACCGAATCTCCCGGTTCTAGGGAAACCTCGGGCGTCGGTCGCAGCGGTCGAAAAGGTCGAGCATGGGTCGGAGAGCTTACCGAAATCGGTGTTGGCATGATACCCTCCTGGGAAGAGCCTTCCCGGAAGGCTAACCCGACAAAGATGGTAGCCTGTGGCCGATTTGTAAAATTAGAGCAGGCCAAAGGGAATCTGCCACAGCAAAACACGTTCCGGACTCAGGGCCGGGGCTTCTGCGGACCCCGTAGTAACCCTCGTGTCTGCTCCAAAAATCGTGGCTTCAAGTCCAGAAAACGGGGCCAAGCGTGTTCTTTCCAAGAGGCCAAGAGGTCGGGGTCACGACACAACAAGACAAGTCCTTTGCTGGCCTCGTGCTGGAAATCGAGGGAAGCCTTCTCTAGAGGAATCAGGTCGCCTCTGGCGCTCCAGGAGCTTAACGACTCGCTGGCTCGCTCAGCGGTGCCATCTCGGTTCTCGACGAACTTGAGAGCCTGCTCACGTTCCACCATCTGATGCTTGTTTTGAAGGCCTGCCCTCTCCTGCTCGAAGGCGGTAAGAGTTCGGCAACATCTCGATGTTAGCTTAGAGGCATGCTAGAATGGAAAAGGTGATCTGGCTGAGAAAACGGTGCTTTGCGATGGTCTTGGTGGCGTCGATTATGATGCTCTGCTTCGTCATGGTCCTGGGTGCCGGTATGAGTACGAACAACGCCATCAGCGTCACCAAGTTAGCTGAGAAGAATCTGGCCGCCGAATACGCTGCCTACAGCGGCCTCCAGTCCAGTCCGCTCTCAATGACCTCAATGAGAACGGGCCAACGGCGGCCACTTGGGATACTCCCCACAGGGGCTCCTTACTCAGGGGCGAAAGAACTTTCACAGTCAGGGTGTTCGACAATACGGCCGCGGGTGCAACCGACACGACCGCACCGGACGGCACCCCCGTCTCGGCTGGGTTTGTTTATCTTAGCTCCGAAGGTTGGGCTGAGCAGGTGTCCCGAAAGTTCATCAAAGGGTTCGCTGTGCCCACCAGCGGAGGGGGCGATTTTGATCAGGCCGTGGTGGCCAATCGGCTGGAAGTGCTCTCCAACTTCCAGATCAACTCTTACGACTCCAGTTTGGGTCTAGCTAGCGACCCGGGCGCGGCCGTAGCGGATGCGGCCACCGTGGCCACCAACAGCGTAAGTAGTGGAGCTGTCACTCTTGAGCCTGGGGTCACTATCGACGGCGAAATTCTGGTCGGGCCCGGGGGAGGCGCGGGGGTCGTCAACGCCGCCTCTCTAGCGCCTCCTTCGACGGGATCGGCACCCTTAGCCAGCCTATCGATCTCCCTGTCCACACCGACCCCGGCGGGACCGGCCCCAATGTCAATGTCGCCGGGGGCGCCAACAGGACTCTAAGCCCAGGTGCCTACGGCGACTTTCGAATGCTCCACGGGGGTCAGCTCACCCTCGAGCCCGGCACCTATGTTTTTGATCACCTCCGACTTGATGAAGGGGTCACCCTGACGGTCAACGGCCCGGTCGAGGTCTATTTTCGTGGCCTCATGATGATCAGCCACGACTGCGAGATTAATGAAGGGGGATTGCCGGCCAACTTTCAGGTCAAGTATGTCGGTAACGGCGACCGAGTGCTCCATATCAACAATCGGGGTCGGCCTCGTCGCTTCCATCCTTTCTCGATCATCCACGATGCCAAGTTTACCGGGACCGCCTCTGGTCACAAGATGAAGGCCTGGCTGAGCGGCGATATCACGGGAGCCCTGGCGATGGATTTCATCCGCCTCCAGCACAACACCCGCGACTCCTCTGGCAATGTCCACTACGATATTTGACTGGCCGGCGGTTCGGGGGCTGGGGTCGGTTCTGGCTACCGCCTGGTTGGGGTGCGTCGCTAGCAGGCTGACAGGATTCGCTAGCCTGGGGACAAAACAACCCTTTCGTGAAAGAATCTGTCAACATTCTGGTGCTGGAAGATGACCCCGACCTCCGGGAGATGCTGGCCGAGGTGTTGTTAGACGAAGGCTACGCCGTCGATACTGCCGAGCGCGGCGAGATCGCTGTCACGAAAGCTCACGAGAAGGCTTACGACCTGGTAGTGGCCGACATCCGAATGGATGGCCTCGACGGGCTGGAGGCTTTGTCTCAAGTGAAGTCCCATCGACCTGACGTCGGCAGTCTGGTGGTCACGGGCTATGCCGACGACGCCCAATCGGAGAGGGCTCTCCGCCTCGGATTGGGGGGGACTCTCAAGAAACCATTTGAGGCAGAGGCCTTTTTGAAGGCTGTTCGCGAAGTGCTGGCCACACGCCAGCAAGAGCTCCAAAGGTCTCGTCGGGAACGCTCTTTGAGGGCCACAGCCGATTGGGCCCTCGAGATGCTATCCCATCAGCTGGGAGAAAGGTTTCGTCGCATCGTGGCTCTGGCTTCGGCGGTCAGTCGAGAAATGCACGTCTCCGGCCCTCAGGTCGAAGAACTCCAGGCTGTCGCTTTGGTGGCGGCTTTGCAAAGGTTTGAAGGTCGCAAACCGCAGGTTTCTTTGCCAGAAGGGCAAGGACAGGCTCTCGAGTTGCTCGACGAACGCTGGGATGGAGGCGGACCGCGCCACCACCAGGGCCATCAGATTCCTCTTTTTGCTCGCATTCTTTCGGTGGTGCTGGCAGCTGCCAACGTCAAGCCGCCGGGGGAAGAGGACCCCTCTCTTTCTGAGACTCTCAGTCAGACCTATCCGGGCCGCTTCGATCCCGCCGTGCTGGAAGCTCTCGACCGAGCTGAGGACAGTAGCGACGAACGACCGACACCGGAGTCGCCGCCGGCCCACCGACAGGGTTTGCTTTCGCTGGGAAGGGCGCTCGAGCAGGTGGGCGATTTCCCCAGTGCCGAGAAGGCTTACCGTCAGATTCTCGATGGCCGAACAGCCTCCCGAGAAGGGGTCGAGGCCCTGCTTGGGCTGGCCCGAATTCAAGGCGCCACCGGACAGCTGGAGGAAGCCCGTCTGGTAGCTCTGCGGGCACCCGAACTGGGTCGTCAGCTGGGGGGAGCCTCGGCCGGGCATGCGGCTTTGATGGCCGGAATGTTGTTGGCTCGTCTCGATGATGAGGAAACGGCCTCGGCCCTGGTGCGAGAAAGCGAGCAGCTTCTGCGGGAGGCTCGCCTGGAGATTTCCGCCTCCCGGGCTCGACTCTTCCAGGCCAAACTGGCCGACGGGCTTCTCAGCGAAGAGGATCTTCCCAGCCTCCAAATGCTCTTCGAGCCGGCCTACGGCGCCGAACTGGCCGAATCGGTCGAGTGGCTTTTGCCGCTGTTGCTCGAGAATGTTGCTCGAGGCTCTGAGTTGAAGCTTGAGAGGGCTGCTAGTCGACTCGTCCGCCAGTTTTCGGGCGAAGTGAATCGGGCTTTGTCGCTCGGGATCCTCTCCACCGGGGCCCGGAAGGCCGCCGTTCGGGTGCTGGAAGGTAGTCGCCTGGCCGAGACGATCCTGGAAACCCTGGCTCTCGACCCTGAACCCGAAGTGCGAGAAGCGGCCAAAGAGGCGCTCGAGAAAAAGACGGCTGATGGGCCCGAGACGCCTTTGCTCCGCATCTATACCCTGGGGCGGTTCGAGGTCTACCTTGGGGAAGAGAAGTTGCCCAAACGGGCCTGGCGCTCCCAGAAAAATCACTACCTTTTTGCTCGTATCGCTTCCCAGGCTGGGGGCACGGTGCTCGAGGAGCATCTCCTGGAAGAGTTCTGGCCCGGTGATCCCGAGAAGGCACGCCGAAACCTCTACACCTCAACCTCGTTCTTGCGCCGGGGACTACGCTCCAAAGGGTTACCCGAGAACCTCGACTACATTCAGCGAGTCGACGGTGGCCTTCGACTGAACCCTGAGTTGCCCCGCTGGCATGACCTGGAAGAGGTGAATCGGGCTGCCCGTGAAGCCGATTCCCTGTGGCAAGCCGGGAAGGCGGCCGACGCTATTCAACTCTACCGGAGAGTCTCTGAGTTGTATCAGGGTCCTTACCTGGAACAGTGTTATATGGACTGGGCCGTGCAGCAACGGCACCAGGTCGAGCAGTTGGTTTTGAACAGCCACCTTTGCCTGGCTCGACAGGGCAACGAACAGCGTCGTTACCGTGAAGCCCTGGAACATTCCCTTCAGGCCCTGGAACTCGACCCTTGTCTCCAGGAAGCTCATCATCTGGCTATGCTCGCTCAGATCGGCCTGGGCCGACCTGAGCAAGCGGTTCGCCAGTATTCCACCTGCAAGAAGGTTCTCAAGCGAGAACTCGAAATGGAACCTTCCATCGACATCGAGCGGGCCCACCAGATGGCCCTACTCGCCGTTAACTAGGCTGCGGTCGGAGTTTCCTCGGGGGGAGCGGGCTCGCTTTGGTCGGGCGGCTCGGGCTCCCCACCATCACGGTTGGTCAACAGCACATAAGCGCCCAAACCGACGCCCAGGACGACTGCGCCAGCCAGAGGATTGTTGAAGATGAAGGTGGCGGCCGGTTCAATGATGTGCTCGAAGAGCGGCTCGATGGTCACCTCAGCGATGGCATCACCCAACTGGCTTAGGGCTTCGATTCCCAAAGCTTCGCCCACAGCGTAGGTCGAGCCCACGGCGCTTCCAGCTGCCAAGCCACCGTTCCAAAGAGCACCCAGAGCTTTACCCTCTTGGGCCTCCTCGTAGGCGCGTTTACCGAAGACATAGGCCGTTGCGCCGAGTCCGACTCCAGCAGCCACGCCCGAAGCTCGACCCAGCAGATCGGCGGCGGTGTCGAGGCCGAGGGAGGTGGCCGAACCGGCCAGGCCGCCCGGGACGGCGGCTGCTCCGATCGTCATTCCTAGACTGTTCTTCACG
>CAYRFU010000380.1:0-6252 GCA_964423525.1 uncultured Burkholderiales bacterium | reverse complement strand
AGACTCATTAATTCTCGGGGCAAGATCTGTCTCATCCCATCTTGACACAGAGGGCTCCGCTCTACGATTCTGACATAGTCTTTAGCGTGGGTTCCTCGGCTGGAGTATTTGGTGGCCCGAACCAGCTCCCCCGAAGAATCGATGACGCTTTGGGCCACTGGCTGGCGTTCTTTTTCGTAGGATTCCAAAAGGTTCTCACCAGCACCGTGGTGGATCACCATGTTGAGCTTCCAGATGAGATTGAAGGCGTCGGCCAGGCCCGTATTCAGACCCTGGCCACCGTTCACCGAATGGATGTGACAAGCATCACCTGCCAGAAAGACTCGGTTCTTTACCGAGTAGTTGGCGGCCACCGATTCTTTCACTGAGAACTGAGAGAACCAGACCACCTCCTGAAAGCGAAGATGGTGGGGCTTGATAGCCGTCCTGATTTTCTCCAGCGCTTGCTCGAAGGTAAAGTCGTGCCTATCCATCCGGACATAAAACCGGTCGAGGTTGCCCTCACGCGGAATCCACGCGACGTCAGAGGTCTCGTTCTGGAACACGATGATCTCGGGAACTTTCGGAAAGTCGGTCTCGAGGACCCCATCGATGACGGCCCAGATGATCTGAGGGCGCACGATCGAGAACGGGACTTTCAGGTGGTTTCGAACCCACGACTTCGAACCGTCGGCTCCGATCACGAATCGGGACGAGATGGTCTCGTCAGCCGAGGTCACCAGCTGGCAACCCGTCTCGGAGATCTCCAAGCTCTTGATCTCGGTTCGTCTTTTAACGGGGCTGTCGATTTCCCTGAGCTTCACCCAACATGAGAAAATGCTTGTGGAAACACCCTTCCAAGCTCTCCCACCAGTCAGACTGGCGGGAGAGGAAGCGCCCGTCAGCCCATACCGAACTCGTGTTGCAAGGCTTCCCTTTGGGGTAGAGTTCGTCGAACAGTCCAACGGTCTGAAAAAGCTGAAGGGTTCGGGCGTTCAAAGCGTCGGCTCGCCCGACCTCCAGGGGACCCTCCGACTTGTCGACAAGGACCACCTGGAGCCCGCAAAGCCTGGCCAGGTAGGCTGATAGCAGCCCGACCGGGCCGGCGCCTATGATTGCAAGATCGGTCTTCATGGCTTAGGAATGAAACACCAGGTGGGGGTTTTTTAGCTTGGGGTTGCCGAGCACTTGCACCCGGCCCAGATGACGACCGGCCCCGCTAACGAAAGCTTCCCGCCCGTGCAGCAGAGTGTAGTTATCAGAAATCACCAGGTCGCCTGTCTCCCACTGGTGAGCGTAGGTGACACCGTCAGCATAGAGCTAGGCTTGTAGCTCCTTTAGGAAGGCGCCAAGGTCCTCTTGGGCGACTCCCTCGAAAGACATCTGGGGGTGATTGAGAAAGTCGTCATCTTCGTGCACCGGTGGCTCGCAATAGCGGATGACGGGGACCTTCTTGGCCGGGTGCTCGGTCACCAGAGGAGCTATCGTTTTGCTGTGATGAAACTCCATTTTGCGCTCGTAGACGCCGGTGACTTTCGCCCATCGAGCCAGGTCTTCTTGAGAAGCTTGTCGGACGACCTCGGGGGTGTTGGAGAAGACGGTCCGACCTCCGTTTTGGTTTCCTGGGGCTTGAACACAGTGGAAAATCTGAATTTCGGGGACTTCGGGGCGATACATGCCGTCCCAGTGCATAGGCACGTAGGTGTTATCGAAGATGTGATCTTTCGGTTTGTCCTGTTCCACCAGTTCCAAGATCTTTCCGAAGGGCCATACACTGACTTCACCCCACCGTTCCGAGAAACGGACCAGGTCCTCCCCATCAGAAATCCCCGTGAAGCCTCGCAACAGGAGGATGTGATGTTGGTCAAAGAGTTCCCTCAAAGACGAGATCGTTAACTGGTCGACGGAAGTGTCGTTGTTGGTGGGCTGAATCAGAGCGCCGAACGGCTTGAGTTGGGTGACTTGATAATTCATGATTAGATACTCTCCAGTTGAAAATGGCTAGGCTTGCCCTGGCTGTCGAAAATCGGCTTGGCGCCGAGTTGTTCAGCTTGGCTGCGTTTCATCAGAATGTAGTCGGAGCCGATGGTCACGGCCACGCCGTGCCAGGGAGTCATCCAGTTACTGGCTCCTAGAAGCTGGATGCCGAGTTTTTGAGAAGCGCAGGCTTGGGGATGGATCGATAACCGGACGGCTTCGGGAAAGTGTTCGGCGACCAAATCTGACCAGGCCTGGCTTCTCCTCATCAATTCGTAAGCTTTGGCTCGGCACTCTTTCTGCAAGGCGTTCCTGCTTTTGATCTGGCCCGGAAAGGAGGCATCCTCAACCAGAAATCGGATGGTTCCGCAGTAGAGCCGATTGGCGTCTCGCTCCTCGCGACTGGCTGAGGGGCGCCCGCCCCGTTTGACCTTTCCTCTAAACTCTTCCAGAGGTCTGCCGTATTGGCCCATCAAGTCCCGGCGTAAGTGAGCGAAATCGCCTCCACCATAGACGGTGGCCAGGTTGAAGGTCGACAGATTGGTCAGGCCCAGATGGTCGATGAGCGCCTTTAGCTCTGCCTGGTAGGCAGTGAGGTCCTGGTAGCGGATCCCGACCACATCGTTGAACACTCGACCGTCAGAACAGATAACGATCTCGGCGCCAGGGCGGTAGAGTTCGCGGATTCTTTCACACAAGCCGTTGAGAAAGATGAGAGCCTGTTTTTCTCCCATGTCGGGAAGAACTCCCAACACCTTGAGTCGGTTCGGGGACTTCCCTGGAAAGGCCGGCAGGACAAAGCGAATCGTTTGATTCTTTCGCATCGCGTCCACCACCTTGGGGAGATGGGGGGCCATACAGCCTGGGCAATCGCCAGGGATGCAAGATTGTTGAGAGTCCATCCTCCGAAAGCGGGTGAACTCCGAGAGCAATCTAGTCGCTCTCGCTCTGTCTTGGTCGACGGGCAAGACTCCCGAATGGTGGGCGACAGCCTCGTTTGGGTAGGTCGTGAGCATCGTTACCTTCCCCCTTGTATTGAGTGAATTTCCTCAGGGCCGCAGAAGACGGCCCCAACGAGCAAACGGATTGTATTTCCTGGGGATCGGGTCCGAAATGGACAGATTCACATTTCTGTCTGGGACAGTTTGGGGCTCTTAGCCGAGCCTAGTGCCGCAATAGCCGAACCCAGCACGACCAACAAAGCGCCGACCAGGGACAAGAGCGAACTCTCTTCAGCCGTCATGTAAGAGGGGGCCACTCGACTGAAGACTTCCACCAGAACCATAGTGCAGATGGGCACTAGAGACAGAGTCGCACTCACCCTCGAAGAATCCCAGCAGTCGATAGCCAGAGCGAAGGCTCCGTAAGCCACCAGGGTGTTGACGCCGCAGTATTGCAGGGCGACGATACCCACAAAGTCGAGTTGTTGCAGGCTCGAAAAGTTCGAAAGAGGAGCCAGCGAGAGGGTGGCCAGCAGATAGACGAAAGCTGTCACCACGGCCGGTCCTAGTCTGGGATTGAGCACTTTTTGACAACAGGCGTAAATAACCCAGGTGACTGCGGCGAAGACCAGCAGAACGCAGCCGAGCAAGTAGTTCTCAACGTTAGCCGCCAACAGCTTGAGGTTCTCGAAAAAGTAGAGTCCTAAACCGGCCACCAGGAGGACGACTCCGACTCCGCGTTGGCGAGAGAAGGTTTCTTTGAAGAGCATCACTGATACCAGGCCGAAAAGAAGCGGGGCCAGCTGAATGAAAAGCTGGGAGTTGGCGGCTGTGCTAAAGCGTAGGCCCCAGACATAGAGAAGGTGATTGGCGGTCAGGGCCAACCCACCCACCAGGAGCAGACGAAGGTGAGGTCCTAGCCTCGAGAGTCCGGCGGCGATCTGCCGTCGCTGCCAGATGATGGTGATGGTCCCGGCCACTAAGAAGCGGACCAGAGTTACGGTTATAGGGTCCACCGCTTTTAGGCAGATCTTGAGAGCCAGAGGCAGAGACCCCCAGGCCATAATCGCCGCGAGACAGAGGAGCACTGGCTTTTGTGGGACTCCCGAGTTCATCGGCACAACGACCTGATCTCTGCGGCTAAGTGAGCCAATCCTCGTTCTAAGGTCTCGGGCTTCGGGTCGGCGAAGCCGATCGGCAGGCCGTGGAGGGGAGTCTCCCCCAGGAATCGGTCGGTCCTTACGTCCAGGGTGAAACCGCGCCCAAGCATTCGATCGTGCAGCTTCTCGAGGCTGACGGATTTCGGGATATTGATCCATATGAGCGGCCCACCACCGGGAAGGGTCCAGCGGCGGTGGGGAGCGAGTCGTTTTTCCAGGACCTTGAGACAGCTAGTGTAGCGACGATCCAGCTCGGCCTGCATTTTCTTCAAGTGCTTATCGTAGTAGCCGCGCTTCAAAAAATAGGCCAGGGCCATCTCGGGTGGAGCGGGGGTGGCGATGAGAGTGGCTCGCTTGGCGGCTACCAGCTTCTTGACCAAAGAATCGGGCGCTACCAGATAGCCCACCCGAAGAGTCGGGAGAACCTTCTTGCTAAAGGAGTTGAGGTAAAGGACATTCTCTCCGGCCAGGGCTCGCAGGGGGGCTCTGTATTCGCTGTGGCTGAGCATGTCCGAGCCCCAGTCGTCTTCTAATACGGGGATGCCGAGGTCGGAGCTTAACTTGGCGATCTGATCGAGTTCTCTAGTAGAATAGGAGTAGCCGGTAGGGTTTTGAAAATTGGTCGTCAGGTAGAGAAGCTCAGGTTGAGTTCTCTTGAGAATGTTCGCCCAGCGGCCCAAGTCTTGTTGGGAGAAGGGGTCAACCGGCAGCCCTATCAACTCTATGCCGTTGATCTGGAAGAGGCGCTTGCCGCCCAGGTAGCAGGGGCTTTCGGTCGCCATCTTTTCGATCTTAAGGACTCGGCAAACTAGATCGAGGGCGTGCTGACTCCCCACGGACGTGACCACGTTCTCGGCGCTCACGGCAAAACCCCGATGATTCAATCGTTTGGCGATGGCTTTTCGCAGGGGAAGAAAACCCTGGTAATCGGCGGTCGTTTGGACGCCCAGATCTTTGAAGGCCGCGCGATAGCACTGTTCTAGTCGAGCCACCGGAAGAAGGTCTGAGTCGATGAAGACCGAGGAAAGGTTCACCAGGTCTTTGTCTCGGGTTGTGGCGTCGGCTTCGAAGGCGGAATTCGGAGAGGCGCAAGAGCTGAAGTGGAAGGTCGAATTCGATTTGGCGAAGACGCCCGAGCGACCGCGAGACTCGACGATGTCTCGAGCCACCAACTCCTCGTAGGCCGCCTGGACTCAATTCTTGGAGATGCCTAGCTGATGGGCCAGTACCCTGACCGGCGGCAGCCTTGACTCTGCCGGCAAGCGACCCTCGGTGTGATCCTGGGCCAAAGAATCGGCGATCGACTCGGCCGTGAAGGCTCCGTCGACCCGAATGTTGACTCTGATGAAGGGTCGAGGCATAGCGAGACTATAGCTTGTTCGCGGTTCGGTGGGAAGGGACAGACTTCGGTTTCAGCCTGGGACAGAAAGGTATCCTCTTATAGCACTTTCAACGATCAAGAACGGTATTACAAGACCTATGAAGCTGACCTCAAGAAGCTGTAGGCAGTCGTAGCCACCCTGATGCAGGTATGGCCGGGGGTCTGAATTGGCCATTCCTAGGTAGCGATTCGCCTGCTCGAGCGACTCCAAGCTGGTCTTCCGGCAGAAATCGGCCTCAAGAAAGGCAGTTGGCCCGTTTTCAGGGATAGGCAAGCTCACAGACCTGCTACCAATCGGGGGCGGCTTGACAGAAGTCGTCGTCGGGGAACGGTTGAGTAAAGTCTTCGCTGAACGAGAGCGGCAAGGAAGGCAGTGGCGTGGTCCCACTTTCTCCGGCCCCCTCGTTTGGAGCGGCACCAGACTTCACCGGTAGATTCATCATACTGGAGCTGCCGGTAGCTAACCGGTGACCCCTAAAGGACTAGCTTCGCGTCGCGAAAAAGATAGCGAATCAGGCGGGCCAGGCCGTCGCGGTCCTCGGCTGGCACGACAGGGCCGACGAAGAAAGAGAAACCCGAGCGCTCTGGTTCCCATCCGGCCAGCGACTCAGCCACTTCCGGTGAGAGCTTTGACCAGCGGACGAAGGCCGCCAGAATTCTCTGCCGGAGCTTCTCCTGGATGGCCGCTATATCCCAGTCGAAGAGACTCCAGAAGGCGCCGTCTTCGGTGAAGACTCCGTCGGTCACGATCAGGTGAGCGCGTAGAACACCAGACCGGGTCCTCGGGGGTCGATTTGGTGAATCTTGGCCCCGC
>CAYRFU010000379.1:0-6283 GCA_964423525.1 uncultured Burkholderiales bacterium | reverse complement strand
AACACCACCAAACCTGATGATGGTCCGCCCAAAACCTAGAAGGATGCGTTCACTTCGCTATCTGAAAGGTTTCGAAGTGCGCTAAGGTCAGGTCGAAACGTTGGACCTGCTCAGGCGAGCGAAAATTTCGGAGCTGGTCGACGTCGAAAACCCGAGCCTTCAAGCCGAATTGGTCGCGAACGGCTGAAAACACCTTATCAGGTTCATCGCCGTGGTCGGGATTGGAGACTCCCACGGCCATCATGAAGCTGGGCGTCCCTTTGAGGACGGCGTCCAGAGGCACCTTGATCTCGGTCGCCAACCCTGCCACGGAGTGGTGGGCGTTGGTAACCGCTTCAGTCATCGGACCTCCGTCCTGGAAATACTCCGCCGACTTGTCGGCAAAACCGACCACCTGAGAGAGTTCAAGAAGCCGAGCCCGTCGCTCGGGGGCCACTTTAGCCAGTTCCTGGGTAAAGACTTCCTGAGCGCTCTTACCGTCGTAATCGGGAAGATTCAGGGTCCTCTTTCGGTATCGACGGTATTGTTCATGGGCCACTCCGTGGCGGCCACCAGGACCTTGCTTTTCTGGAACTCGGCATCGGTCTGTCCGGTTCGCTCTTGAAGGATCTCCTTATTCTTGTCCATCCAAGCCAGAGTCATCGGGACCCTCGCTTTAGAGGGTCCCTCAAGATAGGAGAAGTTCCCGCCCTCCTCGAGCTGGATTCTCTCGTCGGCGTCGTGAAAGGCCAGAGCAACTTGAACCGTCGAGACTTCCCGCTCGTTCAGGTCGGGTAAAGCGTTCTTGGCCTAGGTGATGCCCGTCTCGATGGCGTTGTTCGGATGAGCCACCCCGTGATAGGAACTAGGGTTAAGCATGGCTGCCTCGAGCGGGCTAAAAACAGCAGCCAAAGGTCCCGAAAGAGCCAGGCTAGCGACAGCGCGAAGCCCGATTTGGCTAGCCTGACTCACCAACGTCTCTCCCGTCATCGAAAGGAGAGGTGTGACTTCCCTTTGGGAGCCAGGCTGGCCGATGGTCACGGTCTCGGTGGGGCTCACCGAGTTTTTGCTCACCTGGCCCTCGTTACGAGCACGAGATTCCCGTCTCAGAAAAACCATCTCCGGTCTATTCACTCCGTTAGAGCCGCCTGTTTTCATCGCGGTCACCGCCTCTTCTCGAATCTCTATCTAAGAATACACGGCTCGCTTGCAAAAGGTTCTTAAAAGGGCTGAAATCTTTGTTAAAGATTTATGGACGAATCAGCTAGAGAAGTCCCTGGAAGGCAACGATCAAATCTTCGCACTCCTCCACGTCAAGTTTCTCCGGGTAGAGACGCATGCGTTGAAGCAGATTGAGGCCTACAGCGATGTCGCTCGGGCTGGGTCGGAAACCCAGCAAGCTCTCAGCGCTCCAATGGGTGGCCAAAATCGAGAGTCGGTAGGCGCAAGCCTGCAGGCGACCCCGATGAAACTCCACTTTGGCCAGTTCTAGCTCGGCGCTCGAGCGAGCCTGGCGGTCGCTCAGTCGAGGAATTTGCCAGTGCAGCCACTCGGAAGCTTCGCGCCACCTGCCGTCCTCGATGAGCCGACTCAGCACTCTCGGGAACCAGGAGTCCATGACGGCGCGGTTCTCGACTCGGTCCGTCAGAGCGACCAACTGCTCCAAGACCGACACCTCGGCCGGCACTCGCTCGAGCAACCTTTGACCGGTTTGGATTGCGTCACCCTCCCTCCCTTCCAACACCTGACAGAGCATCAATTTCTTCATCTCACCCACCCAGGCCCGCGGTCGCCGCTGCCGCAGAAACAGCTCGCACCGAAGGTGGTGCAGTTCCTCGTCAGTGGTGGTTCCGGGCCCAACTTCCTCCAGCAACTGCTCAGCCTGGTCGAGACGTCCCCGACTCAGAAGTTCAGCCAGTTCGGTCTTGAGGGTTGTGGTTGACAGCATCCGCCGACGCCGGTCACGGAGCCGCCGGTCAAGTCGGCGGGCAGGAGGATATCCCTCTCGTCTGAGCGCCCGACCACAGAATTCCAGAGCTTTTCTTCGCTGTCCGTTGAGAGCGTAAAGGAGCGCCAAAGAGGTGCATACGACGGGATCTTCACAGGTCGCCATCGCTAACCAACGCTCCAACTGACGAGTAGCTCCGTCCACGCTTTCCTCAGGGAAGAAGTCCTCCTTCGGGACACCAGGGTGGTCGAGGGCCCGGGAGAACTCTTCTAGAGCTTCTTCGACTCGCCATAACAGCAGTAAGCAGATGGCGGCACCCAAGAATTTCTCGACTGGGGGAATAGGACCATGGACACTCCGAAACGTGCCAAGAGCCCGTGTTGTTTGACCCTGAGACAGCAATTCACAAGCTTTGCCAAGGTGGCGTTCATACAGAATCACAGCCTTATTCTAGCAAACTAGCAGTCACGATGCCATACTGTAACCTCACCTTTTCAGAAAGTTATCAGAGTGGCTCAGGTATTCTCTGAACGATGAGAAAACGTCACCGTTACCCTTTGCTCCTACTCACGCTTTTACTGCTGGTGGCTGGGGCCGCTCAGGAGCGGCGAGGGTTGTTGGAGGAGGGCCTCGATCGAGGTTGGGCTCTCTACTATGGACCCGAAACGGAAAGCCTGCATTCCTTTCGTTCGCTGGGCCTGGTAGTCATCCAGCCCGACTACTGGTCGCGAGAGAAAGTCTGGGAGCTGCGACACCAGGGAAGTGTTGTCTTAGCTTATTTGAGTCTCGGAGAGGCCCCCGCTGACAGCGGATTTCGCTCTCTGTCGGGCAATAGCGACTGGGATACCATTCGGGTTCATCCTTCCGACCCCAGTTGGCAGGAAAGCCTTTTTGAACAGGCCCGCCTGGCGGCGGCTAAAGGGGCCCAAGGCTTTCTCCTCGACACGGTCGACATCGTCGATGCCCACCCAGAAACCCTCGAGGGGATGGCCACTCTCGTGCGCACCTTCCGGCGCCAGTTTCCTGGTCAGATTCTCGTCATCAACCGGGGGTTTTCGCTTTTGGACCAGGTCGGGGGATGTGTCGACGCGGTGATGTTCGAAAACGCTAACGATGGCGCTTATGGACCCGAGCAAAGAGACTGGCTAGAGCAACGATGTCGCCAACTCTGGCGACTCCGACTCCCGGTTCTGGTGCTGGACTATGAGCAGCGCTGCAATAGGGCCGCCGCCTACTCGATGTCTAGCCGCTACGGGTGGAGTCACTATCTCGCTCCCAGCCAAGATCTCAGCCGCCTGTAGAGCGGACTCAAACCCGAGGGCCGGGATTCCAGGGTGACTTGGACACCGTTGACCTGAACCTTCGTCAGAGTAGGCCGGGGCCTGGGTAAACGCCGAGTGCACTCGTAGAGAAGACAAGATTCTTGAACAGGGCATGGCCGAGGTTTCATATCCCCAGTATAGGGTGGCTTTGAGCGGGTCGCCGTGATCTAGCTCACGGAAACCAGGACGGCGGGTCGAAGCCGAGAACGGCCACGTCAATGCCGTTACGAAGGGTCCTTTTGTTGCTGATTCTCCTGACCGCAATCGGTTGGGTCCAGGAGCGTTCGGTTGGAGAGCGCCTGTTTGAACACAAGGCGCTTCCCGTCACCATAGAAGTGACCCGAGGAGAGGCCAGCCTACCGGTTACCCGAGTCCCCCGCTTGGAGGTAGGGGACCGAGTCCGTCTGGCGGTCGACCTGAAGAGGCCTGAGTTCGCCAGTGAAAGCAGCCGAGAACGAAGTCGTCTCACCGACTGGTCGATCGGATTTTTCCTGACCACCGAGGACGGCAGCCTGATCTATGACGAGTGGGATAAAGACTTTGGCCGCATCGACCTCTACGAAGGCCAGAGCGAGCTGACTTTCGAGGTCCATCACCCCCGCCAACAGTTTCCAGTATTTTTCTTTGTGCGCACCCGGACCTTAGAATCCTGGGACTACGTTCGCGAGACTCGAGAGAGAAAACAAACCAACTTTATCGACCATTTTGGCCGCTATTCTGACGCCGTCGACGACTACGAGAACCTGCAGGCCTTTCTTCGCTCTTTAGAGACTGAGGGACCCCGTGGCGAGAGTTTGAACGAGCGGCTAGTAGACGGATTCGAGGAACTGGGCTTCACCGTTGACACCCAAATGAGACTGGATGAACCCGGAACGGTGGCCAAGTTGCTGGCCGAACTCGATCGCAACTTCCTGCGCGATGGGAATACTATCAAAGCCGAGATCGCCGGCAAGGCCCTCGGTCAACTGATCGCCGAGAGTAACCTGGGCCTGGTCGGTCTAGCAGCCCAACTCGGGGTCTTGATCTTCGAGGTCTCGGATTATCGAGAAACGTATCACTGGAGTTCGGCCCGGCTCGATTCAGAAGCCCTTGGGGGCTACCTGGTGATGAGCTCGGAAAGAATCCGCTACGGCGAGCAAGAGCAGGCCCAGGATGGACAGGTAAGAGACAACGTCCGTTCCATTTTGGTGTGCACCCCCCTGCCTATCGAGACTCCCCAAAAACCGGCCCTGGAGTGGCTCAGCCCCCAAGCCGACCAACTGGTGCCGGGCTCGGGCCCAACCGAACTGGAACTCCTGGTGACGGGTTCGAGGCTGCAGGCGGGGACGCAGCCATCTCTGGTGGGGCGATTCCTGCGACCCGAGTGCCAAGTCGTTGTTAACGGACAGGAGAGTGGGGTGACGGCCAGTCTCACCCCTCGAGGGGAACTCCAGCTGGCCAACTTAGAGTCGCTTTGGCACAACGATCAAACCCGGTGCCTGGTCAAAGTGTTCGGCTTTTGGGGTTTTGAGCCTTTCCCGATCGTCGAGTTCCAAGCTCTGAGGTCGGCCCCCGAAATCACCTTCTTTCGGGCTCCCTACATTCTCAACCGGGGCCGTCGCTATCGCGTCGAGGTGGAAAGCGGGAACCCCTTTGCCTTCACCCAGGCGACCTTTCGGGGCCAGGTCCTTAAACCCGAAGCGGCCCTGGCCCCCGACCAGAGACAGAAGCGGTTTTCGCTTCGGCTCGACCTGAGTCAACTGGATCCCGGTCCCGCAAGTCTCGAACTTTTCGCTGGCGACCACCGTTCCCGGGCCACTCGAATAGCTCAAAGGTCCTTTCAAATCGTGCCCGAGGTCGGTTATCAGGTCGTTTTACCCCAGGGTTCAAGACGATGTGAACTGACCTCGGCTAACGATCCCAACCTGGATCGGGCCCTGGCTCAGGTTAAGGCCATCGAAATAGGGTCGGTCGTCTTTCAGCGAGAGGAGAAGAGTCGAGTCTTCCGAGCCCCGAACCCACCCTCCCCAGGGCAGCTTGAAGAGTCCAACTATCAAGCTCGCCTCACCTTCGATAGTCCAACTAAGGAGCCGGTGGAGGGCGTCTTCGTGCGCTATGAGAGGCCCCCCCAAGAAGTCGGCTTCGTGCTCTATCCCAGCCCGCCTGAACCAGCCCCTCATCAAATCGAACTCGACTCTCCATCGACCAAGTTGCTGGCGAGCGGAAAACCCGTCGAGTTTCGGGTCATGGCCCCCTCGGCCTGGCGAGGCCAGGTCGAGGTCGATCTTTGTTTGCGCAACGAACTGTTTCCCGAACGCTGCACCCGCTATCGCACCGAGCCCAAGCCCGACCAGCAACTCCTCAAGATCAAGCAGGAAATCCTGTTTGGCGAGTTTACTCCCCAGCGGTCCGGTCGCTTGGTGTGCCGACTTCGCACGGGGCTACGAGATTCTAGGCTCCCGTTACGCTTTAGCCTGGATACCGATTGGCGAGTGGTTGACCTTCCTCGAATCGAGTCGGTGGAGCGCACGGGGGACTGGTGTGTTTTGCGTGGCCAAGACCTGGACGTTTTGATCGCCCGTGTTTTCTTCTCGGGGGACCCGGGTGTCGACCCGGTTGGCAGCCGCCTGGTTCGGGCTCAAGACGGAAGCTACCGGGCCTTGTTGAAAAGGTTCAACGAGAACGATTTCTGGATTGAACTTCGCGACCTCGAAGGAGAGCCGCGACGCCTCCGGGTTCGTCCTAACCGAGCCCACCCATCTGCAGCATCATCTGAAGCTTGAGCATTTCCTTGGCCTCATCGTCGAGCACCAGCGTCTTAGAAAAGGAATAATCGTCGCCTTCGACCGTGGCCTGGCTGACCCACTTGCCCTCCTGGTTGGTGTAAGTGGTCTTGTCACCGTCTTTCACGATGGCGAAGCTTCGGTCTTTTCCGCCCTGCTGACGGACCTGGAGCTCACTCACCTCGCCCGATTCGGGGTCATTTGACATGTTCCGCCCTGTGTGCCAGGATAGCCTGAGACAGATCCTCTCCAGAAATTAAGCTCCTTTTTCA
>CAYRFU010000378.1:0-6321 GCA_964423525.1 uncultured Burkholderiales bacterium | reverse complement strand
TCTGCGCCTTCGAATCCTGGAAGACCGTCGCCTGTTTCGCAAGCTGGCTCGGCTGATCCATCGGATTCTCCGTAAGAGATGGTCCGCCAGATACGAGTCCATCGAAATCGACGAGGCTTGCTGGAGAAGGCCAAGCCGGGAATCATCATGGCCCAACACAGTTGGTCGTCTGACTTCTATTTTCATCCTCATTGGCACTTAATCGTAGAAACTCCATGCCTGTAGCAGAATTGGTCGCTACTCAGCCGCTCCATTCTTCAAAGGTGGCCATTCTGTTGGCAGTTTCTCCCAGCCCGTTTCTCGTTAATAGCATCTGGTATTCTAATCCGGTGAAGGGTGGAGTCTTGCAGGCCCTTCTGGCCTGGTCGATGGCATCATAAGTGACTTGGGCATCGAGGTCAAAGAGCGAGAGGATGAACTCGTCGGGTGTTTGAACCCCGATTCCGTACTCGTCGAGGACCTCCGGTTTGAAGTGGCCGTCGCGGGTCACGATCACTTCGGCTTTTACGACGATCGCTGCCGCCACCACGTGGCGGTCATCGGGGTCATCCATTTTCACTTGCTCGATGAATGGTTTGTATCCTTCGATCAGGCAATCTCCAACGGCCTTGTCCATCAGCTCCTTGGTTCTTTGGAGTTTGGAGGCATCCAAATTCGGGTTCTCGCGAAGAAGAGAACGAATCCACTCGTCGTGAATATCGTCGGTCCAACGGGCTCGGAACATCCGGGTCATGGCCAGCCGGATAAGGATATCCCTGAGGTGGAACGGATAGAGCACGCAGGCGTCATAGATGACTGTGAAGTTTCGTGAATACAAGAAGTTCTAGGCGTTTTCGAGCCGCTCAATCATACCCTATCCCAAGAGCTTGACTCTCAGCGACGAGTTCCGCGAACGCATCCTCCTCGGCTTGCCGTCGCTCTTCTTTGTATTTCAGGAGATCCTTCAATCGGATTCGGCGGTGGGTTCCGGCTTTCGAGAACGGGATCTTACCGGTATCCAGCAGTTTCTTGACCAGATGAGGTCGCGACACGTTCAAGAGCTCAGCGGCCTGTTTGGTGGTCAGCTCCGAGTCTACCGGAACAATGGCGATGGCGTCGCCCTCGCCGAGTCGCTGCAGAATATCGACCAACAGTCGAAAAGCGAGCTGTGGTAGCACAATGCACTCCTCGTCTTCACCTTCGTGTTGAATTCGAAACTGTGGGCGCTTGGTCGTATGACGAGCGAGTTGCACCGCACACTGGCGCGCGATATCGATGTCCTCCTCATCGAGAAGAAGTGGATTTCCGGTCATGGTATTACTCATATGGCTAGTCTAAGTGAAATAAGTGAAAAAGGCAATAGGCGCCGTCGAAGTTCTCAACAGGAAGCCATATGTCTTTTTTTGAGCGCTCGCTGCTAGAAAAGAGCTGCTAACGACCATCAAATTAGCAGTTGCGAGCACGTCCGCCAAACCCGCCTGTTTTGTTGTTGAGGTGGTCACTGAGGACCAGATTCTCAAAGATCCGAACTCCGATTAACGGTGTCCTCGGCCTGACCGCGCTCGCTTTGAGAACCGACCTCAGCCTCGTACAGCGCGAGAATCGATCAAGATGCATTTCGCGAGCGGCCATCCGTTCGCCGTTCAAGAATCGTTAACACCTTCTCAATCTAGCGGTAACCAGGCCGCCCTCGCTAGTTCATAATCCTGCTCCAGGCTGGATGGACAGAGTCGAGTCCTTTAGCCGGAGGTCTTTGTGTCGGCGATTGCTCAGGTCGCGGTCCCCATCTGCCGGTACGAGCCACGCGAATCGTTCCGGAGCTCACTGTGGCGAATTCTCGTCGACCACCTGGGAACGTTCCTCTAGGTCCACGAAAGTCGCTATCAAGCGACCCACGGGGCGCTTCACCGAGAAGCTCAGCGTGTCTTCGAAAAGTTGCTTCGCTGTGGTGACCTGAACTATGGGGTCACTCTTTTGAGTTGCTCCGAGTGCGAAGTGCGCCTGGCCGTTCCCTTCTCGTGTAAGACCAGGATCTGTCCTTCTTGCATCGCTCGCCGAGCCGAAGAAGTCTCTGCCGACCTGGTCGGGCGGCTTCCTGATGTGGACCATCGCCACGTTGTCGTATCGTTGCCCAAGAAAGCCGGTCTGCGCCTTCGCAGCACTTGCGAGGACCGACTCTTTGAGACACAAGAAGACTGGGCTGAGTAGTATCGCGACCTTGAGGATCACCCGAGTGAGGTTGCCGCGGTCCACGAAGATCCCGGAAGCCTTCATGGCTTGGTGTTGGCGATGGAGAGGTTGATGCCATCGATACTTATCGATAATCATCCCGACCAGGCAGCTGACGTCAAAAATGGAATTGGGAATCACCTCGGGGAGAGTGAGTGGTGGGAATTCTTCTTTGGGCGCCTCTTTCCGCCGGTATCCATTCTGACAGAGGCTGTCCTATTCCGCCTTCAGCGCCTTCATATCGAGAAAGAAGGGAAAAGGAACCAAAAAACGCGGCCGCAGAGCAAAGACAACTCGTCACCAAGAAGTAGGCGGCTTCGTTGAGATCGAGGTTCCGGGCCCGGCCACCCTGACGTCCCTCACCGAGGCTTCGTTTGATTCCGCGTCACCCTTTTCCACGAGCGAACTGGTTGTGGAACTTCCTCTCGGTGTTACTCTCAGATTCAAAGGGGTGGCCTGATGAAGCTTCAGCAAATCGGAAGAATCCTGGTCTACGGCAAACCAGTCGATATGAGAAACGGGTTCGACGGCCCTGAGGGAATCGTCGCCACGGAGCTAGGAGAAAACCCGACGAGCGGGAATCTCTTCGTCTTCACCAACCGCCGGGGCTTGACTCATCTTTTCAGAAAGGCGAACAGGGCAGACCGGTCACTCCTTACAACTACGGTGTCGCACTTGAGGATCAATCCTCCGCCTGGGTAGTAGCCGAGAGAACGCCACTTCCGGCCTACGGTATGAAGACTTTCAAAGCGTCAAACAAAGTTAGGGTGGGAACCAACGAATCTTTGAATGTGTATTTTCCAGAGGGTCACAGTCTCTTCGCCAAGGATAATGTCAAAGTTGGCCAACTCGTGATTCTGGGTACGGATCTAGAGCAAACACTTCCCGACGGAGAAGACGTTCAGATTCGACTCAGAATGGATGAGTCACGACTCCTCACTGCCCGTGTCTACTTGCCACTGACGGATTCGGAGTTCAAGGTGGAGTTGACGAGTGAGATATCCTCTGCTTCGGTCGAAGACTTGAGGGATTCCGTTGATGAAGTAAGAGAGACCATCGGCCAAATCAAAGGGACGTCCCCAGAGGTCTATGAGAACTCAGGCCGAGTTACTGAAGCATCCCTCGAGAGAGTAAGGGTGGACCTGTCTCGGATCGACCCGTGAGTCACACTGGCGGCGACTACAGCGAAGCGACTTCGGCTAGGGTCTCGGCTCGGCGAGCCTCGAAGGTGAGGTCAGAGGCTCGGCTGCGGGCTTTTCTCGCGGAGTCTTCGGTGGCCTGCGCCGAGCGGGTCTGAGAGGTGGCCTCGTTGCGGGTGGTGGCGGCCTCTGCTCCCAACCGGTTGGCTTCCGACACCAGGTATTGTTGGCGGGTGGTCGAGTCCTGAATCAGGTAGACCACTCTCTGGCTTTCACCTCGAAGGCTAGCGAGCAGCTGACTCCATTCGCCCACCTGACGGTCGAGGCCGGCCGCTGACAGGAGCTGGCTGTCGGCCAGGGCAATCAGTTCGAGAGCGTCATCGACCAGGGTGGGCTCCCCTTCGGCCATGGCCAGGAGTCGGACTCCCTGGAGGCGGTAGAGAGCAGCGTTTTGGCGCTCTTCCTGGGCATCGGCCCTGGCCTCAGCCATCTGCTCAGCCCGTAAACTGATCTCTTCGTCGAGGTGCGTCTTTTTGTCAGAGAAACTCTCGACTTCTTGATTGAGACGACTTGCGTCGACCTGGGCCTCGGAGGCCTGCTCTTCCTGTTTTCGGGCCTCTTTGGTGAGTCCTTCGGCATCCTCTTTTTGCTGGCTGGCCTGGCCGTCGAGCTGAGTGGCCTCTTTTTCTAGTTTGGCGGCCTGCTTGTTCAGGTCTTCGGCCTTGGCCGCCAGAGCTTTGGGGTCGAGGGCTATGGCAACGGTATCTCCGGTGTCGACAAGAGCAAATCCCGACTCTTTAGCTGCGGCGGCAGCCTGGGCGAGGCCGGTCAGAGTTGAGGTCACGAACGTTGGGGCAGCTGGCGTCTGGATCATCTCATCGCTAGTATGCTCGAGGGGATGCCAAATGGATATTGACCGGATGTAAACCGGTCACAGGGAAGGAAAAGGTTGGCTATGGCTGAACCAGCCGCTGCTATGAGTTATCTGCCAAAAAAGCTCGCTGTCGTCGGGCTAGGATATGTGGGCTTACCCTTGGCTGTAGCTTTCGCCAACAAAGTCAAAGTGGTCGGTTTCGACGCTCAAGAGAAACGAGTGCAAGAGCTGAAGACCGGGATTGACCGTAACGGTGAAATGTCACAGTCAGAGTTAACTCAGCCCACCCTGGAGTTTACTGCCTCCGCGACTGATCTGGCCGACTGCGACTTTATCGTGGTGGCCGTGCCCACCCCCATCAACGATGCTAAGCAACCTGATGTTTCCTACCTGCTCAAAGCGAGCCGCACCGTGGGCGAGAATATGCCCGAAGGGGCCATCGTAGTCTTCGAATCCACTGTCTACCCAGGCTGCACGGAAGAGATTTGCATCCCGGAACTGGAAGCGGCCTCGGGTCGACGCTGTGGAGAGGGCTTTTCCGTTGGTTACTCTCCGGAACGCATCAACCCAGGAGACCCCGAGCACTCCCTTGACAGTGTCGTGAAAATCGTCTCCGGTCATGACGCCGAAACTCTGGAGAAGGTTGCCGACGCCTACGGCCTGGTGGTCTCGGCCGGTATTCATCAAGCGCCAGACTTGAGAACGGCCGAAGCGGCCAAGGTCATCGAGAACATCCAAAGAGACCTGAACATCGCCCTGATCAACGAACAGGCCATGCTCTTCCACAAGCTGGGCTTAGACCCCAAAGCGGTCTTGGAAGCCGCCGGAACCAAGTGGAACTTTCTGCCTTTTCGGCCCGGTCTGGTGGGTGGGCACTGCATCCCGGTCGACCCTTTCTATCTTTCCTATAAAGCCCAGCAGGTCGGATTTCATACCGATGTCCTGCTGGCCGGCAGGCGGGTCAACGACGGAATGGGCCAGTTTGTAGCCCAGCAAACCATCAAACTCTTGATTCAGGCCGGTAAGGCCGTTTCCGGTTGCCGCGTCTTGGTGCTGGGGTTGACTTTCAAGCCGAACGTCAAAGATACCCGCAACAGCCGCGTCTTCGATCTGATCAACGAGCTTCAGAGTTATGGGGCCACCGTTACCGTCCACGACCCCCTGGCCGAGTCCGGCAAGGGACGAACCTTTGAGGTCAGCGACAACCCGTTCGATGCTGGCCACGGCTACGATTGCGTGGTGCTAGCCGTGGCTCACAAAACCTTCGCTCAGAGGGCCAGCCGCGATTACGGTCAGTTGCTTTCTCAAAACGGAAAGCCCAACGTGGTGGTCGATATTCCTGGGTGCATCGAGAAGGACGAATTGGAAGTCTCTAAGGTCGTCTACTGGCGACTTTAGGCGCCTGAGCGAGCCTCTTGAGAACGTCCCGAAAGGTGGGCTTTGTCTCGCCCATCAAGAGAGTGGGGAGTTGAGGCCATTGCTTTGCCAGTTCGTTGACAAGTTCCCTGCCGCTTAGCCAGGACAGATCCTGGTCGATCAAGACCAGGCAGAGGTCGGGGTGACTGGCGACCTGGTGAAGGGCCTCGCTCCCGTCTCGCGCCAAGACCACATCGATCCCCCCCGGGTCCAATTGGGAGGCCAGGGTTTCGAGGGTGATCGGGTCAGACGAGGTGACAAGAATCTTGGGTCGCATATCGGCATTGTATTTTACAGTGTGTCAGTAGTTCTGTGATCTGGTTCACTTTTCGGTTCGAGACGGAATTTCGACCCCTCTCCAGTTTGGTGAGACTTGAGCTGACCCGCTCTCCACAAAGGGAACTGATCCAGGTAGTGGGGGCTGGCGGGGTGGCCCGACTGACCCGTGGGGAGAACAGTCCGCGAGGCTCCCAGGTCGGCCAAGTTGGCGACCTGACGCCAGGATGGGCACCAGGCGGAGGCGCCGAAGGGGCGGTGGGCTATAACGGCTGTCTGGAGAGGGGTGTCGGTGTCACCACCCATTTCGATGATAGGGCCCTGGAAAAATCGACCGATCACGGGAAGCTCTCCCAGAGGGTGACGAAACTGAAGTTGATGCAGTCGGCCCCAGCGCCAGTCTCTTGC
>CAYRFU010000377.1:0-6343 GCA_964423525.1 uncultured Burkholderiales bacterium | reverse complement strand
CCGGAGAGCCTCCCCTTCGGGCTCAAACGGCCACCAATTCTGATTCGGGGTGGCCCGCACCAAAGCCCTTCGCACCACCGGTGAAAGGGGACCGTGGCGCTGACGGCCCAGGCGGGCGGGTGTCTCGTCGACGTATCCGCCGCTCCAGATAACCAGCACTTGGCTCTCCTCACGGTGAACCACCAAAGCTTGAGAGTCGGCCGAAAAGCGGATCTTCAAGACCTGGGGCCCTGGCGCTAACGAACCCTCCGCCAGAAGTTCGCCTCGAGAGTCGAGCACCGACCAGTGACACCGTCTTACGACCGCCACGCGGCGACCGTTAGGACTCAGGGCCGCCACCCCTGAGTGGGCCGCCACCAGCCGTTTGGCACCCGCTCCCAGACTCCAAACCGAGCCGTCCTGACGAATGGTTAGCAAATTTCCCTCCGGCGAGAACAGAAAGTCTAGAAACCAACCTTGTTGACTATTGGTGACGCCGTCTCGAAGATTGCCGAGCAGCAGTTTGGAGTTGTCGGCTGCCGCGATTCGGTTCTTGTAACCTCGGATTCTGACCAGTCCTCCTCGCCAGTCGGGGAAGGCGAACTCCCTCTCTTGTTCCCCCTGGCGATTGAGCACAGCGATAGCACCGTTAGCCTGGGCCAGAAGCAGGGTCTGACCATCGTTAACAAAGGCCAGACCGGTCACGGGTACAGGAAAGTTGCGGCGCGTTTGAGGGGTGCCTTTCAAGTCGTCGAAAAAGCGGTCGTGCTGGGAGAACTCTCGATAGATGGTTTCCCAGTCGGCTTCCGGCATCATCTGATTGGGCCGGCTAGAAGAGGCGCGCAAGGTGGTGGCATCGAGCATTCGCACCTCACCCTTCTCGACCGACACCAACAGCTCTCCGTCGGGGGCGAACAGCAGGCCCATAGGTCCGTCTTGAAAGGTGGCTAGTTCCAGCGGGGCGCTCACCTTGCGCCCGGTCAAGCCCACCCCTTTTTGACCTCGGAACGCCAAGCGACCGTTGGGCGCGAAACAAAAATGCTGAAAGTCATCGAGAGCTTCACCCGTGTCCAGAGACCAAAGACGGTTGTAGCCGGCGATCAAGAGGTTTCTGGAACCAGCCTGAGGCACGACCTGGAGGGTCGGCTCGACGGTCCCCAGCGGATCGATCAGGCCGCCGGCCAGCCATTGGTGGTTCCAGCCCTCCAGGAAGCAGTCGTACAGGTCCTGGTCTTCGGGCTGAGGTTGCCAACCCTCCAACTTGAGCCGTCGAGTACCCATGACCCCTGCATAGAAAGGAGCCACCTGGATCGATTCCCAAACCTCGTCGGCCGACTGCTTGGCCAGGCGGTCGGGCCAAACCCGCCACTCGGCCGTCAGTTCCGGGAGCTTGGGCTCGGGCCGCTCCTGGTCTTCGGGTTGCTGTTTTTGTTCACTCTGCACAGGGACTAAAGGCGGCTTGGATAAGCCGGCCATCCCGAGCAGTTCGAGTTTGGGGGCTTTGTTGTGAGACCCCTTCAGCAGCAGCGGGTCGGCCTCGCCGACAGCCGGTTCTAATTGGGACCGAAGAGCTTGGAAGCGCTCCTTCCAGGCGGGGTTGGTGAGCCCCTGAAGTAGCTGCCAGACAGCCCAGCGGTCTTGGCGGGCCTGCCTCTCGAGGAGATTCGCAATTTCCTCCATCAAGACGGGTTCTTCGACCTTTTCGACGGCTTTCATCAAAGCGGCTCGCGAAGATTTGAAGCGGCAGTAGCAAAGAGCGTGGGCCAGTTCTCGAGCAGCGCCGGTCGACCCCTGGCGGGCTTCATCGAGTAGCTCTTGAGCCATTTGGCCGACCAGGTCGGGTCGATTGATGTCGTCTAGAAAGGCTGTAAATTCATGCGACACCACCTCGACTTCGCGTCTCAAAAGACAAGGCCTTTAGGCCGTCACGCCATCTCTCGGGAAAGCCTTCCACTCCGTGGGCCGCTCCCATAAGAGCCCCTAGGACAGCCCCCCGGTGAACGTTGTCTCCGCCCAAGTTGGTATTGACGATCAGGGCCTTCTCGGGGTCGTCGTGATACTTCCAGGCCAGGTAGAGAGTGGCCGGAACGGAGTCCTCCACATAACAGGCCGTGCTCAGGCGAGGGCCCACCACCTGCTCGTCGGGGAGAGCCATCCAAGCTTTGAGGGGGTGGCCCAGCAGGGGATGGTCCTGGCGCCCGAATCTTTCCTCCATCAGCTGGTCCAGGCTGCTTCCTTCGAAAAGGCCCTGGAGAAGGTCGATGAGCAAATTCGCGGCCCCTTCCATTCGGGGACCGGGATGGGTGAGACGGAGTCGGGCAAGAGCTTGCTGACGAGCTTTCTCTGGTGAGTCGAAATGGACCAGGGCGGGGACCAGATGAGGTAGTCCGCCGATATGTTTTTCGGGCTTGGCACACTGGTCTGGCGCTTTCCCTTCGGCGTAGTTGTGGAAGAAATTCCGATGACACTCCTCGAGGTAAGTGTCTTGATGACGCCCGGGTGTGGTCAAGTAGTCGATGTAGGCGCTACGAAAATCCTGGTCCTGTTCGAGGCAGTGGCGATGGAGTTGCACCAGCTGACCGGTTAGAGTGGTCTCGCCCGCCTCGAGAAACTGGTGGTAATGAACCTCTCTTTTGCCCCAGTAGACGGCCTGACCGTGGAGGATTTCTCCTTTGGGGTTGGGCGCCTTGTAGTGAGAGCGCCAGAGGATGCTATTGGGGTGAGGGTTCTTAGGTTTGAGGTAGTCTTTGACCTGGCCGTAGTCGCGGTAGAGGGCAGCCCGGTCGTAATACCAGTGCACTGGCATAGCTAAGGCGTCTCCGACCAGAGTGCCGAGATAGGCCCCTTCCTTCTTTTGCATCGAGAACTCCTATCGGTCCCGCCCGTTTAGGAATTCCCTCCACTGAGACGAAATCCTGGCTATGAAAAAGGCCCTCCGAAGAGGGCCGGCGGTCAAACGCTAGTTCCTCCCTGCTGGCTCTAGCTCTTTCGGGGGCGCCCAATTGACGGCCATCAGTTCGTGTTGGCTATCGGTGAAAAGGTTGATCGTCTCTTCTTCGAGGTCCGCCTCTTCATTGGTCGCGCGTCCCAAGATCATCAGCAGGCCGTCTTCCGTGTCGCGCACGTGAAGCACCTGATATCCCCTTCTCCCTAACGGCTCAAGAGCCACCTCAATGGCGTTTGGCTCAGCCGAAACTTTAACAGATTGATATTCCCATTTGGTTGCGTTCATGGTCAGGCTCCTCTCGACCCAGGGTTTCGAAGAGGGGGCCGACATCTCTGTCGATTAAGGGAACAAGTTTTCGCTAGGGATCGGCTCGTAAGGTTCTTCCACCGGCTGAAATTGATCCAGGGGGTCCTCGCCGCGAAGGACGGCTTGAGCCTGTTCATATTTGACCACTCCCGACGCGATCGACTCGGCGATTCGGTCTCGGAATTCCTCGTCGCCCAGGAGGCTCTCCTCGATCGGATTGGATAGGAAGGCTGTCTCGACTAGGACGGCCGGCATCGTGGTGTTTCGAATGACATGGAAGTTGGCCCGCTTCACTCCGCGACCCCGCAGGCCGAGTTGGTCAACCATATCTCGATAGATGTCCCGGGCCAGGGCTTGAGACCGTTGGCTTGCCTTGCGAGCGATGTAGGTCTCAGTGCCGTGAGCTTGGGGATTGACGGCGGCGTTACAGTGAACGCTAATGAAAAAGGCAGCGGGCCATTGATTAGCCAGGGCGACCCTGGCAGCCAGATCTTCACCTAAAGTCGCGTCGGGTGGAGCTACGGTTCGGTCGGTTTCCCGGGTCATCCGCACGTCGGCTCCTAAAGCCTGCAGTTTGTCGCGTAGCTTCAGGCAGACATCGAGAGTGACTTCTTTCTCTTGTAAACCGCTGGGTCCGACCGCTCCCGGGAACTTCCCTCCGTGGCCAGGGTCGAGCATGATGCGTCGTCCCTCCAGGGGCTTGGAGGCGATCTCGAAAAAGCCCATGACTCGGTCGGGGTAGTTGGCCATTTCACGGTATTTGGAGGCCGCTCGTTCTTCTCCGAAGGTCTCGCGCACCGCTTGATAAAGCGGGGTTGTGGTGGGCTGCTCACGGTCTCCCACGAGGTTGCCCCACTCCCGGGGGTCAAAGCCTCGGTCGTAGGCTTCGGCCATGGCTTTGACAACGGTGCTGGCTCCTCCGTTGTAACCGGCCAGCGATAGCCGCCAGAGGTTGTCATCGTCGGGAAGCCCGAATTTCTGGTAAGCTTTGGCCACCTTTTCGCCCCAGTCGCGATTCTGGGGCGGGTTAAGCAGGAAGCGATACTTTTCCTTGAGCACCGAGACGCCGGCCGGAATGGCCCTCTCGGGCTGAAGGCGCTGATCGCGAGGGGTGAGTTTCAGGCCGTGGGCGCGAGCCGTTCCAGGCATTAGCTGGACCAGGCCAACCGCTCCGCTGCGACTGCGAGCGTGGGGGTTGAAGCTCGATTCAGCGGCGATCAGAGCTTTGAAGAGCTTGGCGTCGAGGGGACGGGTTTCGTCCTGCCAGCCTGTGGTGACCGCTTCCTGAATCAGCTGATTAAACTGGTTCTCTCGTCGTCCGAAGCCCCAATTGGTCTCGAGGGGATCACAAGACAGGAAAGGGTCCCAGGGGTAGTCGACCGGCTCCGGTTCCCCGGGCCGGGGCTCACCGTTCTCGGAAGTGGGAGTTTCGAGCGGGTCGGCTGAGACAGTATGAAATTTTTGGGCAATCGAATGAACGAACACCAGGTCCTCCAGGTTTGAAGTCGGCGGCCCTCCGGCACGTGTGTCCCCCGACTTTACAGGGGAGCTGTTGTTCGTTTTTTGCCATCGTGTAAACTCCGGGCGGGGGTTCAACCGCCGGCGGCGAACGCGGCTCTATGATTACCGTTGCTAACCGCATTCCCGTTCATCCCGACCAGGCCCAGGCCTTTGAAGAGCGCTTCGCTGAGCGTCTCGGCCTGGTCGACCAGATGGAGGGCTTCGTCGCCTACCGTCTCCTCCGACCCACCAAAGCCGAAGACCCCTACGTGGTGCTTACCTTCTGGGAAAGTGAAGAGCTGTTTCGGGCCTGGACTCAATCCGACAATTTTCGCCAGCAGCACACCCAAGATCGGAAGCTCTCTTCGGACGCCTTCACTGGACCGGTCAAGCTAGAAGTTCATGAGATCGTCCAGCAGAGTGGAGCGGAGCTGAAAGTGCCGGAGCCCAAATAAAAAAGACCGGCCTGATGAGAGGAAGGGGGGGACGGGGTCTTCTGGCCGGTCGAGAGAATAAACCGCTTCCTCACGAGAAGGTTTCTGTCCACTGACGAAACTGGCCCGGCTCCAGTTCGCCAAGAGAGACTCCGGCGAAGCGGCTTCTGTGCAGCGAGGTGACTTCGTTACCAACTAGCTCCAGCATACGCTTGACCTGGTGGAATCGCCCTTCTGTTAAAGTCAGCTCCAGTCGGTGCTGGCTGATGAGCTTGGCGACGGCGGGACGGAGCCTTTTGCCGTCGAGTTCGAGGGTGCCCGAGGCCAGCAGCTCGGCCTCGGCCGGAGTCAGCGGGTCGCGAGTTGTCACCTGGTAGACTTTCTGAGCTTTGTGTTTGGGTGAGGTCAGCCGATGCAGCAAGTCGCCATCATCGGTGATCAGAAGAACCCCGGTGGTATCGCGATCAAGACGTCCTATTGTCGACAACTTGGGCTTTCGTAGCCGAAAACGTTCCGGCAGAAGGCTATAAACCAGAGGGGGGTGGTCATCGTGACTGCAGGCGTAACCAGCCGGCTTGTGAAGGAGCAAAGTGAAGGGAGGGGGAGGGTCCAGAACCTGGCCATCCAGTCTTACCTCTTGGTGAAAGACTTTATCAGCGGGGCCTTTGGGGTGGCGTCCTCCCAGCGACAGACGACCGTCGCGAATCCACTGCTTGACTTCTTTGCGAGAGCAATAGCCTAAGTTCGAGAGCAGTTTGTCGAGTCTTACTTTCTGGCCCAAAGCACCTTGAAAGCCCCGTCCCGAGCTCGCTCCTTCCAGGTTTTGAAAGAGGTTTTGAGAACTTGTTCGTAGGGGAGGTGCTGGTTGGCCACCATGAGCAGTTGTCCTCCCTTTTTTAGGGCTCGAGCCGCCGCCAACACGAAGGCCTCTCCCAGGCTGAACTCTTTAGGTTTATCATGGTGGAAGGGTGGGTTCATCACCACCCAGTCAAAATTTCCTTCGGGAATCTCCTGAGTTACATCCAGCCAGTGGAAAAAGGCCGCTCCCGTCACGTTCTGGCGCGAGCAGTCGAGGGCCAGTCGCTCTTCTTCGAAAAGATGGACCTCTTCGACACCGGGGGGGAGGTGGAAGCTTAAGTAGCCGTAGCCTGAACCCAGGTCGGCTACCTTCCCTTCC
>CAYRFU010000376.1:0-6348 GCA_964423525.1 uncultured Burkholderiales bacterium | reverse complement strand
CCTCTGGCCGGCCTCCCTGAACGAGCAAATTGGCAACGTTGCCGATCTTCAGGCGAATCTCGCGCTCGGCTTCGACCGAGAAAGGTTCGCTCGATGAGGTGGTGGGTTGGCCGTCGAGAGTCAGCTCAAGTTGGCAGGCTTGGAGCGGCTCATAGGCTAGTGAGAGGCCGACCCGGAGTTGCCCCCGACTCACCTCGAGCTTCTTTTCCAGTTCTCGAAGGAGAGTGAGGTCAACTTCCTCTAGGGCGAGATTGTGCTGTGAATCAAGCTCAGCTTTTTCTCGTTCGAGGCCAGTGATGTGCTGCTGAAGAGCGCGCCCCTTCTCCTGACGGGCCTGCATTTCTTCAGCCTGAGCTTGGGCCTGTTGGAGTCGAAACCAGGTGGCCACCAGGCTCCAAACCTCTGTTTCGCCTTGGCGTCGCTCCAGGGTGCTCTTGAGGGTCTCGAGTTGGTCCTCTAAGTCTTCGTGCTCTTCTTCAAGATCCAAAATCTCATCTTCGAGATCTTTAGCCGACTCGGCCCTGGCCAGCAACTCGGCCACTTTGGCACGCTTACCTTCGAGTTCCAAAATCTGGTTTCGAATCGTCTGCTCTTGGATTCGTCGCTCTTGAACGGCCTCGCCGCTCTGCAGACGAATGAGGTTCTCCTTCTGTTCCTCTTTCTCCGATTGGAGTTTCTCCAACGCCTCCGCCAACTGGCGCTGGCTTTGGTGAAAGGCTTCGAGGGAGGTGACCAGGCCCTCAATCTTCTCTTCACAGAGCTTCAGACTGTCGCGCTGCCGGTCATACTCTGACAAAGTTTGCTTGGCCTGGTCTAAACTTTCTTGCACTTGCTTCCGTTGGCTGTGGGTTTCAAGATCTCTCTCCAGGGCCTTCAGGCTTTCTCGTCTTTCTTCAATGTCTGAGATCAACTGCTCGCGTTGATGCTGAAGGTCAGCTAGGCGTGCCTGAACTTGGCCGGTCTGCTCCAGCTCTTGTTGCCATCGCTGGACTTCTCTCTGGGCCTCGTTGATTCGGTCTTTGATCCGCCTGAAAGGGGACTTCGCGCCGCTCTTCAGTTTGCCGGTGGGGGTGAAGGCTTCATCGACTTTGTCCTGAGCCTTTTGAAGAAGCTGCTTGAAGAAAGGGTCCTGGCCCAGCGCCTGGAGTGCATCGATGAGCATTTCACGGGCCGACTCGTCGTGGTCGTCCGCCAGGCTGTTTTGAAAAAGCTCGCTGGTGTGACCTTGTTCAGGTAGCAAGACGGCGGTCAAAAAGCTACTGGGAAGGCCTTTCGGGCCGCCGCGCCCGCCTGGCTTGGCGATACCCCATTGGAGAATCTCTTGCAATTTGGCCTGAGCAGCCCTCGTGGAGGCTTCCGTGTCGAAGGCGATTCGGTCTTTGGAGAAAGAGAGTTCGCTGGTCGGTCGGCTCCCAAACGATTTCTTGATACGCCAGAAGCGGTGTGGCTCGGTGGTGAAAACGAGCTCCACTCGGGGCGACTCTCCACCACCCCAGGGGAGATAGGCTTCTCTAGCTTTCGAGTTATGAGCAAGGAGAAGTCCAGCCCGGATGGCTGCAGCCAGCGTCGATTTGCCTGTTTCATTGGCTCCGTAGAACACATTGAGCGCCTGGCCGAAGGCCAGTTCAGCCTTAGCAACGGTGGCGAAATGGTCAAGTTTCAGCGTGAGCAGTCTCAAATTCCACCCCCCTGAGTGAGCTTATGAAAATGAAAAAGTGCCCTTCGCGCCGTGGGACCGGGCCGTTGAGCCAAAGCCTGAGCCACTTGTTGAAGCGCTTCTGGTAAAGCCTCAAAGGCTTGTTCGAAATTCTCCGTACTGATCCGTAGTCTCTCTCGGTCGAGAACCAAGACGCCCACCCGCCCGTGACTGGCCGAGGTGCCGCGAAGTTCTTCAATCAGGCGCTCGACCTCCTCATACATCAGCAAAGGCAGCTCCATACCCAGGGTCAAGTGAAGGACTGTTTGGCGGAGGTCTTCGGTGGTCATCAGGCGCTGCAGCCCTTCAACGCTAGAACAAACCTCCCGGCGCCAGAGCCACCGCCCGGTCCGTTGGTGGCGGACCTGGGGGGCAAGTCCACCTCGGCGGAGATAGACCAGGGCAACATAACCGGCCTCTTCTTCACCGAATTTGGTGGCCTCCGGCGAACCACAATAATGGATGGCGGTAGGCCCACCGGTCTTGACCTCCATCCGGCTGTGATAATCCCCCAGAGCAACATAATCAAAGCCACGCTCAACTCCCCTCTCGGGCCGGACCGGAAAGGGGTTCGAATGGCCTGGGATGTCGAGGGTCTGACCGTGGGCCAAAGCTAATCTGATTCTTTCATCGCCAGGCTCTCGAAACGGCAGCTTCTCCAGGGGGTCGTTCTCACCGGCCTGTGATGTGCAGGGCACTCCATAAACGACGGCTTGCTGCCCGAATTCCCAATAAAAATCGGGTCGATCGACAACGTGAACCCAGTCCGGCAGGCCTTTCCGAAAGGGGTGATCGGGGTCGTAAACCGAGGTCGGCGTTATCGGGTCGTGATTACCTGGCAGTAAGAAAACGGGTCCCGTGTTGGGATGTTTGCTAAGTTTCTCGAGCAGACCCTTCCACCATTCATCGGCCGGTTGCATAGAATCGAAAAGGTCCCCGGCGCACAGTACAGCGTCAACAGCAAAAGATTGGGCCATCGCCAAGACACTTTCAACGGCATCGAGACGGGCGCGTGAAAGCTTCAGGGCATCACTCCTGTCGAAGCGCAGAAAGCGACTTCCAAGATGCCAGTCGGAGGTATGAAGAACCTTAAAACCCATCACTCGACTACGAACTCCACTTCCATCAGGGTTTCTCTTTGGGGCGAGTGAAAACGCTTATCATAGGCAAACTGACGCCACTTCTGGTAGTTTTCGTCCTCTCGCGCGCTAAGCTGGTCGATTTCTTGTTGAAGGGCGTCGAGTTTCGCCTGGGTTTTCTGAACTTTTTTCTCGGAGTCACCTCGCTTTTGAGAGCTGATGGCGCTGTCGCGTTCGTGACGTTGTCTTTCAAGTCGCTCCTCGAGGAGGAGGCGTTGGCGATTTAAAACTAGCAGGCGGTCTTCGAGGTAGCGCTCTACCTGTTGGGCAGCCTTTTCAAAACGTTGCTGTTCGCGATTTCCGGCTTCGAGTTGAGCCTCCAAGACAGCTTCTTCCAGCGAATCTTGAATAACTCTTTTAGGCCAACTCAGGGGCACGAGATCGGGCTCATCGCGGAATTCCGTTTCCTGGAGGAGCGCCGTCGCTTCAGCCGGAGGAATGGCTTGAGACTCACCCTCGAGCAAGGCCACCACCAAAAGCTGCTCGTTTCGTTCAAAACCATTGAAGATAACCTTCTCTAGCCAGAGACGACCTCGTTTGCCTCGATAGCACTGAAGAGGGGAGCCTGGGGGGCATGCGATCCTGATGCCAACAGGTTGGCGAGTCGACTGCCTGATATCATCAACGGCTCGAGCGATCAAAGGATGGCCGGGATGAAGGGCCTCACCCTCTTCGAGTTCGTGAACGGGCCCCACGACCAAAGTGACCCCGTCCCCATAGCCCTGGGGGAGGCTCGCGTGGGCCTGGATTTCCAAAACAGTTTGACCGTTACCCGAGAGCTTCCGATAGCTGACGTCCCGCCGGTCAAGATAACGGAGAAGCAGGGCTTGCAAGTTGCGGTCCAGGCTCTTGAGGCTCTCGGGCAACTCCTCTTGGATTCGCCGAAAAACGTGACGCACCGACTCATCTAACCAGGTATCGATGAGGTTGGCCGTTCGTTTCATGGTCTCTTCGAACGCTTTCCTTTGGGCCGATACGCTATCTCGCAGTTGGCGAAGCTCTTGTTCGATCTCGTCCACCGTTCGGGCGCGGTCGTAGATCTTTTGAAGTGAAGCCTCGAACTCGCTGCCGAGCGTCGAGACCAGGGTTTCGGGGGTGTTGGTTCCGGGTTCGTAGAGCACTCGGTCGGAGGCGTCCAGGAGTCGGCCGAAAAGGTCTAACTTTTGGCTGAGAATCTCGAAGGTCAGACGTTGAGCCTCGTTGTCCTTGGCTAGAAAATTGATCACAGTGACGGTTCGCTCTTGACCGTAGCGGTGGCAACGGCCGATGCGCTGCTCAATGCGTTGGGGATTCCAGGGCAGGTCGTAATTAATCACGGTGTCGGCGAACTGCAGGTTCAAACCTTTCGCGCCAGCCTCGGTGGTGATAAAGACTCGCGAGCAGGTGGCAAACTCGTGAACGAGGGCGAGCCGAACAGCCACGCTGCGACTGGGCAAACTGGCCGGCGGAAGTCTGTCACCGACTTCTGCTTGCCACCGTTGCAGGGCTTGCTCAACTCTTTTTCCTTTGTTGCCCCCACGGAAGAGGGTGATCTCGTCGGAAGGGTAGCCGGCTTCCCGCAAGAGAGTGTAAAGATAGTCCTGGGTCGTCAACGACTCGGTAAAAACAACCGCCTTGCCGCTACTCAGGCCCTGTTGCTGGCGCCGCCTTAGCATCGTGAGCGCTTCGAGGAGAGCTTGAGCTTTGCTATCGTGGGGTAAAGACTCGGCGGTTGCGATAAGTGCCCGTACCCGCTCGAGCTCAGCCAGAACTTTGTCACGTCTGGGCAGCTCGGTCGGTTGAGTGGCCTCCGAGTTGGGCTCCAGCTCGTCTTCGAAATCTTGGCCGAAGGAGAGAAGAAGCTCTGTCTCAAGGTCACCCGCTGAGCCCCCCTCTACCATTCGCTCGAGTCGCTCGGCCACTTTGTTCAGACTGGCTGCCAGGGCTGCTAGAGAAGAAGCCATGCGACGATGGAAGCCGATCAGAAGAAGGCGTCGCTGGCTGCCCCGAAAGGCGCAAAGCTCAGGCTCTAAGAGATACTCGGTCACACCATCGTAGAGGGCTTTCTCCTCGGGCGTCATGCGGTATTCAAAGAGCTGAGCCTGGCGGTCAACGAACGGTTGCTCAAGAAACTCTTGGGCCTGGCGTCTGAGGGTGCGTTGGCAAACGGTGGCGATGCGCTTTCGCAGTTCGAAGGCCTGATCCGGCTGCACTTTGCGATCGTCTCCGTCACAAAAAACCTCGCGGAAAGTCTGAACGTCACCCAACAAGGTGCCGGTCGGCTCGACATACTGGACTAGCCCCCACAACTCGGTGAGACTGTTTTGAATGGGGGTGGCAGTCAGGAGCATCACCGGCGTGCGCCCCAAAATGGTTCGCACGCGATGAGCCATAACGGCCTCTTTGGCCTCCTCTTTGTAGCTGCCGTATTTGTCGAAACGCTTATAGATTCCGGCGAAAATCTCGTGCGCCTCATCGATGATACACAAACCGAACGGTTCGCCTTCTGCCAATAAGGTGGCGCCCTTCTCGCTGCCGGCGAACTCTCGGCCCACTAGGAAAACTCCCTCTCCGATGAGGTCTTCGCTTCCTTCTCTGGCCTCGATCCCGAAAAGGCTGTAGAGTTCTTGCTTCCATTGACCTAGGAGAGGCTTGGGCAAAATCACCAGAATCCGTCGCGTGCCCTCAGCCAGCATCTGGGCCATGACTAAACCGGCCTCGATGGTCTTACCCAGCCCGACCTCGTCAGCCAGAATGCAGCCGCCTTCGGGAATGCGGCTTAGAGCGAAGATGACCGCCTCGACCTGGTGGGGATTGGGGTCGATGCGCCCTCGCCGTTGAGAGGCGGCGAACCGTTCCTGGTCGTCAGCCCGCTTGAGCCGGACTAGATTCTCAGCCAGATATCGTTGCTGGATGAGGTGCAATGGCGACCTTTTCCTCCCTCGGATTAGGCCGTTTTCATTCGCTGATCGCAATGGAATCCCTCGGTGACACACTCTGTCAAGGGGCTATGATATACATTAAAAAGGCGCGAGGAGATGCGCCAACTTCTGAGAAAAACCCGTCTCCGGGACAATCTGTTTCATGACTTGCCGATTGAGTGTGACCAGTGACGAATACCAGCTCGCTAGAGAGAAGGTGCAACAGCTCTTCGAGTATCTGATCGAGTATCAGCGACTCAAGAGCCCACCAGATCTCCGTATAACGGACTACCACTGGATACTCCGTCTCGAGAGTCTGCCCGACCATCCGGCCGTTAGAACATTCGAACCTGAGGCGGCGAGCGAGCAAGAGGACCGGCCGCTTCTAAGAGTTGCGCGACCTAAACTCACGGAGTGCCCCAAACCGCCGGAGTCACTGAACCAGTGGTTACCCAACCAATGGTCTAAGTGGGAAGTCAGCACCATCCATCCGATAACGGCCCGGAACGTCGTCAACGAGGGTAAAACGGTCACAGTAGCCTTCGAAGAAGACCCGGCTCGGGTCGAGGGCTTCAAGCTTTGGGCGGCACGGCGTGAGGCGTGGCGCCAGGCC
>CAYRFU010000375.1:0-6444 GCA_964423525.1 uncultured Burkholderiales bacterium | reverse complement strand
GCCGGAGGAGTCCGCTCCCGAGTCTCCCCAGCCTTCCCCCCAGCCGGAGCCGACGGCCGAGCCACCCCAACCGCCTCCGCCCCGGCCTGAGGAAACGGTGGCCCCGCCTCCCCCAGTGGAAGGCGTCGAGGGACTTGAGAAGCCTGCCCAAGACCCTTTTGAAGAAGAGCCGATGGAAGTCGACAAGACCTTCGAGCAACTCGATGAGGACCTCAACTTCGAGGTCGATATCGAAGCCCCTCAGTCCGACCCGGACTTCGGAGATTTTGAAATCAAAGGGATCGAGGGCCTCCAGGAATAGGCCTCGAACGGTCTCTGGATGTCGATTGTAACCGGCCTTTCAGGCAACGAAATCTACTGTCTTGATCGGGTGGGCCTTGAGCCCGGCGATCTCGTGATCGGGAATAGCGTGTTCTCGATGGGCTTCATCGGAAGCATTACCGCCTCGGTCCGAACTCTGGTAGGGGGTGAAGTGACCGAGATGACCAGCATCATCCGAGATGGACGGGAGCGAGCCTACGAGCGGATGATGAAAGAAGCTCACCAGCGGGGAGGCATCGGAGTGACCGGTGTGACCAACGAACTGGTCACCCACGGGGGCAACATCGAGTTCCTGTCGGTAGGGTCGTGCGTGCGCAAGACCACCAGCGAACCTTTGAGCTTCTCGAGTTCGGCCGACGGTCAGGAACTCTTTTGCCAGATGGACGCTGGTTTCGAGCCGATGAAATTCGCCTTCGGCAACGTCTGCTACTCGATCGGATTGGGAGGGGGGATCGGAGGTCTGGTCCGCAGCCTGGGTCGCGGGGAAGTGACCGAGTTCTCCGAGATTTTCAACAAGACCCGCCATCTCGCCCTGGAACGGATCACGGCCGAAGCCCGCGAGGCCGGCGCCAATGCCGTGGTCGGCATTCAGACCAGCATGATGCACCTGATGGGAGCTCAGGAGATGGTCATGATCGGGACCGCCTCCCATCACCCCGCTTTGCCAGAGGAATACAAAGAAAACCCGGTCACCAGCGATCTGACCAACCAGGAGATGTGGAACATCATCCGAGCGGGCTACATGCCGGTCCGGCTCGTGTTAGGAGTCTCGGTCTATTCGCTCGGTTTGGCGGGCGGCATCAGTAGCTTCTTCCAATCGTTTCGGCGAGGCGAAATCGAGCAGTTGACAACCCTGATTTACGACGCTCGCGAGAACGCCATCGTCACCCTGGCCAAAGAGGCCGACGAGTGCGGCGCCGACGATGTGGTCGGCATCAAAACCTATATCTCACAGCTAGGCGGGGGAATCATCGAATTTATGGCTTTAGGCACAGCCGTCAAGAAGATGGACGGCCTCAAGACCAAAAGCGACCAGCTGCCGCCTCAGGCCTTTGTTCAGAACAAAGACACCTTTATCAAACCGTCACCCTATATCGCGGGAGCCAACCTTAACCAGCGCCTCGGAGGTTGAGAAGCATCTCCCCGTCCCGACTCTTGAGGTCGATCTCGGCCGCTCGGCTATCGGTCAGCCGGCCGTTTGAGTCGAGGGTAATGGCCTGGTGAATCAACACCAGACTGGGCCCCGCGATCATCCCGGCCAGGCCGTGGCGAGCGTCGTGCCAACTAGCCGCGATACCGTCGAGACGGTCGCTGATACCGATCTCTCTGGTCGTAAACAGTTGTCTGACCGTGGTGCCGTCTTGCCGGTTTTGCTGCAAAGCGATGTTCATTCGGTCGCCAAAGACCTGGGAGTAGGCCAAGATCTCTTTGTTCCCGCTAATCCCGTAGTTTGAGGTGAGCTGGACTCCGGGCTGGTCGGCCTCCCGAGTGCTCACACTTTCCCCCTGGGCCCGCACAACTTTAGCCAAGAACTGAAGATCTCCGACCAGTTCGGGCGACGCTCCCTGACCCGAGTCCGATTCGAGTCGAGCCACAGCCTCCTCACCGAGAGGCCGGTAAACGTGGGCTCCAGCCGGGCGCCCGTCGCTGACGACGTGATTCTCCAGCCGATCGCCTTCCCGTCGGAAAAGCTGTTGCACTCGTCCGCCGTCGCTACTGAGGACCACTCGGTCCGCTACCGAGGGGTCATCCCAGGAAACTTCGCTTCCGGCGTGGACCACAGCCGTTCTGACGGCCTGGCCGTTGCCGGGGAGTTCGACCTCGAAATCTTTGCGAACCTTGAGAGTCCCTCTGTTGGTGTAGTCGACGTCGGGAAACTTGTTCAGGATCGCCCCTCTAACTCGGTGATACTGAGAAAAGGGGTGGGTATTGCTCAGAGCTTGACGCATTTTTGCCTCCGTAGTGTTGTGAGACAGCTTGGAAGGCTCTGTTAGAAATCTTTCAAGGTCTCTCGACGATCGCTCTTGAGGGCCTCCATGGCGATTTTCGGCATCGCCTTGCGAATCGACTCAGGGTCGTCGACCATCTCGCTCAGAGATTTGCCGGTAGCATTTCGCAAGACCGATAAGGCGACCTTTTCCGGCACCCCGTCGGCGAATTGGTCGCCGTAGGTAGTTCTCAGGGTGCTCACATGGGTGGTCCCGTTCTTGGCCCGAATTCTGCCGTTGGCGATCCTTTCGCGACCACCGGGGGCCGGTTCAGGAGCCTTCCAGTCGGCCAGGTCGGGAGCAGCCTGGGCCACTGCCTTGGGATTTTCGACCAGTTGAGTCAAAGACATACCGGTAGCCGCTCTCAGGACCTGAAGCGGCATATTGCCGGGTAAGCCAGCAGCAAAATTCATCCCGTAAGTCTCGCGCAGAGTGGCTAACTGGGTGTCCCCCCGCTTTTGGACAAAGCGACCGTCACCGCGACGCGCCCTCCCGGCTTCTTCCTGGTAGGTCTCAAGAAAAGCCTTGGCGCCGGCCGGTCCGAGCAAACCCCCGACGGCGGACACGGTAGCGGCCACGGCGATGATGTTGGTAAGGTCGTAAGAACTCGGGTAGTGGGGACGGCTGTCGGCCAGCTCACTCAACCCCAGGCTGAACAGCGGCATCTGTCCCTGGTGAACCGTCGGGGCTCCGGCGACAATTCCGGCCCCGGAAAGAGTAACACCGTCTTCGAACGGCAGCTCCTTTCCGGGGTCATCGGGCGTTTTCCGATCTTGGGCCCGCGAGATGGTGGGTGGGAAGGTTGTAAACAAGGTCTTTGTATCCATCATATGACTCCTCAAAGGATAGCTTACTGTTCGACACCGAAAAAATCTTGAATAACCGCTTCGAGGAGCTATCGAGTGAGCAGAGAATCCGTCCCAAGAATCGTGCTAAGCCCCTTCCAGAAGAAAAAACTGACCCGCAAGTTTCAGATTCTTGACGTCGACGGCAACGGCTTGATCGAATGGAACGATTTCGCCCGCATCCTCGAGCAGGTCGTCCAACAGCGCCAACTCACCCCCGATAGCCGAAGGGCCAGGGAACTCGACCAAACCAACCGGAGACTGTGGTCCACCCTGGCCCAGAATTGCGATGTCGACGGTGATGGAAGCATCAGCTTGGAAGAGTGGCTCGGCTTTCATCAGGCCGCCCTCGAATATGAACTCGAGATGCTCGAGAGTCTCCCCGGTCAAGAAAGCGCCATCGACGCCACCGCCTCGTTTATTTTCGAGCTGCTCGATTACCGCGGCGTGGGCCGGGTCAGCGAACAAGATTACCAGGTGTTCTGCGAGGCCTATGGCATCGAGCCCTCAGGCTTTGCCAAACTAGACCGCAACGGCGATGGGTTTCTCTCCCGGGACGAGGTGGTCACCCTGGTGGTCGAGTTTTTCTGCTCCAACGATCCCCAATCGCCGGGGAACTGGTTTTTCGGAGACCTTTCGTGACCTTTGAAACCACCGTCACCACCGTTCTGGAACCCCAGGGCCCGGCCTTTACGGCCCTGACCTTCGAGCTGCCGGCTGGCCTGAAAATGGTCGAGGTCCGAGTCGAACTAGAGGGTCCTGGTGTCGTCGACCTGGGCCTGGCCGACCCGAGGTTGGGAGCTTTTCCCTCTCAAGAAGGGTTTCGAGGTTGGAGCGGGGCTGTGCGAGACCGATTCTATGTGGCTGAATCGTCAGCCACGCCGGGCTACCTTCCCGGTCCTTTGCCGGCTGGACGCTGGCAGATCTTGCTAGGTCGCTACCGGGTTCACCAACCGACCACCGTCACAGCCCAGGTGAGCGCTTCCAAACAGGATGTGTCCAGTCACCCGGAACCGTCCCCTATCCACCCAATGAAAAAGCACGGGCCCGGCTGGTTCAGGGGAGACCTTCACTGTCACACCTGTCACTCCGATGGATTTGCCACGGTGGCTGAGCTGCTCCAGGTGGCACGCGACAAACAGCTCGATTTTCTGGCCGTCACCGACCACAACACCATCAGTCATCATCCCGAGCTTTATGGTGACCACGGCCTCACCCTGATCCAAGGTCAGGAGGTGACCACTTATGGGGGACACTTTAATGTCCTGGGAACCGGAAACTGGGTCGATTTTCGTTTCCAGACCCCCGCTCAAGCCCGTCAGGCGCTAGCCCAGGCCCGGCGACTGGGAGGGGTGACCATGGTCAATCACCCCAAGCCGATCAACGACGACTGGCGCTACGACGTTTGGGACGGAGTCGACCTGATCGAAATTTGGAATCTTCCCTGGCCGGTTCGCAACTGGGTGTCAGTCGAGCGTTGGCACACCCTGCTCACAGAAGGGCGCTACATCCCAGCCGTGGGAGGCAGCGACCGCCATCAGCCCAAGTTGCCTGACCCCGATCACCCGATTCTGCAACTGGCCAGCCCTACCACCTGGGTCTATGCCCAGAGCAACAGCGCCGAGCCTATTCTGGCGGGGCTTTGTTGCGGTCAGAGCTTCATCAGCGAGAGTCCCAGCGGGCCTCGGATCTGGTTTGAGCGAGACGGTGTTCCGGTCAGCGGGAGCCGTCTACCGGAAGCGACCCTCGTCGTGGAGGGGGCCGAAGGGGAATGGCTGACTTTGCTAGGCGCCCAGGGCGAGATTTTACGCCAACAAATCGAAAGTCCCCGACTCGAGCTTTTGGTGCAACCAAAACCCTTCGTGCGAGCCGAGGTCTCCCGGCCGGTTAGCCAAGATCCGGTGTATGAGGGCCTGGTTCGCCAGCGGGAAGCCGACCAAGGCTTCCCCTTTGGGATAACAGCCGAGGAGATCCTCAGTCACGACCGGATGTTAGCCTTGAGCAACCCGATTCTTAGCCCAGACTTCGGCTGACCAGGCCCCGGCGCTCGCTGCCAGACAGGACTGGTCGACTCGAGCCCAACAGAAACTGACAGATCCACTCCTGTCCCAGGGGGTCGCCGATCAAGTCGGCGTGGTTGAGGGGTAAGATCCCAAGACTGGTAACGGGACTCTCCTCGGGCATCATGGTGGCACTCTCCACGAACACGATGCCGTCGCCAGGACCACTCAGGTCGTTTTTTCCGAGCCTCAGCGTGGGAGAACAGCCAGCTAGCAGGCCGAACTCCACTCCGACCTGCCCAGGCTCCTCCTGCAACCGCCCTATCAGGTTGCCTCCATCCTCCAGAAAATGCATCAGACCCTGAGCTTTGCTGACCTCACCGATCCCGCCGTAATAGGTCGAGCGCACGTCCGGGCCTTCGCTCGGCAAAGCATAGCGCTGATCCCAGCGAGCGAGCATCTGGCGCTGGCCAGGCCAGTAGTCAGGCGCAGAAGAACCGTAGCCGAACTCGGACCAATCCACAAACTCCCCAGCCATCAACACCTCGTCCCAGGTCATGGGCCAGTTAAGCAAAGGATTATCATCATCTCGAATCAGGTTGAAATTGATCTGAGGATAACGGAAAAAATAGTCGAGGCCTCCGTTGGGCGACCCCACCAGAGCCAGGCGACGGACCTGGTGGTCCCAGTTGGGATGAAGTCGGCTGGTCAAAATCCGGGCGGCGATGCCCGAATTACTGTGGGCCACCAGATCGACCTGGGGCTCGTCGTGAAGCACCCGAATTCGGTCGATGGCGGCTTCGATCAGGCCGGCCCATCGGAAGTTGCAATCCTGATTGTGAGAATAGGTCAAGGCATAGACCCGGCATCCCCGGCGTCTCAGGCGCTGAGCTAAGCCAGACTGGCTTCCGTCCTCGTCGGGGTCCCAGAAGTAGGAACCGGCTTTGGTCGCGCCGGGGAGAAGCAAGACCGGCGGAGTGAGAGCCGCCGGGAAAGGGTCGCCAGCGTAATGGAGCAGTAGCTGGTTGGCTCTCGGCTCCTGGCTGCCGAAGGCGGCTAGCAGTTCCTCATCGGAGTAGCGGGTGCGAATGTGATAAGCTCGCTCTTCGTCTTGGACCCGACTGGCCTGAAGGCTCTCGGTCCAATCCCAATGGGTAGCTTGGAGTCGGCCGAGGATGTCATAAGTTTCCATGGGGCCACGATAATGGCCCGCCGTTGCATCAAGATTGCAGAAGGCTAGAGGGCGTGTTGACAATCAGCGACGACCGTCACTGCTTTCTTTCCTTTGGT
>CAYRFU010000374.1:0-6458 GCA_964423525.1 uncultured Burkholderiales bacterium | reverse complement strand
GCTGCCTCTCATCTCCTGCGGGTGCGGGTCCCGTGAGTTTCCAACTTGGAGCAAACGGGTAACAAACCGATCGGGCGACGCCTCCACGCTCTCACTGCAGGAACGAGGGCGGAGGAAGGGAAGCCTGAAGGAATTTTTTAGGGGATGTGGCCTTGCTCGGAATGAACCTGAAACCCGGACCGGAGGCCCTGAACTTCGGAAACACCCTGTTCCGAATTCAGGAGATTTCTTGGATCAAAGCCCAGGGAACCACCTTGCCCGAGAAGATTGTCAAAGTCGGCCTGATTCTGTTGGCCGGCGCTTTCGTTTGGGCGATGGCCCAAGCCAAGGGCTCTTACCAAAACCTGGAATGCTTGTTAGCTGCCTTTCCTCTCTATCTCGCTTTCACCATCGGCTCCGATTTTCGCCTGGCTAGCACTGGCGACCTGGAAGAGGCTTACGAAGACCGAGTGGGCCGAAGCCGCAAGCTGTTCGAAGGCTGGATAGAGGGGCTGGCCAAAAAGCACCCTCACTGGATTCATCTGAATGGCAAAGATTACGCTTACTTGATCAATCCCGAGAAGATTGCCTGGGTCAAGACCCGGGTTCAGGTGAAGTTTCTCCCCCTCGTCGTGGCCCTGGTCTTCTACGGCTACCCCTTTGTTCCCCAGGTGGATGTCGATTTGACGACCACTCCTATCCTCTCAGATTTCAAAGTCCTCTACTTCGAACCTTCCAATCTCGGTCCCTTGACGCTGGTGTGCTATCTCTTGATCGCGGTCTCGATGGCGGCTTTCCTGGCAAGCGTTCAACGGTCCGTCGAGCTATGCGCTCCAGGTGGGGTTTTTGACACTCTCAGAGTGAGCGCCGAGGACCAGGTGACATTATTGGGCCGCATCAGTGGCAACCTGGGGGCCTCCCGTCCTCAGGCCACTCCGAAAGAAGCGGCCTCGCCCAGGACGAGTCCGGCTGAGAAGCCGGCAGCTCCCAAGCCCAAAGCCAGCCCCAACGCTCACAAGCCCACCGTGCCGGTTCGAACCACTAAGCCGGCAGAAATGCCGACTGTAGCTGTGAAAGCCCCGCCTGAAGCAGAGCGGCCGACCGTCGAGGTCAAGGCCAAAGAGACCCCTAAACCCGTCGAATCTTCCTCCCGAAGCTAGGCCGACCGACGCCCAGCCTTCATGGAAATCCCCGTTGTCTTCTCGACCCGTCGCTACGCCTATCTGGCCGAGCTGATGCTGGCCCAGGGGGGGCTTGAGGCCGGGGTTCGCGAGGTCTCACAATTCCGAGATGGTGAGCGTTACCAGAGAATCCTCTCCTCGGTTCAGGAGCGTGACGTAGTGCTGGTTGGGGGAACCATCTCCGACTCCGACACCCTCGAACTCTACGACCTCGCCTGCGCTCTGGCGGTCTATGGTTCGAGGACGCTCTCCGTCATCATCCCCTACTTCGGTTATTCGACCATGGAGCGGGCTGTACGACCCGGGGAGGTGGTGACAGCCAAGTCCAGAGCCCGCCTCTTCTCGTCGGTCCCGCCCGCCTTTCGAGGCAACCGGTTTTTCCTGGTCGACCTTCATTCTGAAGGGATCCCTCACTACTTTGAGGCCGTGGCTCGAGCGCGCCATCTCTACGCCAAGCCCGTTATCTTGGAAATTTTCCAGAAATGGGGCGGTGAAAACTATGTGGTGGCTTGCACCGACGCTGGTCGAGCCAAGTGGGTGGAGTCCCTGGCTAACGACGCCGGGGTAGCGGCCTCTTTCGTGCTCAAGCGAAGGCTCGGCGACGGCCAAACTCAAATCAGCGCTATCAACGCCCATGTCGAAGGGGCTCGCGTGCTGCTCTATGACGATATGATTCGAACGGGAGGCACCTTGTTGGCCGCCGGTCAGGCTTATCGTGAAGCTGGAGCCAAGGAGATTGTCGCAGTGGCAACCCACGGCCTCTTCCCAGGCGATTCCCTCGAAGAACTCAGGCGCTCTGGCTTGTTCGAGCAGGTCGTGACCACCAACAGTCATCCTCGCTCGGTCGAGTTGGCCGGGGATTTCTTGAAAGTCGAGAATTTGGCTCCCCTGTTGGTGCAGACACTCGAACAAGAGCTTTGCACCCGTAGAATGGCTAGTCGGTGAGGCGAGAACTGAAGCTCGTTTCGAGGCGGCATCGGTTACCTAACTGATCGCTTTCCAGTTTGAGTAGAAGTAGGCTCCCCCGAACTTCGCAGTCAAACGTCACCAGATGACGAGCCACGACTCGAGAGCTGGGGTCGCGAGCTAGAGGGGCCGGCTCAGTGTCGGCCGGTAGGCTGGCCAACTGCCGGTGAAGGGCACCCTCCTCGTCGAGCCAGTAAGAGACGACCCGGTCATAAAGCGGCCAGCCAAAGGAGTCGTAGCGTGGGGGCTCATCAGCTCGAGCTAGCAGCAACTGGTCTTGTTGCCAGCCAAGAGAATCTGGCCGAGCCGCCACCACGTCACTTTCCAGCCAACGGCTGGTCACAGCCACAACCTGCTGAGCTTCAGACCTTTGCTGTCCTTCGGTCCAACTTCTCAAAGCCGGCCTGAAGACCATCGTCGCCACCAGCAAGACGAGAGACAATAAGGCGGCGGCCACCACCAACTCAAGCAACGACCAGGCACGTTGGCTCATGGCAGCTCCTTCTCGGAGAAACGCCGAAGCTTCAGGGTGACCGGTCTCTGGGCTCTGGGCCAGTGGACCTCGACCGTCCATTCATAGGTATGAGGACCGGTTTTTTCGGCCCAGCGGCTGGCCTCGAATCGATTGCCGTTGAGGGTCCGCTCGAAGTTCTCTGGTTGACTGGGCAAGGTGGTCGGCACGGGCGCCGTCTCGAGCAGTTCGCTAGCGTAACCCTGAGCCGTCTGGAGATTCTCGGCCTTTTTGAGAGACAGCAGACCGGCCGGCATCAGCGCTAAAATCAGCATCAGAGCGGCAGCAAGCAAAACAACGGCCACGATAACCTCGACCATCGAAAGACCCCGCTTGCCCATCTTCCCTTAGTTTGCAATCGCACGGGAAAAACCTCGAAGGCCACGAAGGGCGGTTCTTATGGAGCCCGAGGAAAAGCTTGACCCCAGCTTGCGAAAAATTATGGAGGAGAATCCTGGTTACGATATCTCCGTGGCGGTCATCGTGCAGACGGTCGACGGCCTCAAAGATGAAGACCAGGAGATGTTGAAAAACCTCAAAGGTACCTTCAAGGACGATCTCTGGCTGATCAAAGCTTACTCGGCCGAGCTTCCCTCCAGCAGTCTGAGCATGCTGGCACTCTCCCCGCGGGTGGTGAAAGTCTATCACGACGCCGACATCAAATCGTAAGCCGTTGGTCTCTCTGGTTGTTCTGATCGGGATGCTGGGCGGGATGGCGGCCGCTCTCCAGGGCCCTTTAACGACCCTCATCAGCCAGCGGTTGGGTTTATGGGAAGCGATTTTTATCATCCACCTCGGGGGGGCTCTGGCGGTGCTCCCGATTCTTTTAGCTCAGGGGGGTGGCAAGCTCGCTCACTGGCGCGAGGTTCCTTTCTATGCGCTCGGAGCCGGAGCCTTGGGCCTGGTGGTGTTGTGGGCCATCACCTATGGCATCATTAAGGTGGGAGTGGCTACCACCATCACCTTTTTCGTAGCCGGACAGCTCTTGCTAGGACTCCTGCTAGATCACAACGGCTGGTTGGTGGACTACACCCGTCGGGTCGACCTGGCCAGGGTGGTCGGTCTGGCCCTGGTCTTTTCGGGAGTGTGGCTGTTTCTGCGACCGAGCCGATGAGAGATCTTCCCGCTTTACTCAAGCCCCACAAATGCTGGGATACTTTCACCGAGTTTTCCTACAACCAGTGGTCGGCTCCTGACAATTGCATCTTGCAAAGTCGGGACGAATTAACCGCTCTGTGCGGCTGGATAGAGTCCCATCAAATCAAGAGCTATCTTGAGATCGGTTGCTGGACCGGCAAACTGGTCAATCTTCTCCATCATCTGTTTGAGTTTGAGAAGGTCGCGGCCTGCGACCTGGGTCTGTGTGAGAAGTATCTGTTCGACATCCACCTGGGTGAAGGCATTCAGTTCTTCAAAGGCGACTCCCATTCGCCCGAGTTTCGCCAGTGGCGAGAGGATCTGGGCCACTTTGACCTGATTTTCCTTGACGGCGATCACACCGCTGCAGGGCTGAGGGCCGATATGCTGGTCAACCTGGAAGCGGGCTGTGGCCATATCGCCATCCACGACATCAGCAGCGGCCTGGTGGGGACTGAGGAGGTCGCCCCTTTCTGGCAAAGCCTCCCCGGCCCCAAAGAGGAGTTCCTGCTGGCCCACTCCGAGATCGGACTCAACAGTTCCAAGACCGGCATCGGAATCATCCCCTCCTCGCCTGAATTGATCGCCTTCCTGACAGGCTAACCGCCCAACGGGATTTGACACCCGCCGCCAGGTGAGCTACCTTGGCCCTCAAAAGGTGGTGAAAACAGACCAGTGAGCGCAGCCAGGAGAGTTTGCATCGCACCCATGATGGGGTGGACTGACCGACATGAACGGTACTTTCTGCGACTGTTGACCCGCCACGCCTTTCTCTACAGCGAAATGCTTCCACCAGGGGCCATCCTCTACGGAAAGCGCGAGCGATTCCTAGCCTTTGATTCGAGCGAGCACCCGGTGGCCATTCAACTCGGCGGAAGCGACCCTGCCGAGCTTGCCGAAGCCTCGGCCATCATCGAAGAGTGGGGTTATGACGAGGTCAACCTCAACATCGGTTGCCCCAGTCAGAAAGGTAACCAAAGACGATTCGGCGCCTGCCTGATGGCCGAGCCCGATAAAGTGGCGCGCTGCGTGGCCGCGATGCAGGCGGCCGTCTCGATCCCGGTAACAGTCAAGACCCGCGTCGGTATCGACCGCCAGGACGCTTACGAGCCGTTTAAAGACTTCGTGGAGAGAGTGGCTGATGCCGGCTGCCAGATTTTCATGGTCCACGCGCGTAAGGCCTGGCTCGACGGTCTCAGCCCGAAGGAGAACCGGGAAGTTCCCCCTCTCCGCTACGACTTCGTCTATCGGCTCAAGCAAGAGCGTCCTGACCTGGAAGTGATCATCAACGGAGGGATTCGGTGCTGGCAAGCCGCGCGCGAGCACCTCGACCAGGTCGACGGGGTCATGATCGGAAGAGAAGCTTACCAGAACCCCTACTTCCTAGCCCACGTCGATCGCGACTTTTACCATGACGATCATCCCATCAGGACCAGGGAGGAGGTCGTGCAGGCCTTCTGCCCCTACGTCGAGAGGATGATGGCTGAAGGGGTGCCGATGCAAAAAATGACTCGCCACATCCTGGGTCTCTACAGTCACCAGAAGAGAGCCCGGGCCTGGCGCCGCTACTTGACCGAAGAGCCGATCCGCCCAGGAGCTGGACTGGAGGTTCTTGAGGGAGCCGTCGATCTGATAGCGGGAAACCTCGCCTACCCCTGAGAAGAAGCGTTCCATGTTTTCCAAAATTCTCGTGCCCTTAGACGGCTCGAAATTAGCCGAGAAGGCGATCCCTTACGCTTTGGAGTTGGCTCGTCAAAACGAGGCTGAGATTCTGTTAGTTCGGGTCTTTTTGCCTCCGGTCATCTCTCCGGCCGCCTGGACTTCGATCGACCTGCACAAGATCCGGGCCGATGAGGAGAAGGCCCTGAGCGAATACCTCGACTCCAAGCGAGTCGAGGGGGTCAAGTGCACCGCCAGGTTGGTCGAAGGCGAAGCCGCCGACGGGCTCCTCGATGTGGCCGAGCAAGAGGGCATCGACTTGATTGTGATGACCTCCCACGGGCGCACCGGCTTCAATCGCTGGCTTTTTGGCAGCGTGGCCGAACGGATCGTTCGCTACGCGCCTTGTCCCGTCATGACCATCGGACGCCCGACCCTAGAGAAGCCTTAAGAGGAAACGACGTCGAACCGTTCAAAAGGGAAAGCCTGGAGGTGGTTATGGCAGATCCGTTCGGAGGAGCCCCGTTCGATATTCCCGACACAGAAGACGAAACGCTTCTCGAGGTCCCTTCAACCGAGTTTGCGGTCCCATCTACCGAGCCTGAGCAGCCACTAAGCGCTCCCTCTCCGGGCCTGGTCAAGAAGGAGGAGACTCCCGAAGAACCGGAAGGGAAGCCCGTCCTTGACCGTCTTCATTCCTCTCGTCCCGCTCGCCCTAGCCGTGCCGATCGCTTGGCCCAGGCTTTGCAGCAACTAGAACCGGCCCGGATGGAGAAGCGTCTGACAGGTTTTGATCCCGAGCAGTTGGCTCTCGCTCTGCTGGGCTCCACCCCCGAGATTGTCGAAAAAGTGGCACAGGCCTTGGCTCCGGAACAAGCGAGTGTGTTTCGTCAATACCTGGCCCTCGGCAGCGACAAGATCCCTGCTGGCGCTGTCGACGCCGCCCAGGGTAAACTGCTGCGCCTGGTCAACTAGAGGGCCTGTTGACATTCGACTGGCCGAGGAAGAAGGGTTATAACACGGAG
>CAYRFU010000373.1:0-6579 GCA_964423525.1 uncultured Burkholderiales bacterium | reverse complement strand
GTCGTGCTGGGTGATCCGGCGGCGCGCTTGATCTTCGAAACGGAGCCGGCAGCGGAGCCGGAGCAGCCCGATCTCGGTACACTGACGACTCCGGAGCCGGAGACGCCGGAGGAGCCCTGGGGGCCGCCGTCGGAGGCTTAAGTCTCGGCAGTCTCGGCGCAGCTACGGGCCAAGTGGTTGGCATGGGAATCGAGTATAGCCGAAACCCTGACGAGTATCCCGACCTGAAGTCTTCCTAGACCATGCTGGAGGACCACCTCGAGAGTCTTCGAGAGGCTGGAGAGCACGATTCCTCAGGATTTTTCACCCTCAATCTGCTCAAAGGTGAGCGAAAGACCCTCGAGTTCTATCGTGCTCAACCTTATTTCTGGCTCCTGAAGGCGGTTCAGCTCGGGGTTCCACGGTGCCCTGACCCCCTCGGACAACCTTTTAGTGTCGGGTCTTCTGGTTGCTCCTGGCCTTTTGTTTCACGTCGCTCAGGTGATGGATTGGCGATTGGCCTGGACCCGGGCTTTTCCATTGACCGTCGCTTGCCTGGGATTGGTCTACAGTGGTGTCTACGCCGGTCCGAGTCGAGACTACATCTATCTCAGCTACTGTGTCGTGATCGGACTTCTGGTCACGCTTGCCTATCGTCCACTCAAGGCCCGCCTCGACGAGCGTCGCAATCTGAGCGAGCAGCATTGTTATAGCCTCGCTCTCCAGTGGGACTCGACTCTCGCCCAGGGGGAATTGGTGGCCGCCGAGACAGCCTCCCTGCTGGGAAGTGGTCGACTAGGGAACTCCTCCCCCCGGACACAGCTTCTCGCGACCCAGCTTGAGAGGTTCCAGGCCAGGCTCGAGCAGTGGAGGCATTATCGACCTCAGGAACAGGACATTCTAGAGCGACAGCTGGCCGATATGCGTTTCGAGTTGACCCAGATGGCTCGAAATCAGGAGCAAGTTCCTCAAGTCGACCTGCTCGAGAAGCTGTGCTGCCTGGGGTGCGGCAACCCCTGCTCCCCCGGCCGCTTTTGCTCCTTCTGCGGCTTGGCCTTGCCTCAAGTTGTGGTCTGCGGCTGTGGTGACCCGGTGGTCGTCCCGGTCCACCTACTCGACGACCGGCATCCCTACCACTGCCATCGCTGCGGCGAGAGCCATAAATGACGTTTCCCCAGGGCCCTCGGTGGGGCACAAAAAGGCATGAGTCATCCCCCTCGAAATCAGATTCAGCCAGGCAAGAAAGTGGCTATCGTTCTCAAAGCGGACCAGCGCAGTGGCCGGGAAACGATCGGTGTAGTGGCCGACTTGTTGACCCGGTCAGCCACCCATCCTCACGGTATCAAGGTTCGTTTGACGGACGGTCAGGTTGGTCGGGTGAAGCGGTTGTTAGACTGACGGCTGAGGCGGGGCTCCAAGCCGACATCCAGGCCGTGGTGGCAGCCATCTGCCAGGCCCACACGGTCTGAACCGTCTCCATCCACTGTTCGGTGGCTCGCTGCTGCTGAGCACACAACGCCGAAACGGCGTGTTCTCCGGGAACATAGAGTTCATCCCAGCGCGACTCGACCTCTTCATCACCAGCGCAGCTCCTGAGTGAGTCGGGTGGGCTCAGGTTGGTCGAGGCAGAGCCCTGCCAGGGCGTAGGCTCCCTGATGCTCCACCTTGTCGGGGTCAAGAGCCACAAAGGGACGACCAGCATAGTCGAAGTCCTTGGGTTTGGTCAGATAGAAGGAACTCGAGGGGGCCGCTCCCTGAATGACCTGGTTCTCCGAGGTTAGGATTCGGGAGGCGTCTCGTTGTCCAACTTGGACAGCGAAGACCTTCTGACCACCCCCTCTGACCGCCAGTTGAAGGGCTTCGCCGGGGTCGGGCGTCCACAGGCCTCGGCCCTCCTCGAGCTGCTCTTGACTATCCGCTACCCGATAGAGAAGGAGACCTTCACTCTGAGAAGCCAGCCAATGACGAGCCCGAAGCGGGGCCAATCCCTGTCCCCCAAGTTCCTCCGTCTTGAGGGCCACGACTCTGCCCTGAACCGCAGGCGGGAAGAGAGGAAATCCATTGACACCCATTTGAACACTCTTGCGAGCGAGGCGGGTGGCCAGGTCTGGGTAGCTTGGGGGTTCGGGTAGTTGAGAGAAGCCGACTTCTGCCAAGGCGGCTTGGCGCCGGGTCTGAAATCGCTTTCCCAGATTCTGTCCCCTGGCGCGTTGGCTCTCCAAACGGTGCTTCAGTTCCTTTTTGTAGAGCTCGCGATGACGCTTGAGGCTCGCCTGGGTGCTGCCTTCCAACAGTCTTGCGAAGCGAAAGCTACCCTGGGTGTTGCGGCCAAGTTCGACCAGACCAGGAACTCTTGAGACGGCGATCCGCTCCGCTCTGGAAAGACTGGCTTCAACTCGATAGATGGCCAGCTTGGAATCGGGCCGAGACTGGATGACCATCTCGGTTCCGTCGGAGCATCGTCCTGACCAGCCCGAACTGGCACCCCGGGGGGGATAGTTTGGCGCAAGTTCTGGAAGGGTCTTCTCCGCCAACTGCTTTAAAGCGGTTGCCATGTTGGGGTCTCTCGACTCCAGGTGAGCCCGAGTCACGGGAGAGCCCGAGCCGGGTGAAGCCACGAAGGCTTTCCAGCTCTCGGCGAAATATTCCAAAATGTCCGTGCGGGCGTATCGGGTGACGGGTCGAGAGGGAGTGTGGGGATTGAGACTGTCCAGGAAGCAGGAGACGATTTCGGGGGACTTGGCCGAGAAGGCCTCCAGGTCTCTGTTGCGACCCGCGCCCAGATGCCGCTGACGGAGGCGCGAGTCGGGCTTCTTAGCCTTAAATTGACTAGTCCTGCCAAGCGCAAAGTCGAGAGCGTGGGCCATTTCGTGCTCGGGAACGTCCTCGTGAACCGCGACGGCACCGATGAGAGTGGCCGCGGTGAAGCCCAGCCCGGCGACATAAAGAGGCAGAGAGAGGGCCGGGAGAGCCGCTCCAGCGAGAACGAGACCCAGGCCACTGGCTGCCAACAGTTTGGGCTGGCTCCAGCGCCAGATCGAGCCCCGTTTCAGGTCGATCCGCCGGTCGGCGAAAGTGTACAGGCCAAAAGCCTCTTTAGAGTGGAGTCGATCTTCATTGAGCCAGGCTTTGTCTTGGCGAGTGAGGTCGAGAGCCTCCTGAGGAAAGCCAGCCATCCGATCGCGCAGAACGTCCCGTTCTCGGGGAAGCTTATGGGGATCCATCAGCCAGTCCAGCGAATCGTTGTTCCGGCGACGGGCGGGTGGACGGCGGGAGAGGAGGTTGGCGACGAGTCTCAGCATACTCTTAGCTTATCGGCATCGAGACGGGTTGTCCCCATGAAGCGGGTGAGACGCCCGCCGTGGGGGGTGAATGTCATTTCAGACACGGTTAAGCTCCCTAACCTAAGGTGCGGCCAGCATGATTGTTGCCAGCTGGACGCCCAGCCCCCTTCGGGCCACGTCCCGACCGGGGCTGGGCCGTGTCGAAGTCGACTCCGCGGTGGTCGAGTGTGACTATGCCCAGATGGTCCGTGAAATCAAGTCGCAGGACTATTCCTTTCGCTATGAGATGGAGTGTCACGGAAAACAGGAACTGACCGCCGAGGAGGTGGTTGGGGCACTACGCCTACCCCGCCTGGTCGAAGCTCGCCACCGAGAATCGAATCGGCGCTTCAGTCTGGTTAGCCCTTCTCAATTGGCTTCCGTTCACGAGTTGCTCTGCGACCCTACCTCAACCGATCTGGTGATCTTGCGGGAATTCTCAGAACGGGGCATGCTTCATTCGCCCGAACGGGATTTCGTCAATTTTCGCAACGGTTCTCATCTTTATCTTCATCAGAGTCTGAATCGCCCCAGTGCCTACGTGGTGAAAAGCTCCCAAGAGCTCCGAGCGCTCGACTATCTGGTGGGCTCAGGTCAAGACCGTGGAGTCTCTGCCCGACCTCAGCTGGACCGTCTCCGGGAGCTTATCGACCACGATCTGTTGACCGGACCCAGGGCTTTCAAAGGATTGACCAGTCACGATGGCTATGGAGTGGGCCGAGACGACCAGACTCGTCTGATCGTGAGAGGGGAGACCCGGCTGGGGCGTCACTGTTACGACTGAAGCTCCGAGTAGGAGACGAAGCCTTTGAAGTGCTCTCGGAGTGTCTATCAGGCTTGGTGAGTCTGGCCCCAGAGAGGGCTCTACAGTTCCTCGAGAAGACCTTCCTGGCAGAAAACGACCCGGTGCTCTGGGAGTTGGCGGTGTTGGCCTCGGGAGAAGCGCGAGATGAGGCCACCCCGGCCTTCCTCAAGAAGCTCTATCATCAAGAAACGACCGTCCGGGCTCGGCGCATCATCTGCCTGGCCTTGGCCACCGGGCGCCGGACCGAGAGCCTATCCTGGTTGGTTGAGTTGGTGGCTTCTGAAGACGATGTCCGACCGGCGCTCAAAGCCCTTGAGATCTATCAGGGGAACCGCCAGCTATGGTCTGAGGTGGAAGCTCACCTGGAGAGCCGGGCCTTGTGGGAACGCTACCGATCGGGTCGGCTGATGGCTCGTTTTCAGTAAGTCCTAATTGGGCGCACAGTTAAACGAGGTCACCTTCTGATCGGCTCGAAGGTAAGGCCAGGTTGTCTGTTGATTTTGCCAGGTATTACCTTCTTTGTTTGCTTCTCGCCGTTCCGGCCTGGTGTTGGAATGAGTCCGGGCATCGGCTGGTGGTCGAGGTGGCCCGTCGCGACCTTTCGCCCCAGTCCCGCTCGGAGGTGGGTCGGATTTTGAGCTATCACCTCGATCCGGAAGTGGTCTCCTTGGGCGATGCTGCGGCCTGGCCAGACTGGATCAGAGGCGAAGACCGCAGCGACCACGACCAACATCGGGGTCCTTGGCACTACATCGATATGCCCCTTTTCAAAGGCTTACCTCCCAGGGAGGTGCCCCCCCACGGGGAGGTCTTGGCCGCCATCAATCGAAATGTTTGGGTTCTCAAGAACGGTCCCCCCCAAGACCAGGCTATCGCTTTGAGTTGGTTAGCTCACCTGGTAGGGGACATCCATCAACCCCTACACACCTGCAGTCTTTACAGCCCGGATCTTCCCAGAGGCGACCGGGGCGGAAACGATTTCGAGGTGAGGTTCGGGCATCGACCGATCAATCTCCATTCTTACTGGGATAGCTGCGGCGGTCTCTTCTGGGCTGGCGCGAATCAAAATCGCCTGGCCGAGCTGGCTCTCCATTTTCGATCCGAGTTCTCGCCCCAGCCTCAGGAAGACTCTTTAGAATGGGCTCGGGAGAGTCGTGCTCTGGCCGAATCGGTCGCCTACGCCGGCCTGGAGCCTGGAGACCGGTTGACTTTCGAATATATCGAGCAAGCTCGCCATACTTCGAAAAAGCGTGTGACCCTGGCAGGCTACCGCCTCGCTTCCCTGCTTAACCGCGTCTTCACGAGGATCAGGTGAGGTGTTGGTGATAGAAGCGGAGCAGCGCCTCAGACGGCGGGCCATCTAGGAGACGGCGCAAAACCCGCTCGCACTCTTGATAGTGGAAGAGAGCTTCGTGTCTACGGTCAGCTTGGACCAGTTTTTCGAGAAGTTCTAGATGGCCCGCTTCCCAGGTGGGGTCCAGGTTCAGCGCCCTTTGGTAGTGGGGGAGAGCCTGGTCGACTTCCAGGAGGTGACCGAGCCCCGAGACGGCCGACAAGAAGAACCTTCTGAGGTGGAGGCGTCGCTGAATCGCCCAGTCCTCGTGGCAGCCGACCAGGAAATCATCCTTATAAAGTTCCACAGCCTGCCTCCACAGTTTTTTGGCCGACTCTGGCTTTTGAGCTTGCCAAGCTTGAGCCGCAGCAGCCGTCTCTTGGGGACCTAGGAGAAAACGCTCGCCGAGTTCGAGCAATCGGTCGCCAACCGAGGTGCCGTTGCTGCTTAAGTCCTCGACTGTCACCCTGCCAGCGGCCAATCCCAGGCGAAGATGTTGACGAGAGATGGTTGGATTGACCGGGTCATCGACGATCTGAATATCGGATTGCTCTCCCCTTCCGACGATGACCGGAAAGTGGCGAACCTCCCACTGGAACCCGGTGGAGAAGCCCTCTAAGAGAGTGAGTTTAGCGGTTAGGGCGGCATCGGTTGGAAGGGTCACTGAGTGACCTTCTTGCCGTTGGTGAACGAACCTGGTTACAGTTTTGTAAGATTTTTTTTACATTTTTTGGTGGTCCTTTAGCGGAGCTCTCTGTTGGAGTTGGAGCGCCTGAGTATTCTGGGTGCAACAGTCGAGACACTCAAACGAGGCCGACAATCAGAAACGAGGAGACCATCACGCAAGTCTCAACAGTGAACCTAAACTACTCTGCCAATGGCATCTCAGCCCCTCGGCCACAGCCACAGGCTTTCCAGCCTGACAGCCCGACCGCACCGAATTCCTTCTATAACCCTGAAAACTCTCAGCTGCAAGAAATTCTGGGGACGCTCTTCGGTGAGGGTATGGGCCAGGCTCCCTCTTTTGCCCCTCTTCCCGGGGGGATCTGCCCGGGCCATAGCGGTCCTAACCCGATCGGTCCTGGTGGACCGCGTCCTCCCCAGGGCGGTCAGGGTGGACCCTTCGGCGGGCAGCAGCC
>CAYRFU010000372.1:0-6583 GCA_964423525.1 uncultured Burkholderiales bacterium | reverse complement strand
GCTCGCCAAGCACTGTCCACCCTAAAGAACTCCGTGAGCTCAGTGGCCTCCGTGTCATAACCCTTCTTCCTCGGCCAGTCGAATGTCAACAGGCCCCTAGTCGCGACCCCCTCCGAGAAGAAGGGACAGGACGGCCTGGAACAGGTTGAACAGGCCGACAAAAAGCGACAGTGCGCCAGCGGCCGGGTCGTCAAACTCGGGGTCGTTAACGATTGCCGAAGTGGCGTGAGCGATAATAGCGGCACCGAAGACGCCGATGGCCAGGGAAATCAAGTTGGCGAACAGGCTGCTTTGGAGCCAGAAAACGTTGAGGGGAATGGCCACCACCAGAGTCCCGAAGACCCCTGCGGCGACCCCTTTGCCCATCGTGAAGTTAGCACCCGATTGGAACACATACATCGTGATAGCCCCGAACACCGACGCGGTCACAATCATAGCCGCGTGGACCAGGTTCATCTCACCCGACAGGACAGTACCTAAGAAGACCAGCGGAGCCAAGACCAATCCGCAAACCAAGCCCGCCCCTCCCAGGGCTGGCACTGCCATACGAGGGTTATTATGGGCGACATTCAGAGCCATATTGAGGGTAGCGTTCATCACAAACATGGCCACGATCCAGCTGATAAAGCTGCCGTCGTTGAAGAACAACAAGAGAAACGGCTTTGACATACTGCCGAAGAAGGCTCCCGCCATACAGGCAAAAACGGCCACGCTCAGATACAGGTAGGTTTGTTGTAAAACTTTGGTGCGTCGCCGGCGGGCGGCCGGGTCGTTTTGGTCGTAGACCGTAACACTGGGGTTATAGGGCTGGGCTGTTTGCTCACCGTGCTCTTGGGCCGGAGTCCAAGCGCCCATCGCCACTCCATCGTGATTTGAGGGAGAATGTTCCATAGATTCCTCCGAATCGTCCTTCGCTACCTCTAACCTTGTCTTAAACTCTGAGGTTTCCTTCAGCCAGACCATGTCCTTTTCGACCAGGGTAGTCCTGGCCGGGATGGAAATCCCGATTCATGTCGACTGAGAAGTCTGTCTCGATTCAGGAAGCAGCCACCATTCTCCGTCTCCCCGAGGGGGCTGTGCGACGGCTGGTAGAGATGGGAGAGCTGCCAGGCTCAACTCCCGACACCATCAAAGTCAGCGGTCTGGCAGCCCTGGTAGGGCGTCCTTTCCGCCCTCGCAAGAGATCCCAAGAGGCTCTCTCTGATTCTCACCGAATCGCCTAGCCATGCGCTCTGGCATTCTCGACACCTTCTTCATGGAGCGAGCGTTGCAGCTGGCCGCTCAGGGTCTCGGAAGAACCCGTCCCAACCCCGTGGTAGGGGCGGTAGTGGTGCGCGATGACTCGATCGTAGCCGAGGGTTGGCACCAGCAGGCTGGTCAGCCTCACGCTGAAGCGGTCGCCCTCCAGCAAGCCGGTTCGAAAGCGATCGGCTCCACTCTTTACGTCAATCTTGAGCCGTGTTGCCATCACGGGCGAACCCCCCCCTGCGCCCCAGCTGTGGTGGAAGCTAAAGTTGACCGGGTGGTGATCGGGATGCTCGATCCCGACCCGCGCGTGGCCGGCAAAGGGGCCGAGTCTCTCCGTCAGGCTGGTCTCACCGTGGAGATGGCCGACCCGGATAGCCAGCGACGGTGTCTGGAGATGAATCGATTCTATCTTCGCCGGCTGGTCAGCGGTCGGCCCTTTGTGACCCTCAAAATGGCCGCTAGCCTGGACGGCAAAATCGCCCCCAGGACTCGCCACTCTCAATGGATCACGGGGCCTGAGGCCCGTCGTTGGGCCCATCGGCAACGAGATTGCCACGACGCCGTCATGGTCGGAATCGGCACCGTCGAGGCCGACGACCCCAGGCTGACAACCCGGGACCCGGCTGGTCGCACGCCCGTCAAAGTGGTGGCCGATTCGAAAGGCCGGCTCCCCCTCAAGGCTAGACTTCTGGAGCAAGCTGAGGAAGGGGTGATCGTCTTGACCACGAGTCAGGGGGCTCAAGCCCTGGCCGACCGGGACCTCGACCTGGTGGTGGCCGACGGTCTCGACGGCCGCGTCGATCTGGCCGTGGCCCTCTCCCAGTTGGCTGAACGAGGTCTTTCGAGCATTCTGGTCGAGGGTGGCTCGGAGCTGAATTTCAGTCTCTTGGAAGCCGGGCTAGTCGACCGCGTGGCCGCCTTTCTAGCTCCCAAGTTGATCGGTGGGCGTCAGGCCCCCAGCGCCGTGGGAGGGTTAGGAGTCAAGACCCTGGACGAAGCTTGGGAACTCCGGGATGTAGGCTGGAAGACGTTCGGTCGGGACCTCTTGGTGGAAGGGTATCTGAGCATTCCCTGGGAACATTTGGACCCTGATGCCCCTAGCGGTTCTTGACAAGGCTGAGGCTCTGGCCTTAACCCGACTGGCTCCTGACCAGGTCCTAGCCCAGGCGGGAGCGGTTCGCGATCGCCTCAAAGGCCGATGCCTGACTTACTCTCCCAAAGTCTTTTTTCCGGTCACCAATCTGTGTCGTGACCGTTGCTCCTACTGCACTTTCCGCAAGAGCCCGAAAGACCCGGCCGCCCATACGATGACCCCTGAAGAGATTCGGGCCGGCTCACGAAGAGCCGTTCAGGCTGGCTGCATCGAAGCTCTGATGTGTTTGGGCGATCGGCCCGAACTGGTCTACCCGAGCTACAGCCATCAACTGCGCCAAATAGGTCATCAAACCACCCCTCAATACCTCCAACAGGTTTGCCAGATCAGTCTTGAAGAGGGGTTGCTTCCCCATACCAACGCCGGCCTTCTGACGGCCGAGGAGATGGTCCGGTTGCGCCGAGTCAACGTTAGCCTCGGTCTGATGCTCGAGAACGTGAGCCCGCGCCTGCGCCAGAAAGGCTTACCTCACTCGGCCGCCCCCACCAAAGAGCCGGCCCTGAGACTAGCTATGATCAAGCAGGCTGGGGAATTGAGAATCCCTTTCACCTCAGGCATCCTGGTCGGCATCGGCGAGACCTGGGAAGAGCGGGTCGACAGCTTGCTGGCTTTGCGGGAACTCCATCAACGCTACGGTCACATTCAAGAAGTGATCGTTCAGGTGTTCCGTTCCAAAGAGACGACACCGATGGCCCAATTTCCTGAGCTTTCCGATCTCGAACTGGCCCATTGCGTAGCCGTGGCTCGCTTGATCCTCGGCGACATGAACCTGCAAGCGCCCCCCAATCTCTCGCCTCAGGGCCACGAATTGCTGGTCCGGGCAGGCATCAACGACTGGGGTGGAATCTCTCCCGTCACGTCCGACTTCATCAATCCTGAAGCGCCTTGGCCTCACATCGACCAACTCCGGCGAACCTGTGAAGAGCTGGGCTACACCTTAGAGGCTCGTCTGCCTGTCTATCCTGACTACATCAATTCGGAATTCCTGGACCCGGCCATGCTGACTCAAGTGGAGCGATTTCTATGAGCTTAGCCACCCTCTTTAGCCGAAGAGCCAGCCAGGTTCGCCCTGAAGTGCAGGCCGCCCTCGAGCAGGCCCTCGAGGGAGAGGATCTAACTCCCAAGCAGGCCCACCTGCTAGCCACCGTTCGACAGGTTGAGCTAGAGTCTTTGGTGATGGTGGCTGACACCCTCAGGGAGCGGCATTGCGGACCCCGAGTGTCCTACGTGATTAACCGCAACGTCAACTTCACCAACGTCTGCATCAAGCGTTGCACCTTCTGCGCCTTCAGCCGGGATTACCGCACCGACGAAGGCTACTTTCTTCCCACTGAGGAGATCCTGCGACGAGTTGAGGAGGCCGTTCGTTTAGGGGCCACCGAGGTTTGCATTCAAGCCGGGCTTCCCCCCAAAATGGAAGGTTCTCTCTATATCGACCTGACGCGGGCCATCAAGAAACAGTATCCTCAACTCCATCTCCACGCCTTTTCACCAGAAGAAGTCCTGTACGGGTCGATCCGCTCTCGGCGCCCGCTGACCGATTACCTGGCTGAACTCCAAGAGGCTGGTCTGGGAAGTCTGCCAGGCACCTCGGCTGAAATCTTGGACCAAGACCTGCGAGATCGGATAGCTCCGGGACGCATCACTGTAGAGCAGTGGAAAGACGTGATTATGAGTGCCCACAGGTTAGGCATCCCGACCACCTCGACCATGATGTTCGGTCACGTTGAGGAACCGGCCCACTGGGTCGAGCACCTGTTAACTCTGCGCCAGATTCAGCTAGAAACGGGTGGGTTCACCGAGTTCGTTCCCCTCAGTTTTGTTCACCAAGAGGCTCCTATGGCTGAATTAGTGGACGGCACCCGACCGGGAGCCACAGGGGCGGAAGTCATCCTCGTTCACGCTCTCGCTCGCCTGATTCTAGGACCTCATCTGACCAACATCCAGGCTTCCTGGGTGAAAGAGGGTCCCAAGTTGGCTCAGCTTCTGTTGAGCGCGGGCTGCAACGACCTGGGGGGAACGCTGATCAACGAAAGCATCTCCACGTCCGCCGGAGCGTCCTTCGGTCAACTGGTTCCTCCCGTCGAACTTCGCAGACTGATCCGAGACGCTGGCAAGCTGCCTTTCCAGCGCAACACCCTCTATGAGACCGTTCGCGACTTTGAAGGGGAAACCGTTCCCGAAGGCTTAGACCTGGTGCCCGACCCTGAATCTCGTTTCGGCTCGTTTCAGGAGCTGGTGCGCTCATCCGACCACCGTTTCGTCCATCCCCTCCGCCGTTGAACTCGGCGTCAGCCAGAAGTTCGGACTGTCGAGGCGATGAGAAACCCCAATTCTGCGGGTCCTTCTCCCTGGCTCTTTCTCTCAAGAGCCTCCCGAGGGTCGGTGGGAACTCGGTAGGACTGAACACGCTCGAAGAACTCCTCGCGATCCATGAGTGAGACGCCCCCGAAAAAGTCGTCTCCGCTCAAGTGACTAAAGCCTCGAGTCGGGCCCCCGTAAGCTCCCGAGGTGTCCCAACCTTCGATCTGAGAGTTGCGCACTCGAACTCGTCGGTCCTCAGTGAAGCCGAGCACCGCTACGGCGTGTCGTTGATGAACTCCCTCGTTGTTCCAGGCCATCGACACGCTGAGTCCAGACCCTCTTTTGCGAGCGTCATCCAGAGCCAGCTCGAACGCTTCCTGACCGGCTTGGGTTGACAGGTGCTCACCGGGAACACTAGATACAGGTCGAACGGTCACGGCCTCCAAAGAAAGGCGAACCTGATCGTCGCTCAACCCGGCCTGCTGAAAAGTGCCAACCTCGTCGACAAAGGCACCTCGATGAACATAGGGATCGCTTCCTACGGTGTATTGGAATGCGTTGCTGTAGGTCAGCTCGCTCACCAGGTTCATCAAACCGTCTTGATAGAGCCGGGAGACCTGGCGGCGTCCACTCTGATCCTCTCGAACAGACTCTGGCATCAGCTTGAGAGTTCGCCCCGAGCGCAATCGCGCTTCCCCTGATGGGCCGGTCAGTTCATCGATGACCCTGGCGAAGTCGTGGGGGTCCTCGCTGACGTGAAGAAACTGAGTGGTAGCCACTCCACAGGTCCCTCTTTGGTCTTGATGGAGACAGCCCGGCCGGGCCACCATGGCCATGACGCTCTGAGAAATCTCTATTCCATCGAGTCCCTGGGCTCTCCCGTGGTTCAAGTCGAAAAGTCGGTCAAGCAGGCGGACTCCGTCGTCACCGGCCTCGCTCAGGCGGCCGCTAGCCAACAAACGAAAAGAGCTATCGGATCGGTCGAATCGAGTCAGATAGCTGAGCTTCCGAGGTCAAGAAGGGACAAGTCGGCCAGGTTCTCTTGAGAACTAGCTAGCCTCTCGGTATGCTCACGACGGAGGGTCTCGCTGAACCGGTCGGCCATCTCTTGGACGACAGGGTGAAGGGTCTTCTCCCCCGTCTGAGGGTCTTTTCGAACTAGCTCAAGCTCGACCGGAGACTGACTGCTGAAGCGGTCAGGTTTTGAGTTGCCAACCTAGTATACCAGGAGAGTCTCGGCCGGCTCAAGAGACTTTCCAGTCAGTCACGACTTTCTGTTTGCCAAACAGCCCCAACCAACCCAGCAGGCAGACCAGTGCAAAGGCTAGCGAAGTCCACTGAGCCAGGGTCAAAGAGCCCATCAGCTCACCTTCTCGAAAGAACTCGGTGGTGAATCGAATTAGACCGTAACCCCCGAAGGTCAAATAGAAAGCCTGGCCGGCAAATCGGACCCGGGGTAAAGAGTAAAGGACCAGAGCCGACAAAAGAAGATCGGCCCCCAACTCATACAGTTGAACCGGAAAACGAGGCCCGGCTAAACCGTTGATGATGCCCTCAGGATAGGTCACGGCCAAAGGAACCCCGGCCTGGCAAACCTTGCCGTAACAGCAACCGTGGAGCAGGCAGCCGATGCGACCGATAGCCATCCCGACCAGGCCCGGTGCCGAGACCAGGTCCAGCACATTCATAAACGGGATCCCTTTAGAGCGAAAAAAGAGGGCCAGCACGAAACAACCCAGGATGAGACCCGTAACCAGGGTCATGCCGCCCCCCCGCAGATTGAGAATCTGGATCGGACTGGCCAGATAGACATCGAGGTTTTGAGCCACATAACCGAGTCGGCAGCCCACAATCCCGGCCAAAATGGTCCAGGTGGCC
>CAYRFU010000371.1:5270-6589 GCA_964423525.1 uncultured Burkholderiales bacterium | reverse complement strand
ACGCCGCGGCCAGATACCCTGAGCAGGTCACGGCCAAAGAGCCCGAGCAGCTACAGTAGATCGTAATGCTGTGAAACGCGGGACCGTTCAGCATGTCGTGCTCGAAGGAGAGCGTGTTGCAAACTATCTTGACGGTGCGAATTTGTCGCTGAAGGTAAGTTGCCGCCCCCTTGCGGGAAAGAGCAAGGAGCCGATTCCCTTCGCGCTTGCTGTAACATTAGAGGCCAAGGAATCCAGCGAGATTGCGATTTATCAAGAGATTCGTGACCGTATTCGGGTCCGACCGCAAAGCAGGGTTCGTTCCTGACCAACAACGACAGAGCCTGGGTGGGACTATGCTCCTCCCTTATCGATTCAAAAACCCGAGTAAATGACCTTCGAGCAGATAAAGTGACGAGTTAAGCAGTATCCCAAGGGTGGCATCCATTTCACGCTCGGTAGCTTTCAATACCGCTCTAAGGTCTGCGGTGGGGTCCTCCGGCCACGTTTCATTATTAAGGTAACTATCCGGTTGAAGAGGTTCCACTTTCTTGACAAGATTTCCCCACGCCTCAGGATCAAGTCCGAAAGGCTCGTGTCGGTGGTCTCCCCGCAGAAGCGCTCTACCGTCCACTCTCCCGCCTTCATGAGCGAAGGTGTTTCTTATCTCATAGGAAATCGCCACCGGCCATCCAAACGCTGTGCTCAATGAGCTTGAAAGCACGCCAGGCAGAGACTTGGTCCAACAATCTTTGCCCTCTTTCCGGAGAAAAGACCTTACAAGCTGAACCGGCGCTACATTATTCTTTCCGAATTCAGCCGGGCAGAGAAACCTACCGAAGGTGGCACAGAAACTGTCGCAGATTGACCAGGACGTGCCCAGGTATCCGTTTAGGCAGAGTTGGCGAAAATCTATAAACCTCTGTTTCTGGTTGAGAACGGTGACATATCCTTGCTCATCAACCGCAGAATCAAGCTGGTCCAACAGCGCTAGGGCTACCTCTCGGTGCTCAAGCTCTTGTTGCCAGGTGAACAGATGAGAGCGAGCCGCTAGCAGTTGCGTAAAGGCCTCGTAGGACTTCTGAGCAACCCGATGTTTGTTCTGCAATAGAAGCGATTCGACCTCGGAAAGTTTCTTCTCTGCCCGACCAAACCGTTCCGAAAGCGTTGTGTTCATCGCTCCAGGGCCTCCTTCGCCCGCTCTTCGGCATCGATCAGTTCTGCGCTCACGACCCTAAGGCGCCAATCCCAAAAGGGCCGAAAAACGGGATCCGTTTCATTCAAGAGAAATTGCTCCGTTGAGGAAACCTGCTTATAAAAGAATTCAGGTACCTGGCCTA
>CAYRFU010000371.1:0-5260 GCA_964423525.1 uncultured Burkholderiales bacterium | reverse complement strand
GCGAAAGACGACGATTACGCTCTTCGTTCTCGCCCTGGTGGCGATGGCGGTAGGCGCGCAGGAAGTCAGTGAGAAGCAGGAGATCGCCGTGTTCGGCCTGGCCTACTACGGCGCTCCATGTAACTGAACCTCGCTCGCAAAGCTCGCTATACCACTCCCATCGCTTCTCGTCTGATTCTTTCTGGAGAGCGTCGAGCGCGGGCCGAGCAATTGTCCTCCACGCCTCACTATTGATGGGATAGATCCCGGCGTAGGCACTGAAGAGAAAACGCTCTTCCTTTTTCGCCTCCAGGCTCCCCTTCTCGACGAGAATTCCCGGTAGGAGTTTACCCTCGGCATCGAGATTCTTCGTGACTTCGAGCGAGCCGTACAGTCCAAAATGTTGATGGCAAAGGTCGAGGATCTTGGTAAGCGAGTCCTTGCAATCTGCAGCGTTTGCCTCGGTGATGGGCTCAACTAATTTCGAAAGCTCTATGGAATTGAAGAGGAAACGCTGAACGAGGTCCTGACCAGTGTTCTGTGCGCATTGCGTCTCTAGGAGCTTCGAAAACCATTCCAACGAGGGCCGACCCGCTCGCTCCACCAACATAGCGAGCTTCGTATCGCACTGAAACCAGAATCTGTCAAAATTGTCGACAGTTAAGATTTGTTGGAGTACCCACTCACTCAACCCTGTAGGAATATCGGACGAGCTTCGACCCCAAACTCCGTCCAGTACTCCTTCTGCCAGAGCCGCGACGATAAGAAGGGACTGCTGTTGCGGCGCACGGGATATCACAGCTTCCGCCAAACTTTTGAACTCACCGAAGTTCCTACAACAGGTTCGCGCTATTAAGCTGAGAAAGTCAGGAACTCTGTTGCACCTCTCAAAGAGTTCTGCTTGTCCGCGAAGTAGCTCGCTTTCGCTATTCGTCAGATCGCGGGCTCTGAGGAGTTCGCTAACTAGCGACATTTTCAGACTCTCGCTGGACGCCTTGCCCAGCAGCTGTCTTACGATTTCGCCGGAGTCCTCGCTCCCTATAGAGCGAACGCTGTCGAACCAGCCTCGTGCCAGTTTTTGGACGGTAACCTCATCAAGGAAGTCCGGTGATTCAGTGGCGTTCAAAATGAATTGCCGAACTTCATCGCTATCCGTCGCATTTTTTCCGATAAGAAGGGCCAAGCTGACCCTGGTGCCGACCTGATCTTGGGTGCTCTGAGCCGCATACTTGAAGAAGCGCCTGAAGAAATCCCATATGGCCTTCTTAGTCCCGTCTTTGAGAACTTCTTCAACCTTAATCTTAATGCGTTCTTCCCGTTCCTCATGACCGCAATCGAAGGTCAGAAGGGGTGAAAACTCCCGAGCCAGGTCGTCCTTCAGATATACCGCCTCAAGTTTCTCAGCTAATTCCTTGAGCTCACCATCGCCGTGTTCCAGTTGCCAAGACCACACTCCCCGCGCGGCCGAAAGTTCGCTAAGCTCAAGCGTACTAGAGGAAAGCCTAGCTAACATCCATTCGAGTTCTTCCTTTAGTACCGAGGGTGAAACGTGTTCGTTCGGAGAGCGGAGGAGGGCGCGATGGAGATTGGTATGGCTACGCGCCAGAACTGCCCAACCCTGTTTCTTGATTTCCAGCGATACGTGTTCCGACTCGAGGAACCTACGAAGGCTCTCGACTATCTTGTTTCTTCCGCTCCAGGCCGGATGACCGGGAAGTACGAGAAACGTGGTCGTCGTAATTTCCGGTGGGTCATAAGTTGTCCAGCGGCGTTCGACCTTAAGAGCTGTATCGCAAAATTGCAACACCACGTCAGAAAGCTCTGGTTTTAATTGGTTATGCTTTAGGCGGTCGAGAAACTCGAGGGTCATCTGGAGCATCGCAGATTCGAAGTCCGACCGGAAGTAGGGCCCGCCAGACAAAATTCTTGCTAGGACATCATCAGCTCGTTTCCCGTCGTTTAACAGGCGCCCGGCTTTCTTCTTTAGCCCGAGCTCTTCACCGAGTACATATACAAGCTCCCGCAAGACGGATTCTTTACCCTCATCATCGTCCACGCCCATCGCCGCTTTGAGGAGTGGCCAAGCTAGAGCTAGAATCACATCGTCTTGGGTGACGACCTTCTCATAGGAAAGCATACGTATATTGGAAGGCTTGGCGTTCGACACCCGAAATCGTCGGCAGATCTCAACCGTCTCCTGGGGGCAAAAAAAAGCGACCTTAGATAGCTCCTCGAGGATTCGAATTCGAGTATCCGAGTCTGTATCATCAGTTCGTTCTTTAACTTTTGCAAAAAACGAAGCCAGAAGCTCAACCGGACGCCCGGAGATAGCCAACCTGAGGCTAAGTTGGGCTAGAGAGAGCACTACGGAGCGGTGCGAAGCTGTGAATGTTTTATCCACCAGCGCTTCGGCGGTCTCCTCCGCCAGTTCCCGGGCCGCATTGGTTGGCTGGATGGGCGAAGAACCGTGACCGGTGTCTATCGTGAGCCATGTCTCTAGAACGTGGTCCTTCAACACGTCGGGCTTAACCTCAATTAGATTCTTGTGCGCTCCTCTCGCAACTAGCACCCTGCGTTCGATGAGTTCGTTCAGCAAACCCAATGCTGCGGCCTCGTCGTCGAGTTCCGAACTCCGCACAAGAACTCCACGAGCGTCAGGATCTGCTCGATTAAGAGGGGACAGGAGCGAAAGCCACTTAATCGCAAGGTCTACTGGGTCTACTGCTCTTACAGGCTGTTCAAGGCCTTCTCTGACTATCTCGGAGAGGTAGATGCTCGCCAGTGCTCCAGCGTCTTGCGGTAGCTCAGCTGGGCTTTTTCCGTGCTCTAGAAGCTCCATAGCCATGGTCATCCAGATCGGGAAGCGGCTGAAATTTGCGAGTAACGCTTTTTGAACCTGTTCGCGATTATCAGGGTCTTTGTTCGCAAGAGTACTCCGCGCTAGAAGATTATCGACGAAAGATTCAGCCTCTCCGGCATCAAGCCCATCAAGAGGTAAGAGCTGACTTCGTTTCTTATTACGTGGGTTTTCGAAGAATCTTAGGATATGATCCTTGGGCGATCGGACCGTGATAATAGCCTTCCACGTTTTTGCTCGTGTAGAGAGCTGTTCAAGAAGCGCCATTAGTGGAAATTCTTGATCGGGCTCGTCAATAAGGAGTAAAGTTGGACGGTCGGCAATTATCGCGCGAAACCAGTTACTCGACAGTGACATACTAGAGACGTTAGCCCAAAAAATTTGTGTAGGAAGGCGCCGTGCTACTTCCGTTGCAGCCTCCAGCATGAAACGGGTTTTACCTACTCCACCGGCGCCGTGGATAACGAGAAACCGATTTGCACTACGCGTGAAATCCTCGACTTCGTCGATTTGCTGCTCTCGGCCAACAAACTCAGTGAGTTGATCGCTCTGCAAGAACGGTTCTTGTTCGATCAGCCACTCTCGAGCTTCTCCGGGACTTAGAAGAACTCTATTTTCCCCGCCGAAGAAAGCTTCGCTTATATCCGCGTTGCGATCCAGGCGAGCATCGATCCTACTTTGGCACCAAAAGTCAGCGTTTATTCCAATTCCCGCAAACGCGGGTACGATGTCCGTCATCCAAACCTGAAGGTCTGTAGGATTAATCGGGGCATTGGTCACCAACACCCAGCGGTCTACCGCTTGCCATTGCTGAAAACGAGCATGCCCAGGTGAGCGATACTCAATGATCTTATTGAGTTCTTTCTTAGCTGACTTTATGGCCTCGTGGAATTCTGCCCCTTGATTATACTTTGCCTGAAAAACGGTCTTTCCATCACCAGACCGAGCGTCCTGACCGCCGTCCTTTCCGGGTCGCCCAAAGAGCTTGGCCTCGGCATCTTCAGAGAAAACGAGTGAATGCATCAATGCCTCGAAGGTCGGACCGCTACGAATGTTCCCCCAGTTTCGAACAGTCACGATAGCTTCTTTTCGGACGTGACGACCGTGGGGTCATGTAGTTTCTTGTCTCTAGGGCTTTCGGATAGCTTCATTATTCCTCGTCTCCTGCGAACAGCCGCAATCCTAACTAAAACAGCTCTCCTTGACTGGCGCCGGCGCCGGCGGGGGTGGCGGTTTTCATTTCTTGGGCGAGGCGGGTGATTTCGGGGAAGCTTTGGACTAGGGCGTTGTAGGCGAGGGCGTCGGCGGCGCGTTTTTTGCGTTCGCACATTTGGTAGAGGCGGTAGCAGAGTTCGCGGGCGACCTCGGCTTTGCTGCCGAGTTTGCTGACCAGGGTGGCGGCAGCGGATTCGCCGCCGATGTTGAGGACGCGGATGAGGTGATGGACGGTTTCCCAGACGGTGAGGCGCTTTTCGGTTTCGGGGTCCCAGTCGGGGTCGAGGTCCTCGGGGGAGAGGAGGCGGACCTTGCCGGCTTTGGAGAGGAGGATGCCGGCTTCTTCCGCCCCTCGGACACTGGTGTTCTTGGCCTTGGAGAGGGTCTCGGCTACTCCGTAGGCGCCTTCTGCGAAGCCGAACTGCTCAAACCAGGCGAGGGCCCAGCGAGTGTCGGCGTCGAAGTCCCCCTCTTGCTCGGTGAGGGTTTCGTCGAGGGTTTGGTTAATCGCGACCAGTGCGTCCCGAACGGACATTTGGCTGCCGTCGGAGTTGAGCACCTTGCCGTAACGGGTGAAGATGGCCATTCCCGGGCCGATGGCCGATTGGGCCAAGTCCACCGGCGCGATGTTGCCACGCTGGAGATGGACGAGAGCATCGGGCAGTTCGGCGCGGAGGGCTTTGAGGAAGTCCCGGCGGGTGACGGTGAGGGCTGAGTCCGGACGTTTGCGGCAGACGAGAACGACCGAGGTGGCAAGGGAGTTTCTGCCCACGTTTCGCAACCCACCGGATTGCTCGGTTCTGACTGGCCAGGTGCCCACGATGGCGAAGCCGCTATCGGCCAAGGCGGAAAGGAACGTGTCCCACCCAGTGGAGGCGACCCCCCCGTCTTTGGATTCACTCTGCTTGAAGGCGTAGAAAATTGTCACCGGAACCTCCGGATGGCTGTGTCCGCGTAATTTTCCCACAACCTCTCGCATACCATCGAGGAAGTACTGCTCAGCGGCCTCACGACTTTCTTGGCGATTCGGGTCCGCTACTAACTCCCCTATCTTCGGAACAAGCATGGTGGAGAACAGCGCCGGAAGGATCGGCTGAAGAGAACGCCTTAGCCAAACGTAGAAGAGATCGGAGAGGTCCGCATATGGGACGTTGTCGAAGTAGGGCGGATCGGTGCTGATGGCGGCTCGGCCGTCGGCAGGAGTCGCGC
>CAYRFU010000370.1:0-6608 GCA_964423525.1 uncultured Burkholderiales bacterium | reverse complement strand
AGTGCCCCCCGGACGGCGGCCGCCATGGCCCAAGCCCACGGGCGGCATCCACACCTGACGAGCCGCCAGGTCGAGAACTTGATGAGAAACCGCCTGCCTGCCCAGGTCGAATCCCGCCCTACGCTGCACGATGATCAGCTGGAGGTGGTCGAGGCCCCTCCCCACCGCCGCGAGTTAAGAGGTGAAGGACCTTCTCTGGGCGGACGCGTCCTCGGTCGCCTGGGCTTGCTTGGAGGGGCTCTGCTGGCCGGTGGCGCGACCTACCAGTCAGCCTCCAGGGGAGATTCGGCCCAAGAGGTTGCGGCTGTGGCTGGCCAATCAACGGTGGAAAATTTGGTCCCAGGAGGATACAGCGCCATCAAGCTAGCCGAAGGTCGCCCTACCGAAGCCGCTTTGGGAGTCTTAGAAGAGGTTCCCGTGGTCGGCCTCCTGGCCAGCGAACTCGCCCGCCCTCTGGCGAGAGGATTGGGAGCTGCGGCAGAACCCTCTTTGATCGAGAGCGGCGTAGCCCAGGGAGAGCAAGACCGACGAATCCGAGCGGCTCACAACGACCAATTAAGAGGCTGGGTCCAGTCCATCGGAGGCGCTCCTGAGCGCCCCATCAGCCAGGTCGAAGTGGTCGCTCTCAATGGCCACGACGACCTTCCTGTCCATTTTCTGATCGACAGGGACGGGCGCCTCTTCCGTCAGGTAGACTCCGAGGTCGTCCTGCCCGATGATCGCGGTTCTGGAGAAGGTGACCTGCGCGTCGGTCTGGTCCGTGGCCACGAGGGGCTCTCAGAGCAGCAAACCCAGGTAGCCGGGCGGCTAACAAAAGCTTTGAGGCTCGAGCACTATCTCAGCGGGTTTCAGGTCCGATACTCCGCCTTGAGTGCACGCGAAACGATGAGTTTGCAAGCAGGTTGAAGATTTTTGGGAGTCCCATAACGGTTTTTGGACGAAAAGCCTCAAAATCCAAGAAAGTCGTTAACATTCTTGCAATATTTTTGTCATAACCTGGAGCTTGTTTGCGACTCGATGGCAACTCCTGAAGCCTAATATAGCCCAAGAGAACAGCTCGATGAGGTTCGGAGCCTCCTGCATCATCATCTTCCTCCGGCCTCATTCTCTCTCGAACGGACCAGAGTTTATTGGCGTGGGTTCTGGTCCACTCGGCCTGCGGAATCTTCCGCAGGTCTTCTTTCTTTTCCGAGACTACTGGCTCAGGAGATAGACGGCGAAGCTGGCCAACCAGTGCTCGCCAGCGTAATCCCCGCTGGTCACGTGAGCGAGTGCTGCCTGGCCGTGGAGTTGGGCAGACTGGCGAAGGCGCCCCCGAGCCGGGTCGCCCGGAGCCAGAGCTTGAGCCACCCCTCGCATAGCCCAGGCGCGGCTCAGGTTGAGCCCGTCGAGGTGAACAATTTTGGGGTCGGTTCGATCGCTAACCTGGGCCGGGCGAAGGAGAGATTCGGGGAGTTCAGGCAAGAACTGATGAAACCACTGCCTGAACTCCAACTCGTCCAAAACTCGTCTCATGAGGTCAGCCTCGGTCAACGCTGGCGATAGAAAATGGTCTCCACCCGGTTCCCAGCGGGCCGGATAATCCCGATCCTGGAGATAGTATGCTCGGCTTCTCTCCAAAACCAGGGCCTCGAGCTTCTGATCGCCGACAGCTCGGCTGTAGTCCAGCGCGAAGGTCAGGCCCAAAGCCGAGTTGGAATGAACACCGCTCCGGATCGGATAGGTCTGGCGAGGAAAGAAGTCGAGATAACGAGCCACCACCCTTTGGGTGAGAGGTTCTAGATTGAGGCTCCAACGCTGGCCCTGGGGGTCGTCGAAGGTATGCAATTCTTCAGCCAGCTTGAGTAACCACCCCCACCCGTAGGGCCGTTCGAACGATCTACGGTTCGGCTGGTCGAGGTAGGTCGCCTCGGCAACCAGATTCTCCGCGCTGAGATTCTGGTCGAGCACCTCCCGAATCCGCTCGGCCTCTGGTAGCTCGGGATAAGCTTTGAGGATTCGAACTAACATCCAGTGGCCGTGAACACAAGAGTGCCAATCGTAGGAGCCGTAGAAGGCTGGATGGAGTTGACGAGGGCTTTGAACCTCGCCTGCATCATTCATGACATGCTCAAGCTTGTTGGGAAACTCCCTTTGCAGGCTTGCCAGAGGAAGCCGGGCCAAGCGGGAAGCTTGAGCGCGGGTCAACTCCAGGTCCTGGCCCCAGGAGGGCAGAGCCAACCAGACCATCAAGAAGGTCAGAACTCGCCTCATTCGAGTCCGAGTCGGACCTGGTCTTTCTCTGACAACGTCTGAATCTGGAGGATGTCCATCCGGTTCAGGTAAGCTGCCTCGCCGTTCTCCAAAGTCTGAGTCGGGACGTAGTCTCCGGGAATGCGCGAGCCGCTAGGCTTGAGGCGATGACCTGGACAGACCCCGTGTTGCATATGGGGTGTTGCGACTTGAGACGCCGGTTCCATGGTTACTACGCGATAAAGACCGGCCGGTAACTCGACCCCGTGAAAGACCGTGTCCTCTTCCAATCGGTAAACGCAAGAGAGATGATACTGAATGATCCGGTCTCGAATCCCAGAACCGTTTCCGTTCATGCGAGTGGGCCGAGTGAAAAAGTCGCCGTAATTCGAGGTCCCTTTCCCCCAGCCGACTTCTTCCAAATTGGCATCCAAGTAGATCTTCGTGGCCTGGTTGTCGTCGACTCCCAAAGCCGTGAATTTGGGCGAGTCCTCTGCCAGTTCCGAGCGGGCCAAGTCTCGCTCGACTAAGGTCTGGATGTAGGCCTCTTCGTAGACCTTCGAGGTCCCAGGCAAAAAGGCCTGGGCGTGAGCGCGGTGGGAAAGATCCACCAACACCTCTCTCGCGTCACTGGGCTCAGCCGTCTCGACTAGCGAAACGGGTGCCTCGACCTCCTGGGTCTGCACGGGACGACTCACCCGGGTGCGGGGTGGCTCTGGAGCTTTCCCTCCTCCGGACACCGCTCCGATAACAGTCAGGCCCGTTAGACCGAGTCCGACTACCACGGCCCCCTTCTGAAAACCGTTTAGCTTAGGTCGGTCGTCGGAGGCCTGTGGGGCCCAATCGGCGGAGTAGGTCAGTTGACCGGCTTCGCCTTCTTTGCGAAGACTGACGACCTCGTCACGGACGGCTTGGTGCGAGCCCTCGTCGACCGGAGGGGCACTGCGGCGGAGGTGGCTTGAGCAGGGGGGGTGAAAAGCTTTCTTGATCGGCATAGGGCTGTTCCTTCCTCGGCGGAAGGCTACCAAGGCCGTCTGAAACTATCCTTAATTCAGAGTGCGCGATGCCTAGACCGTGACGAGTTTGCTTTCGAAATATTTGTCGATCAGTTCCCAGGTTTGGGGTGCGAAAGCGTAGCTGCCAGCGTGGTAGAGGATACCTTTCTCTTTCAAATCCCGATAATGATTCATCGCCTCTTTGAATTCTGGTCGTCGCGTGAGCCGTTTGGCGCATCGGTCTTTGGCATCGTTCCAGAACTTGGTGTCGCGGTCAGCACCGCTGCTGTAGTAATAGCTGATGGTGTCTTCCATCTCGCGCACGGAGCGCAGAAAGGCGTCGTTACAGTCGTCGCGAGACGTGACACCGGTGATGTGGTCGTAGAAGAGGCGAGCCGCGTAAATGTAGAGAAAGATGGAATTGGCCACAATCGGCTCGAAGAAAAGGGCCCGGTTGCCGTTTCTCATGATGCGGCCGTTGATCATCCGATTGACGTAGTAGGAGCGGAACTTGAACTCGATCCCTTCCCAGCCGTCCTCGGGCTCTCCGATCACGTTCATAAAGTCTTTGATGGCCACCTCTTTGTCCGTGATCTTCTCGTTGAAAAGGTAGCCGTAGCTCTTGCGCGTGGTCAGCGGGATGCCGAACATCCAGCCGTGGTCGGTGGCCACGTGATCGGTGAAAGGCTCCTCGACGAAGTCTTTCACATTGTGCACGAGGCAACGCGTCACCGGGGAGCAGTCGCTCAAAGTGTATTCAGCATAATCTTTGGGGAAACCGGTGCAGTCCACCACCCAGTCGAACTCGTGCTCCTTTCCGTCGATGGTCAGGAGAGCTTTATCGTGGGTGCTGGCGAACTCTTCCACATCGCCTTCGATCGCTTTGAACTGGTCCGGCCACAACTCGCTGAGGCGCTTGTGGACTAGCGCCTGAAAGCGAAAATTGTTGAAATGAATAGCGACGTTGCCATCCAGCAAAGGATTGATGAAGTCCTCATCTCGCCATCCTTTGAAAAGACTACCGAACTTGAGGGTAGCTTCGAGTGCTTGGATATCTTCCTGGCGGGACAGAGAAAATCCGATCCCTTTCTCAAGTACGGCAACGAAACCGCCGTTCGTGCTCTCGCCGATGCCGAGAATCTTTTTGTTCGGATTGTGGATAGAATAGACCTCCCAGCTTTTGTCAAGCCAAGTGGTAAAATGCATCAGGCTGATCAGACCGGCGGTGCCAACCCCAACCACGCCAAGCTTCTTTTTCATTCGAACCCCTAAGAGATAGTCAATGGCCGCGAGGGTGAGACAGTTCCCGCGGCTCGAAATGAAGATTCTGGAAGTCTCAGTATCCCTCCTCCTTAGGGGCCTGGCCGGTGATCTCGTTCACAGCGACATTCTGTAACACCTAATATGATAAGTTCATCGATGTCCCCTCCCACTCTCCAGGCGCTCCTGGTCGAAGACAGTGCCAGTGACGCTGAGCTCCTGGCCTACAAGCTGGCAGCTCGAGGAGATACCCGGGTCCGTCTCACCCGAGCTGTTCGGTTGAGCGAAGCTTTTCAGTTGCTCAACGAGAGGCACTTCGACCTGATGTTACTTGATCTGAGCCCCCCCGATACTCAGGGACTGGAAGCCCTGGAACGAGTCCAGCACGCTCAGCCCGGCCTACCGGTGGTGGTGCTGACCGGCCTGGCTGACGCCCGGCTGGCCCGCGAGACTCTCAGGCAAGGCGCCGAGGACTACATTATCAAGGACCAGATGGATGGACGGGGACTGCTTCGCTCCCTTGTCTACGCCGTCGAGAGAAGTCAGGTGCGACAGGAGTCGGTAAGACTTCGCCGAGAAGCCGAAGAGATGGATCGTCGCCGGGCCGAATTTTTAGACGGTCGAGTCTCTGCTGGAGGAGCTCAAGCTGACGCTGGAGGCTCTTACCCAACTTCGGCCAGGATGAAGCCCGCCACCACCGCCGCTAAAGTCCCCCCGATCAAGCCCATCACGACCGCCAAAGTGTAGGGTAACCGCCCGTATCGAAAGGCGCGACGACCTGCATAGGCCGCCGCGTGGCCCGCCAGTAGGCCGACCAGCCAGGCGAGCCCAGCCAAGAAGGCTCCTGGGATGACCAGCAGGATCATCCAGAGAGAGCCCTTCCCTGTAGCTGCGTCAAGGAGCACCAGGGCCATCATTACGACCAGCACGAAAGAGGCGACCACGGCGAACGTTCGACTGACGCTTCGGACGATAAGCTCGGTCGATTCCTGCCCGAACTCGCCTTCTTGCTGGGCCAGGCGGAAGGCGCTCTGGGAAGAGACCACCGCCGGCAGGACGGTCACCAGCAGGACCAGGCTGCCCAGCAAAAAGGCGAGCAACGAGTCTTTGTCATAATCGAAAACCGACTGCCAGCCTTTGGCCTCTTCGCGCTCGAGCCCGAGTTGCACAGAGTCGAGAATCGGTTCGACCTGTTCAAACGTGCCGGCTCTTTGGTTGTCGAAAAACTCAAAAACCACGACCTGCTGCTCGGTCCAAGGCACCAGGGCATACTTCATCACGGGTTGATTGTCGGTCACCGTCACCAGTTGACCGGGATAGCCAGCCACCGTAATGGGCTGGGGTTCTAACCGGTCGGGGTCAAGCCGGAGAAAGCTATTGACAGCTGAAAGGGTCAGAGCCAGACGGGACGTCTCATCGCTTCCCATCTCTTCCATCTCGATTTGCCAACGTTTGAGCGCGTCTTGTAACTCTTGCTCGGAGGGAGGAGGCCCCTTCACGATCCTTTGTCGGAGCAGCTTGAGCTCGTCGACGATCGCCTGTAGTCGTGCCAGGCTCGCCCGCTGAGAGGCTCCCCTTTGCTGCTCGAGCGCCTCGATCAAATCGTCCAAACTTCGTTGCAGTGGATAGGACTGCTTGAAAGCAGAGGGGTCAGAGGTCATCGACTGGAGTAACTCCTCGGCTTGAGTTTGCAAGTCGTTACGGACCCCCACCACGCGGAAATGCCAATTCAAAGAACCAGAAGTTCGCTTCTGAAGGCCCCAGGCTTTATGGCCTGGATAGTAGTGCCACTCTTGAGGCACCGACAGACCCACTGAGGGTCCACCCTTAAGCTGAACGACGTCCCGGCGGGTCGCACAACCCGCCAGGAGAAGAACGATCAAAAGCCAAGACAAGCGCCTCACCAGTGGCCACCCACTCCCCAAACCAGGACTTGACCGTCCTTCCAACCGGCCGCCAAAAGCTTCGGAGCCGTGGCCAGAGCCATCGCCGGGGAACTTCTCTCTCCTTCGAGGGTGTAGGCTTTAGCGCCATCGAAGCGATCGTAGAAATCCAGGCCTGAAGATTGAGAGCCGACTAGGAAGAACGGGCCGGGTCCGAAAGCCAAGGCCTCCAAGCCTT
>CAYRFU010000369.1:0-6630 GCA_964423525.1 uncultured Burkholderiales bacterium | reverse complement strand
AGTGTGGGGAAATTTCAGCCCTTCAGGGTGTCATTATTCAGCGGGGCAGTACAATGGGTTAGTCTGAGTGAGACGATCATCGCGCTTTTCCTCCTCACGGCTTTCGGACTTTCTCTCACGGCACTGGTGGCCAAGGCCTCCAGAGACACCGGAAGGAGCTCGCTTCTGGAAGCCGCTGACCGCCTGGCAAACGACCGCCTTACAGAACTCAGAAAGCTCGACCGAGCTGCTTTGTTGGCCCAGGACGGCAGCACTCAAACCACTGAAGCCGTGACTTTGAGCACCCGCGTGGTGGCTACGCAAGTTGGCAGCCCCTCCTCCTCTGTGGCCAGTCGCGAGGCCGTCGAACCGAGGGTGCTGAGCCACAGGCCCTTGTTCAGATTCGGGTCCGGGCTGAGTGGCCGGGAGGAGCGGGGTTGGACTACCACACTTTGGTAGAACCCGATGTCCCAACTCTGGCCAACATTGTGCTGAACCCAGATGCTCCACCCGGCGGCCCTCTCAACCGCAATCCGGAAGTCGGCTTTAGTGCAACCGCGTTCGACATGAGCGGCAACGAAATCGAAGACCTCCGATTCCGTTTTTACTCAGCAGCCCAGGACGGCAACGGGACGGTGGTCTCCGAGGCCCCCAACGGCCGCGGTGCTCGCTTTGCCCACGCCATCGAAACCCCGGTCGGTCGCATTTATTCCGACCCTGGAACAAACTGTGAAGTGGTCTGTCGGGCGTCTATCGAGGGCGGGAGTATGTGGCTCGTTACCCTTTGGAGTTAGGACCTTGAGAGGCCTGACCTTAATCGAGGCCATCGTCAGCCTGGCTCTGGTGGTCGTGGTGGTTGGATTGGTGGGACAAATTATGGCCCGCTCTAGTCGGGTTACGCTGTTTCTGGAGAGTCAGGACCGTCGGCTTGTTACGGCTCGAAGCGCTCTGGAAAGCCTGGGTCGAAGTGCCCGCGAGGCCGTGCGTTTTGTGCGACCGGTGCCCGGTTCGACGGCGGTGGAACCCGAGTTGGTGATAGACAGGCTAGACCCCGACGCAAGCTTTCTTCCCCGGCCTTTGCCCAATCCGCTCCCAAGCAACTGGAGTGCCCACCCCAACGCAATGCTGGTTCGGCAAGAGGTATCACTTTCCGGTGAAAGCTTGGTCTTGCGGGACCCCCGAGCCGATGGAACTCAGCAAGAGAAGGTCTTGGGAGACGGGTTGACCGGCCTGGGTCTTGCTTTTCGGCCCGACGGGAACCTTTCCGTGACCCTGTCCTACCCTGACCGCCAGGGGCTGGTAACCGTGAGTCGGGTGTTTGACGTTGACCCTCCCCCGGAGGTGCAACCTTGACTCGCCAAGGCTCTGTCCTAGTTATCTCACTCTTGCTCGGCACGCTGGTCGTTGTGCTGGCTCTTGCGGTGGCTGGAAGTCGTCCGTCTCTCTACAAAGGAGCCCTCCTTTCTGCGCGTGCCCACCAGGCTGAAGCTCTGGCCCGAGCGGGCCTGGCGGATGCGACGGCCAAACTTGCCTACGACCTCGACTTTCCACCCCGAAACTCGAACGACCAGGAACTATTCAGCTACACCGAGGACGTCATCAGTCCCGACTCAGGAGAGGTGGTGGGATTCTACCTGGTGACCATCGATTCGACCCACCGGGTGGAGCCGTTCCAAGTGGTTGGGATCGAGTCGGTCGGAATAGTGGGCGAGCGAACGTTGCCCCTGGCCTCGTGGAAGCTAAGGTGTTATCTTGACCTGGCTGACCGTGACAGGGCCAATCCTAGTCTGAGCAACGACAACCTCTTTGAGATTATTCACTGGAGCGAAGAATGAAGCAAGCCTACACCCTCCTCGAGACGATCTTAACCTTGGCCCTGCTCGGTCTCCTTGTTGGCTTGGCGGTGATGAACGCGACGGGGACTCGGAGTCGAGCTAACAGCAAAGCTCTGGCGACTGAGCTGTCGCTGGTTTTTCAAGCGGCCAGGCAGCAAGCCAGAGCAGAGAATACCTTTGTTGCGGTGTGCTTTCCTAGCCAGAACGGGACGGTGCCGGTGACCGCTTCCTATTACCTCTTGGAAGGACACGAGAACCCGAGAGTGACCCGAGTCAGAACGTTCTCGCAAAGCTACAGTGCCGCAATTTTCGTAGGCCACTGGCCGACCGACCCGGCCAGCCTGCGCCAACCCGGTTCCAGCTTCAACCTGCGAGAGACAGGACCGACGACGGTGAGTGATTGGCTCCCTTCCCCTCCTCGGGATGCGATGTTCGTGTTCACCCCATCGGGGAGTCTTATCACCAACGACCTTCCTCAGCTAGAAGGACAGTATCACCTGTTAGTGTCTGACGGCCTCGAGTTCCAGGCGGCGGGGCCTCCTCCAGGGCCGGTAACGGCCACCCCAGGGCCAGGCTATTTTCAGCTGCGCCGGGCCACCAAACCATACACCGTGAGTCTTAGTCCTAACGGTTCTGTCAGTATCGTCAGCGGGGTCCGTGGCGGCATTCCTACGCTTATTGGAGAGGCTTCTCGCCCTGGAGTTCTCGCGCTCCCGCCCCCGGTGACGGCCCTGGGGGCCAACCAGGACCCGACCGTGGTCGAGGTCGAATTTTTGCCCGAGCCGAACGCCGCCTTCACGGTCGGGCTGGACGCCCTCGTCGACCGAGAATCTCATCTTCTTATAAGGACCCACTGCGACGATCCGGACGGCGAGCCTCTCGCTTGCGAATGGACGATGAGACGTGACTCTGGAGGAGATCCAGGCCGGTTCTCGGTGGCTTCTGGTGGAGTTCAGATGCTATGGGACGGTTCCGAGAGACGTTGGACTTCCAACTGGACCTGGGCTCCACCACTTGATGGCGTTGCGGGGGAACGCTTTACAGGAGAACTGCGAGTTTGGGATCCTCGAGGCGGTGTGGCCCCCGGCTCGGCCCTGGCTCAATTGGATATCGAGCTGACCGCGAGGGGAAAGATCGTCTACGCTGACCGCTCAAGCGGGACCCATGTTATTCATACGATCTACCCAGACGGCAGCGGCGAAAGGGCTTTGACGCCGCCTGCGCTGGAATGTTCTGCCCCGGCCCTGACTCGCGACGGTAGCTCCATCGTGTTTTTGGCCGACGGGTTCGAGGCTTCATCTTATGAACCTGGACGGGAGTATGCTACGTGAGGTTTCCCCGGTCGAAGGATATCATTTCGCAGTCAATCCGGAGGGCACCGAGATCGTCTACCAAGCTGGGATGGGAGGCGTCGCTATCGATCTGCAGGGCAACGTTCTTCGACCGATGCCGAGGGGCGCCTACCGTAGTTGGTCGCCTGACGGTAGTCAGCTGACCTACACCTGGGGCACCGACCTGTTCGTTTGCAATGCCGACGGCAGCGGTGAGAGGCTTCTGCCCACTCCGGGTTTCGAGACAGACCCCAGCTGGAGCCCGGATAGCCAGACGATTATTTTCACATCGCGGGTCGGGGGTGTGGGAGGGCTCTACACGATCGACCTTACCACCGACACGGTTGTCCAGAAAACCTTCGACGGCGTCTGGAGACGTTATCCGCGCTACTCTCCTGACGGAAGCCAAGTGGTGACGACGGTGCGCCGAGCCGATGGGACTCTTTTTCTCGAGTTCGCTGATGACCCTGGTGCAGGGGCGCCCCTTCAGAATCATCGTGTCCTTACTCCGGGTGGAGGCGATGTTCTCTGGGGCGACTGGGCCCCCTGAACTGGCACTACGGCCTTTCGCCACTAACGAGGGTTCTGGTAGGAGTAGCTTCGAAGCCGACTTTCAAATTCTGCTATGGGCATCTTGAACGAGCCTTTGTCACCATCGGGATCGTTGAAATGAATAGGGCCTGGCCGTGATCCGTCCGGATTAGGCACGTCATAGTCTCCTTCTGGATCGCGGAGATAGACAAAGTCCTGGTCGAGCCCGGTCACGGCCACGATATGGGAACTGCCTTCGATATCCCAGTCTAGGAAAGCCAGAGATGCCCGGGAATCAGAAGTCGCGTCGGACAAGTCTTGGCGCCACGAAGTCGAGCCATCCTTCCCGACAGTGCCGGGGTCGAAGGCGCGACCCGCTCCGTTGTTAGAAGCCGGTCCCCGGGCGAACTGGACCTCTTCTCCAAGAAACGAGCCTAGCAATCGGGCGCCCTCATCCAATAGAAGGCCACGACCGTCGGGAAGGGCAAGATCGTCATCCTGGGTGGTGGGATCTCCCCGGTCGACAACGTAAACATGGTGGTCGAGGTCGTTTCGATAGTCAAAGCCCTGGTTGATATGCTCCATCGCCGATGACTGAAAAAGCCGGCTCACTCCCGAGCGAGTGGAATCATCGGGGCCGAGATTGAAGCGGTCCCTTTCTATCTCCTGACCATCGGCGAGTACTACTCGACCTTCAGGAGAAGTCAATCCAGCCACCACTCGAGCATATTCCGCTGGCTTTTGTTTGGCCAACCAGTATTCCACCGTAGTAGGCCCGCAGGTTTCTCGATTGGATTGATGAATCAGCCCCGGATCTTCGAGCTGCTGCACCAGTTCAGACACCGTCTGACGGGGGTCAAGCGACTCTTGACCCTCCTGAGCGAACTGTTGGCGACTCATCTGATCGAGAGTCTCGAGCAGAGGAACGCCCCGAGTGTCCGTAGCGGCCAGCCCTCCGCCTTCCATTAGCCCGACCAGCGCTTCACGACCCTGCCCGTGACCTTCAAGAAAACCGTAAAGATGAGTGACCTTCTTTTGCTGCTCTCTTTCGAGTCCGTTGAAAGTGGTCGAGTTGGTCAAGACTGTGGGCTCGCGATAGGTCGCCTCCAGAAGAAGGGCACTGGTTGGAAAGGGCTCCAAGATTGGACCGCGCTCGAAGGTCTCCTTCGGGGTGGCCGGAGCAACTTGCGCAGGGGGCTCTAGCGGCACCCTGTTCGGAGGCTCTTGCACCGCCAGACTAAGACCAAGAATTGCTTCAAGCATAGGCTGTCCCTAGTTTAGCACAGCCTAGAAAGTCGTTCAAAAAGAAAAGTCTTCCGGAAGGAACTTCTCCAAGAGTTTTGCATTATGATGCCCAATGGGGGAAGAAAAGAGGTTTTGATGAAACGTATAGTATTACTCTTACTTCTGGCGGCTGGGGTCTTCATGTCCGGCTGCGGGAGCGACAACGATGACTTCGTGCTCCAGGGGAATGTGGCAGCGCCCCAGGGTTTTCTCCGGTTTGCCCACCTTTCGCCCGATGCACCTAATGTTGATATTCGGGTTGACGGCCAACTGATCGCCAACAATGTGCCTTTCAGAACTTTGTCCCGCTACGTCGGCTTCTTAGTCGGGACTCGTCGAGTCCAGATTTTTCCGGCTGGGGGCAACAATGCCGTCATCGACGCTAATGTGACGGTGACCCAGAATACCTTTCAAACGGTAGCGGCGACCAACCTGGTGGCCAACATCGCACCGGCGGTTTTTCAAGACACCGTCACCAATGCCACCGGCAACGCTCTGCTGAGGGTGATCCATGGCAGCCCTGACGCCGGCGCGGTCGACCTCACCCTGGCCGACGGAACAGTTTTAGCTGGCAATTTGACTTTTCCCAACGCGACCGCCTATCTTCCAGTCGCGCCCGGAACCTACAATCTCCAGCTGCGAGTAGCGGGAACCCAAAACATCGTGCGGGACTTCCCGGGCGTCCAGGTCGCGGCTGGCCAGACCCTCTCGGCCATCGCTGTCGGACAGCTTGTTGACCAGAGTCTCGACGTCATCGTAGCGGTGGACGATGCCAATGACGGTTCCGCCACCCTCAACCTGGCCGAATCTTTGACCACGTTCCGAGTGGCTCACCTGTCACCTGACGCGGGTGCAGTCGACATTACCGTCGATGGCATCAACGTGGGGACGAACGTCACTTTCCCGGCCGTGGCTAACTACGCCACCACCCCGACCCGCTCGAATGTTGTGGTTCGGGTCTTCGCTGCCGGCACTCAGAACCAGGTGCTGACGACCACTCAGAACCTGACCGCCAACACGGCTATTACCGTGGCCGCGACCGGTTCGGTCCAGGATGCGAACCTGGCTTTGACACTCTACACTGACGACCGTCAGGGAACCAACGGGGTGGCTGAAGTGAGAGCTGTCCACGCCTCACCCAATGCCCCTGCCGTGAACGTTACGGCTGACGCAACCAACCTGGTGGCGGGGGCGACCTTCCCCAACGCTGGCCCTTACGTCAACGTCAACCCCAATGCCAACGCCACTATCACGGTGACGGCCAACAATAACCCGGTCCTTCAGGCCGCCAACCAGAATCTGGTCGCAGGCCGGACCTACTCCGCCTTTGTTATCGGCCGAGTGGGGGTCAACCTCCAGCTCCTGCTGACTCAAGACAGCCCCTAAACGTCCTGTGATTACCTAGGGGAGTCGGTCTTACCGGCTCCCCTTTTTCTAAGGGTCCGGTCCTTAAGCTCTCTAAAACCGTGAGAGGTTGCTTTCTAATCGTTAGCCAGTTGACCCGTTCGGATGGCCACACACTTCATCGCTTCCTTCGATTCGCGGTTCCTCATTCAAATGGATGCGTTGACCGAGGCTAAAGCTCGTTCGGCCTCCGGGTGCGGCTCTTGTCAACTCTAGAGGGCCTGTTGACATTCGACTGGCCGAGGAAGAAGGGTTATAACACGGAG
>CAYRFU010000368.1:0-6698 GCA_964423525.1 uncultured Burkholderiales bacterium | reverse complement strand
CCGTGTTATAACCCTTCTTCCTCGGCCAGTCGAATGTCAACAGGCCCTCTAGTTGCGTTGACCGCCTTTCACCCGGGCTTGCCACGCTTTGACGGCTCGGCCCTGGCGGCGGAGCTTCTCGTGGCCTTGAATCCCGTTGCTGAGCCAAACCTTTGAGAGGTCTTCCAGCAGGCGGGCCAGGAACGTTCTATCTTTAATGGGAGCCTCGGGCGTTTCGCGCCAGACCGTGGTCCGGTATCCATCTCGAGCCTGGTCAGAGTAGAGCCCTCCTTTGCTGCGAGCCAGCGCCTCTCGCCCCCCTTTGGGAGCGGTGGCCTTGAGGTAGTCAGTGAGGGGTCGCTGGTCTTCTTGGGCTAGCCGATAGAGCCCAAAACGGGCTCTTTTGGCCAGACTGCTATTTCCGACCGCTGAGGCCAGCGCCAGGGCGTGACGAAGATGATTGACGGCTTTGCTGCGGCATTCCACCGCGGCGCACGTTTGGGCCAGGTGATAGTGATAGAAGGCAAGGCCCGTTCCGTAGTCGTGCTCCCGCTTCAGTTCGAGCGCTCTCTCGAGAAAAAGGTGGGCCTCCTCGGTGTTGTCTTGACGGGAAGCCATCCAACCCAGACGGTAAAGGATGTTGCTTTCCTGACGGCGGTTGGCCAGTCGACCGTAGCCGTCTGCAGCACACCGGTAGAACTCCTGGGCCGAGTCAGGGTTCCCCTGGCTCTCGTGGGAATTGGCCAGCTGCAAACTGACGTGGGTCTCGAGATCGAGATGTCCGGAGCCGCCCTCTTCAAGGGACCGGCGGCAAGCCGTGATCGAGGACTTAATGCGACCCAGGTCATAGAGCACTGAGGCCACGTTGAACCAGGCCGCCGCTTTGTTATAGGAATGGCCCATCCGGGTGTAGCGGTCGATAGCACTGCGAAAAAGTTTGAGCGCCTCTTCTTTGAAACCACTGCGGTCCAGCAGAATCCCCAGCTCCATGGCCAACTCGGCCCCCCGCATCGCTTTGCGTTTGCTGCGCTGGTAAGTCTTAAACAGGGCTCGCATGGCCTCGATCGCTTTGCCGGAGAGGCCTTGGGAATCTAGCCAGGCTATTCGTTTGCGCTCCAGTCGATAGAACAGCTCGGGGTCGTCACCGGCCACCTCGGCGCCAAGATCGAGACAGTCTCGGGCTGAGCCACGATGCCCTTCGGCCAGGTGCACCTCGTAATGGGCCAACAATTCCTCCAGAAGGAGACGGCGTCGGGCCGGAGTGAGCTGGTCGAGGAGGGCTTCGCGGTGCTCTGGCCGGTGCACGAAGGCGGCCAGGTCTTGACGAAGGGACTCAGAGTCTTTATGCATAGGAGTTAGGAAATCTGCTCGCCATGTCTAGCTTTTATTATAGCACAACCGGCCCATCGTCGAGCAAGTTGGCAATTGTGAATTTTATTCAACAAAAAAACGTTTATATCTCCGAGCTCGTCGGGTATAGTCTACCCAATCGCTCCCGCCCGCGGGGAAAGGTAGAGATGTTATGAAGTGGCAAAACCACGTCACGATCACCGGCATAATCGCCGTCTGCATCCTGTGCGTCTATCTCATCTACGACTGGAATAGCCAGAAATTTCTGGTCCAGCTAGGGCTCGATTTACGTTCGGGCTCCCACATCACCGTAGAGCTTCAAGAGACGGAGAACGCCGAGACCAAGGAGATGATCACCATCACTCCCGAGGTTCAGAAGCGTTCTATTCAGGTCTTTCGACGCCGCCTCGACCCCGACGGCAACCGTGAGGTGGTCATCACTCCCGAGGGAGTGGACCGACTCATCATCGAGATTCCCGAAGTCACCGACCTGGCCGAGGCGGAGAAGTTAGTTCGGAAAGCCGGCCGGCTGGAGTTTAAGGAGCAGGAATACAACCCCGCTACCAAGACCTCCGAGTGGAAAACCCGACTAGATGGGAGCGCGGTCAAGAAAGCTTGGCCCAGCCTGGACACGATGGGTGGAGGCCAGACCTGGCAGATCCACTTTGAGATGACCAGCGACGGCACCAAGAAGTTCGGCCAGTTAACTCGCGAACTTCAAAATAAGCCTCTCGGCATCTTCTTCGACGGCGAGATGATCTCGGCTCCTACCGTTAACGAACCGATTACCGGCGGCCAGGGCTACATCCACGGAAACTTCACCAAAGACTCAGCTCTGGAACTGGCCAACTTCCTGTCAGCCGGGGCCCTGCCAGTCGACGTCAAGATTCTCGAGAGCTACACGGTGAGCCCCACGCTGGGGGCCGAGTCGCTGCAGAGCAGCCTGATTGCGGGCGCTTGCGGTCTGATGCTGGTGTTGGTTTATATGCTGTTCTACTATCGGATGTTGGGCCTGGTGGCCGGTGGCGCCCTGATCGTCTACTCCCTGCTGGTGCTGGCCAGCATGAACCTTCCCGGTCTCAAATTCGTGCTGACCCTGCCGGGTATCGCCGGCTTCATCCTGTCGATCGGAATGGCCGTCGACGCTAACGTGCTCATCTTTGAACGGATTCGAGAAGAACTGGGCAAAGGAAAGTCGCTTTCCCTGGCCACCGACCTGGGCTTCGAGAAAGCCTTCTCCTCCATTCTCGATGGCCACGTCACCACGTTCATCGGGGCGGCCATCTTGTATTGGTTGGGCTCAGCTAGCATCAAAGGGTTCGGTTTGACCTTGATGCTGGGAACCGCCTGGAGTATGGTGACCGCAATCTATGTCACCAAACACTTCCTGATGTTCGTCATGACTACGCTGGGCATCCAGCAGAAGAACCTCTACGGGGGATAAGATGGAATACGCAAGTTTAGCAATCTGGGTGGTCCTCCTGCTGGGCCTAATCGGCTGGGGCCAGACCTTCAAGAAGCGCCAATATGACATTATCGGCGCCCGCAAAGTCTATTTCACCATCAGCGGACTGTGTTTACTTATCGCAGTAGGCTCCCTGGGTCTCAACGGAATCAACTGGGGCTTGGACTTCACCGGTGGAACCATTATCGAGGCCGGTTCTTATAAGATGGTGACCCCCGACCAGGTCCGCTCCGGCCTGGAAGGATTCGAGGGTATCGGCGACCGCACCGTTCAGGTAGGGGCCGGGATGGTCGAAGACCTGGAGGCCGAAGAAGGCCAGCCGACCCAATATCAAAAGCTGATTGTGCGGGTCACCCAGGAAGACGGCTCACCCCTTCCTACTGCCAAAGCCGGAGAACTCCTGACTCACCTCTCCCAAAGTTTGGGAGACTTGAAAGAACTTCGTATCGCCAGCATCGGGCCCACCATTTCTGGCGAACTGGCCCGCAACGCCGTGCTGGCTGTGGTTCTGGCCCTTGGCTTGCAACTGCTCTACATCTTCTTGCGGTTTGGCAACCAGATGCGCTACGGGGTGGCAGCTGACCTCGCTCTCGTTCACGACGTGCTCATTATGGTCGGCTTTTACAGTTTGGCTGGCCGAGAGGTCGACTCACCGTTTGTGGCTGCCCTGCTAACGATTGTCGGATACTCGGTGATGGACTCGGTGGTGATCTTTGACCGCATCCGTGAGAATATCCAACTCCGTCGCAACGCCCCCTTCGCCCAGATGGTGAACGAGTCCGTCAACCAGACCATGACGCGCTCTATCAACACCACTCTCACCACCGTCGTGACTTTGCTGGCCATTTACTACTTCGGTGGTTCTACCCTCCAGAACTTTGCCTTCGCCCTTCTGGTCGGTATCGCTTCCGGGGCCTACTCCTCGATCTGCGTGGCCTCCCCCGCCCTCGTGGTTATCGACCAGATGGCCGGTGAAGCTCCCGTCAAAGAGTCGCCGATGGCTGACGAGGCTCCCGCCGTGGAGGTCGATGAGGAAGACGACGAGCGTGAACCGGTTGGAGCCGCCGCTGGCAGTTCCAAAGGAGGACGGCGCAAGCGCAAGCGCGGCTCCCGCAGCAAGAGCTGATGCACGTTCCCGAGCGGGTTGCCCATCCGGCCGATCGGTTGGCCACCCTGGCTCGTGTGATCCGAGTCACACGCTCGGTCCCTGACCTGGAGACGGTGCTGGAGATCCTGGTAGATCATCTGCTCGAACTCCTGGGGGCCGAGCGCGGCTTCATCATGCTAGTGGACCCCGAAAGCGGTGCCCTCGAATTCCAGAGCGCCCGTAACTTTACCAAAGAGAACCTCTACCAGGAAGACTTTCAAGTCAGTCGCAGCATCGTCTACGAGGTCTTCGGTAGCGGTCGTGCCTTTCTCACCTCCAACGCCCAAACGGACGAGCGATTCGGTTCGGCCGCCAGCATCCAAGAGTACGGGCTGAGAGCTGTGATGTGCTCCCCCTTAGTCAGCGAGGGCCGAACCATCGGAGTTCTCTATGTCGATAATCGCCTGCGCCTGGGGGCTTTCAAAGAGGAGGACCTGGCTTTTCTCGAGAGTTTTGCCGGTCAAGCCGCAGCCCTACTCGAGCGAGCTCAGCTGGGGGCCGAACGCAACCGCTTGCGAGACCTCTTTAGCCGTTACGTCAGTCCTCGGGTAGTCGACACTCTCCTGGCCCGCCCAGCGGCGGAACTGTCGGCCAGCTGTCGTCGCGTCACGGTGATGTTTTGCGACCTTCGCGGCTTTTCTAGCCTTACCGAAGCCACCTCACCAGAACAGTTATTAGCCTATCTTAACGCTCATTTCGAAGCGATGACGGAACTCATCTTCGCCCACGAGGGAACGGTTCTCTCCTACCTGGGAGACGGTCTGTTAGCCGTCTTCGGAGCTCCTCTCGATCTCGACCATCAGGAGTCTCGGGCCATCAACTGCGCTCGTCGTATGGTGGCCACGGCTCAACAGCGTGGTACGCGAATCGGAGTGGGACTAGCCACCGGCGAGGCCATCGTGGGCGACCTGGGTAGCGCCCGGAGGCGGGAATACACCGTGATCGGTGACGTCGTCAACACGGCCGCTCGACTGGAGAAGCTGACCAAAGACCACGATTCGGCCGTGCTGTGCGACGACGAGACCTATCGCTGTAGTGAACTATTCGGAGGACGCCAATTGGGAGAAGTCCAGCTGCCGGGCAAGTCCCTACCGGTCTCGATCTGGGCCTGCTGACCTGAGGACCCCATCCGCGGCGGGACGATAAACTTGAATTTTCCTTCCCTAGGCCCGATCCCACTGGGAGTCGAATGAATGAGCAGTGGATGGAATTGGAACCGGGGTGACTGTCTGTCTGAGTCTTTGCCTGCTCCTGATGGGGCCAACCCAGGCCAGAACCTATCCGATCACCATCAACGCCGATGCTGCAGGTTCGGTTTGGATCCGACCCAGTGACAGTCGAAAATCCTTTCGAATGGCGGCTCCCCATACGCCATTCACCTACCAGGCCCAAGCCGGGGAATACGTTGACATCCAAATTCGGGGCCGTTCCGGCCCTTTCGTTCTGGTTCGAGGCGAGCAGCAGAGGCGCAACGGCCCGGCCACCTTGACCGTGCGTACGGAGCGTCATCCCGACTGGCTCAGAATCGGTTTGCTGGGTCTTCTTCCGGCGGCCTGGCTGGTGGCCTGGCTGATGGGGCGTCACCGTCGCCTGCACGGGATGGCGACCGAACTGGAGAGACGGGCTCAGCTGGCCGAGTCTCGACGGGGTGACCCCACCCGATTCGGACCCTATCGTGTCCTACGAAAGCTAGGCCGAGGCGGTATGGCCACGGTCTACGAAGTCGAGGACGGCCACGGAGACCTCTACGCCCTCAAAGTCCCAGATCAGGTCGGTGAGCGCTCGCGCCGAGAGTGGCGCTTGCTTCACCGTTGCGCTCACCCTGGTATCGTCCGCCTTCACGATTTCTGCGAGCCCCAGGATCCGGAACTCCCTTCCTACCTGGTGATGGAACGCCTGCAAGGCCCGACTCTCGACGAGCTACTCCAGCAGCAGGGAAAGTTTTCGGTGAGGGAGGCGGCCACTATCGGAAGCCAAATTCTGGAAGCCCTCGACTACGCCCACAGCCAGGGCGTGGTGCATCGAGACCTCAAGCCGGGCAACATTTTCTATGATGGGAAGACGACCCGGATTGTGGACTTTGGGATCGCCAAGGCCGACTCTCTCGGGGCTTTGACGGTCACCGGTGAGATGCTGGGCACGCCAACCTACGCCGCCCCCGAACAGATGGAATCGAAAACGGTCGATCACCGTTGCGACCTTTATGCCGTGGGCGTCATTCTTTTCGAGCTCATCACCGGCAAAGTTCCCTGGTCGGCTCCCGACCCGGTGGCCTGCCTGATAGCCAAAGCCAAGGGTCTTTCCAAGACAGCTCGGGAGCTGGAGGCCCAAGTACCCGAGAACTTAGACGACCTGATCAGCGACTTGCTAGCCGTTCGGCCCCAACTGCGACCCGACTCGGCCCAACAGGCTCTGGAACGTCTCCGTGCCTCTCTTTAACTATGTCGCCGCCGAGAAGAACGGTGGTATTCGCAAGGGCCAGGTCGAAGCTGACGACAAAGCTGGGGCGGTGGCTTGTGTTCGCTCCCGCGGCTTGATGCTGATGGAGTTGCGGGTGGCGGAACTGCCACCCGTTCGCCTCCAACCCAAACCCCCGACCAAACCGGTCGCCTCGCCTCCCTCCCCGGCCCTGCCCGCCAAGAGGGTCGCCTGGCCCCTGGCCGGGCGGGCCGTCTTCTTACGTCAGCTGGCCACAATGTTCGAGGCGGGCCTCCAACTCCATCGCAGCCTGGAAGCACTGGCCAGCCAAACCCCGGT
>CAYRFU010000367.1:0-6718 GCA_964423525.1 uncultured Burkholderiales bacterium | reverse complement strand
AATTGCTCACTAAATTGAGCACCGAAAGTGTCTCATTTATCTTGACATGTTCCGTGGAGCCGAGATTTCGATGCGGCCCGCCACAGAATAGTGTCGGCGTTGAAAGTCTCGTTGACACAGGGGCCAGGAAGTTCAAGACTTTTCGTCGCTACCGCTACTTCGAGGTTCCGGCCTCGGTTCGCCGATCGCTGAAAAGGCGGACGTCTCAAGGTCTGCCGTTCTCTGAGGGGCTTGGAGAGATTTTTAAGGGTCTCTTGCTAACCTGTACGAGTCCCGCTCGTCTCCGATAAGTGATGACCAACTCGACGTTTTGTGGAGGTCGAGCCTCACGCTTTCGGCGCCCCACAAGAAATGGTGGCGGTCGGCTCGGAGGGCGGATTAACCGTGATTCAGATGGCCGAAAATGGTCCCCTTTTCCAAATCGAGAACGGCAAGATCAGTAGCTAGCACCACCAATTTCAGCCAATCAGCGGACCACCTATCCGGGTGATTCGCTTTCTGATGTTCTGCAGACCGGAGCCCCCGGTGAGGGACCGCTCCAACTGCAAGCAATGCTAGCCAATGACTCGCGTCACAAGCCCTTCGAGTCTAACGATGCGTGACGGAGCCGTCCACTTCGCCGTGGGTCAGGTTAGGACAGTATTTCGTTTCGAGGTAACTCTCGACGTCACCAATCCTACCGCTGCATCCACGCAAGTTGGCCCAGCCATCGATTGTGCCAAGGTCAAGCTCTCCGCCACGAACGTCCACATAGCGGCCTATCTTCCCAGCCTTCAATCTGCCCCCGACCTCGGCTTCTAGCCAATCACGGACGTCGCCCAACCGGGCATCGGTGACCTTAAGCTCAGCATAACCATCGACCTTCTGGGCCACCAGAGAGGCGACCTTGGCACAGAGAAAACCGCCGACATCCCCGAGTTCGACCTCACCACCTTCAACTTGAGCGTAGTCGCCCACGTCCCCGACTTCGAGTTTCTGGGACAGGTTGGCTTTGAGACTCTCCCCGACCGAACCGAGGCGAGCCGTGGTTCCATTAACGTCACAGTATTCGCCAACCTTCTCCACCACCAGGTCGTCGACACCATGAGCTGTCAGGGAGCGGGTCACCTCGCCCAAGGACACTGAAGGGCTACTTTTTAGTTCAGCGTAGCCGTCAACTCGCCCCACTTGAGCCGCCTGGCCGTCAATGTTGAGCGAGCCGTTCACCGAGCCGAGACTGGCTGTAGTGCCATCCTTTAAAGTGGCACTCAAATTGACGGCACCCTTTACCGTGAGAGACTCGACCATGTCGGCCTCCAAACCTCCATCGACCTGGGCGACGGTAGCACGGCTGACTCTCTTGAGGTTCAGCTCGCCTCCGACCGTATCGGCCTGAAGGTCTTGGTAAGGCCCCTCAGCTTTGAGAGACCCGACCGAGCCCAGCTGGGCCGAACCTCCGTTAGTGAGAGTGACCCGGCCTTTGGCCCCGCCCGGATTAACCAGGGTTTGGACTTCCTCGGCCTCAATGCTGCCGGCTACGCCCTCTCCGATGGTGACGCTTCCAACTTCGAGAAGCATCAGGTCACCGTCGACGCGGTCGGCGGTCAAAGAGCCCGTCCTTAAGCCGGTGACATCGCCGCAACCGGTCGCCCTAGCTTGACCTTTGATAGCAAAAAAGGTTGCGCTACGAGCTTTAACCTCAGCTTCGTTGGCATGGCGAACCTTGACGCTGCTCCGGGGTGCGGCGACTTCGGCCTGGTCGACCTCACTCAAGGTGACAGCGCCGTCCCCGGTAGCTGCTTTGACCTTAACCTGGCCGTCTCCCTTCAACTCGATCGAGCCCGACTCTTTGTCAAACTCCAACTCCTCTCGAGAACCGATGGGAAGGGTGATAATCGTCCTTTGGCGGGCACCTGACTGCTTGTCGGCCACCGGTTCCCCGTTGAAACTTATCGTGCGGTCAGGACCGACGACCTTCAGCTCATCGGTGCCTTTGCGAATGGTTACGGTCTGACCGTTGATCGAAATCGACTCGGTCGAGCAGGCGGTGACCGACCCCCCCAAAAAGGAGATGCTTTTAAGACAGTCACGAGCCCACTCGGGTAGCTCGTCGATACCGCTGACGGACTCACCCTGGAGGGAGCCCACACTGACCTCGGCCCCGTTGAGAGTAGCCGGCTTGGCGGTCGACTCCTGGAGTGCTGCCACAGCTTCACCCAGGTCTTGGCCGCGGGCCTCGAATTCACTTCGGACCGTTGCCTGGCTGGCCTCGGCCGAGAAGACGACTGTCACGGGGTCTGTTCCACGGATCGACAAGCGCTCTCCTGGCTCCAAAGGCTGCTCAACGGCCACCTTGAGTAGGTCTCCCTCGAAGGCGTATTCGGCCAACTCCCGGCCCATCTGCTTGACCAGGTCCTGGCGATACGCGATGGGGTCTCTAGGGGATGGAGACGATGGCGGAGACGCCTCGACCGTGGTTCTCTCTTCGAGCGGCTCCGAGGCAGCTTTTGCTCGGGGTTCAGGCTTAATGAGAGCGGGCTCCGGCGAACCGGAACCCAGATAGGCCTGGTCGGTGACCGGCCTCGGCTTTTGCTCGACGCCCTTCGGCTTTACTCCAGGCTTTGGCCCCCAACCGAGGCTTCTGAGAACCCTTCTAATCATAGCCTGAGGCTAGCAGCCCATCGTCACAGAAACGTCAAAGAAAGGCGACAGAAGGTGTGAGGTTCGGTGCCAAGAATGAGGGCCGCTATGAATCGCAGAACCTTCTTGACTGTGTCTGGAGCCCTCGCTCTAACTAGCCTGGTAGGGCTCCCAGCCCTGGGAAAGGAGATGGCAATGTTGCAGCAGTGGAACGGTCCAAACGGAGGAGTCCCTCCCCTCGACAAGATCAAGCCGGCCGACTTTCCCCCCGCCTTCGAACGGGCCATGAAAAGCTACCGACAAGAGCTTGAGGCGATCGCGAAGGCCCCAGAGCCACCGACTTTCGAGAACACGGTAGCCGCCTTTGAAGACAGCGGACGAGAACTCACCAAAGCCTACACCATGTTCGGGATTTTCACCTCGACCTTAAACGATGAAGAAGTGCGGGCCATCGACCGAGAGTGGTCGCCCAAGTTTGCCGCTTTTAAAGATGAGATCATTCAGAACCGCGACCTCTTTCGAAGGTTGGAGACAGTCTGTCAGAATCGGGACAACCTGACCCCTGAGCAGAAGCGCCTGACCTGGCTGTTCTACACCGATTTCGTCCGCTCGGGAGCCCAGCTCGATGAGGCCCAAAAGGCTGAACTTTCTAAAATCAACCAGAGACTGGCCGAGTTGTTCACCCAGTTCAGTCAAAATCAACTGGCCGACGAAGAGAGCCACTATCTCTTGATCGATTCCGAAGACCAGTTGACCGGGTTGCCTCAGAGCCTGATCGACGCCGCCGCCGCAGCCGCCAACGACAAGACCCATCAGGGCAAATGGGTCATCCGCAACACCCGCTCCTCGATGGAACCGTTCCTGGTCTACTCTGAGGTTCGCCCTCTGCGAGAGACAGGTTGGCGGATGTGGGTGGGGCGTGGTGACAACGGCGACGAGAACGACAACAACGAGATCGCTTCTGAGGTCTTGGTTCTCCGGGCTCAGAGAGCGAAACTCCTGGGTTACGAGACTCACGCCCATTGGCGGCTGGAAAACACGATGGCGAAGACCCCCGACAAGGCGATGGAATTGATGCTCAAAGTTTGGAAGCCGGCTGTCGCTCGGGTGCGAGAAGAGGTTGCCGATATGCAAGCCCTGGCTGGGGACATCACCATCGAGCCCTGGGACTATCGTCACTACGCTGAGAAGGTGCGAAAGCAAAAGTATGACCTGGATGAAGCCGCTATCAAACCGTATCTCCAGATGGAGAAGCTTAAGGATGGCCAGTTCTGGGCGGCTGAACAGCTCTTCGGGCTACGCTTTCGACCGGTCGACGGGCTACCCGTTTACCACCCCGACGTTCGCACCTATGAAGTGACCAACGGGAGCGGCCAACACGTCGGCTACTGGTATTGGGACCCCTATGCCCGCGACGCTAAGAGTTCCGGAGCCTGGATGAACGAGTACCGCACTCAGGAAAAGTTTCGAGGCACCATCACCCCCATTGTCAGCAACAACTCCAACTACATACAGGGCAAACCCGGCGAGCCTGTGCTGATCTCGTGGGACGATGCTGAGACCATGTTCCACGAATTCGGCCACGCTCTTCATGGGTTGCTTTCAGATGTTCGCTATCCCAGCCTGGCCGGAACCAACGTGGCTCGTGACTATGTCGAGTTTCCTTCCCAGGTGAACGAGCATTGGTTGTCGACCCCCGAACTGTTGAACCGCTTCGCCCTTCACTACCAGAGTGGTGAAGCGATGCCAACCGAGCTGGTCGAAAAAATCGAAAAGGCCGCCACTTTCAACCAGGGCTTTGCCACCGTCGAGTATCTCGCCTCGGCCATCGTCGACATGAAGCTCCACCTGGCCGGCGACAAAAAGCTCGATATGAAGAGTTTCGAAAAAGAGACCCTCGAAGAGTTGGGCCTGCCGCCTGAGATCGTGATGCGTCACCGCATCCCTCATTTTGGCCATGTCTTTTCGGGAGACGGCTACTCAGCTGGCTACTACAGCTACCTCTGGTCGGAAGTTCTCGACCAAGACGCCTGGGAGGCTTTCAAAGAAGGAAAAGGCCCCTTCGACCAGGAGGTCGCCAAGAGCCTTAAAGAGCATATTCTTGCTGTCGGAAACACCCTTGAGCCGGCCCAAGCTTATCGCAATTTCCGCGGCCGCGACCCCAAAATCGAGCCGCTCCTGAAGTCGCGAGGATTTCCCACCGGCTAAGGCCGTTTTTGAAGTTTACTCCTCTAAAGGAATATAGATGTCTGTCTCCAGTTCCTCTGGCGGGGTCGTTTCGGGGTTCTTCCGATAGACCTCAAAGGGCGGGGCGTGGCGGACGCGACGTCCACTGGTGGGCAACCAAACTCCAAAAAGCCAACGGTATGTCTCGTGCAGCTCTTTATAAGGGCCACGATGACAAAGCACAGCGTAGCTCCCACCCTCCAAGGTCTGCGATTCGATCTCCCCTTCGGACTGAAAGTCATCTTCCACGACCAGACAGCAGTCGAAACGGATTTTGTCCGCTTCCACCACGTCAGGGTCATCATGGCTAATGCCTAGCATCACTGGGTTACCCTGGAGCCGCCCGCTCCGACCGGCCCAGCCAACCAATTTCTCAAAGACCGGCCCGCACTCTTCGTAGGGACCGAGATGACGCAAGAAAGCGACCTTCATCGGAGCCCGTTCTTCGATTCTCACTTCGTTTAAGGTATGCGTTGTCAAACTATCCTCTTTCTCGACGATCGGCTGGTCGGAGCGAAAACGGGTCGGGGCTATCCCAAACCTTTTCCTAAAGGCCCGAGTGAACGCCTCATGACTGGAGTAACCAGCTCCTAGAGCGATGTCGACAATGTCTTCACCATCGGTTCGCAATCGGAAGGCGGCAGACTCCAGACGTAGACGGCGCACATACTCGGCCACAGTCTCCCCTACCATCGCTCGGAAAATCCGATGAAAATGGAAAGGCGAGAGGGCAGCCACCCGAGCCAACTCCTCGACCGTCAGCTCTCCATCCAGATGGTCCTGGATATGAAGCTGTACGGTCAGGATTCGTCGTCGGTAATCGTTTTGCATAAACCGAGGTTACCAGAACTCGATTGAGGGCGCTTGACTAGACTTGCTGAAAACACCGACTGCGGGCCAACTCGAGGGTTAGTTCCAGTCGGAGCGAACAGTCAAACCAGATACGAGCAGCCTGGCTTCGGTCACCACAGACAGAGTCGGCGAGCCGCTCCAACTGGCTACCCAGGTGAACCAGGCCAAGTTGCCTGAGTTGTCGCGACCGCTCTAAGGCCTGCTCGCACCAAACACGAGTGAGAAACCTCAAACCCTGGTGGGCGACCTGGTCGAGAAGCTCGCGGCAGGCCAACAGAAGGGTCGTCTGCTCAGACTCGGCCTGCTCCAAAGAAACGCGAGGACAGTCAAGCCCCCGGTCGGGTTCCAGTTCGATGGCTACCACTCGGTCGCTCAGGGCGACCGCCAAGGGCTCCAGCACCAGCCGGCCCTGCTCGAGCCGTAAGTCGCCGCTCACAAAGCGGGGTTGAGAACGAAGACTCGCGGCCAAAGACGATAGAGCGCCGGGCGACTCACTCTTATAGTCTGCGGCCAGTTCCAGTTCCTGGCCCAGAGAATCTCTCAAGACGGCTCGCAACCTTTGGGCCCCGGGGTCGTAAACAACCTCTTCCACGCTCCTCACTGCCACAACGTAAACCTGCTCCGCCACCACTCGTGGTCGAAGAAACCAGGGGGGCAATTGCTGTAAACGGTTCTCCAACTCGGCATAGTTCTCCACCAAAAGGGGCGGCGAGAAGAGCTCATCCCAACGCCCGGTTTGAGCCAGGACGCTCGACCGACCAACCCGGCTGCGCTTCAAGATGAGCCTGCGGTCGGCTCTGCGAACGGCCGTCTGAGTAACGAGCTGACCGCTAGCCAGATCCTCTAGACGAATTCCGGGGCCGGTCTTCTCCAGGCGAACCACGGTGGAACTGGCTGGATCGGCGAGATAGACGTGACAGCCAACCTGATCACCAAGACGCTCAAACCGAACTCCGAGCGAGACCAGGCGAATGTGACCGAGTGGCGTTTCCTGGGGCAAGCCTTGACCCCAGGTGAGCGA
>CAYRFU010000366.1:0-6722 GCA_964423525.1 uncultured Burkholderiales bacterium | reverse complement strand
AAGGGGTCTTCGTCCAGAGTTGGGGCGAGGGCCGTTACCGCATCCATCCTCTTTTTCGAGAGTTTTTAAGCGGCCGGCTTTGTCGCCATCCCGAGCTGATGAGGCAAGCCTTTTTGGCCGCTTCCCGCTGGCTGATGGAGCAGGGGAGGGCTCTCGAGGCGGTGCCTTACCTGGCCGAATCGAATCAGCCGCAAGAGGCGGCCCGGTTACTTCGAGAGCAGGCCCCTCAGCTTCTCTCGGAGGGTCGCCATTCCGTGTTGGTGGAGTTAGCTGAGCCGCTGGCCAAGACCGAGACCGATGACCAGCTTCAACTCTATCTGGCCGATGCCCATCGCCAGAATCACTCTTATTCCCAGGCCCTGGCCTACTATCGCCGCTCGGTCGAGACGGCCCGTCGTAACGGTGATCTGATGGCCGAGGCCGAGGCCTTGACGGGTATCGCCAAGATCTATATTGACACCGTGCGGCCGAGTCAGGCGGCCGACTACCTGCGCCAGGCCTATCGGGTTTTGCCGGAGAGTGCCGTAGAGCAAAGGGCACGGGTTTTGCGCCTGATGGCTGAGAACTCTATCAATCAGGGCCGGGCCAGCGCCGCCAGGCGCTACAGTCGCTGGGCCGACAGCCTGGGGGGTCGGCCCGGAGGCCGCAGAATGGAGGCTCGGCTTCTGTTGCGCACGGGTAAACTCCGGCAAGCCCGTGCCGCTATCACCGAATCCCTCAACGCTTCTGCCGGGAGAATCGGCACGGCCCACCGAGAGGCCCGTCTAGTGCTCGCCTATCTAGCCGCTCTCGAAGGCGAGGCTACCACGGCTGAGCAGTTGGCCCGTGAGGGCCTCGAGGAAGCCAGCAAAAAGGAGTCTCTCTTGACCCAGGCCGTTGCTCTCATGCGCTTGGGTCATGCCCTTCAGCTTCAGCCAGAGCGAGAAGAGAAAGAGGTTCTCGACTGCTATCAACAGGCTTTGACCCTGGCCTCCAAAGCAGGGGTTCCCCGAACCCGAGCTGAGGCCCTGATGGGTAAGTCGCTCTATCTCACCAACCTCGACCGCAGCCAGGAGGCTCTCGAGTTGGCCGAGGAGGGCCTGGTGCTTACTCAAGAAGCAGGAGATGAATGGCTGTCGGCCTGGCTCTTGTTGGTAGGCGGGATTGCCACTCGGGATCTCGATCGCCTTCAACAGGCTCAACGAGCTATGGAGAAATGCCGGGATGCTTTCGGCACGGCTGTGGCTAGCCTATGGAGAACCTCGGCTGCCAAGGAAGACCTCGAGGAGACCCGGCGTCACCTTCATGAGCGGGGCTATTCGTTCTTGCTGGAGCGTCCCACCCTGTTCGGCCCCCGAGAGACTCTCGGCCCGGGTGAGCCGAAGCTGCGGTTGGTGGCCTTCGGGCCTTTGAGAACCTTCCGCGACGGCGAGGAGTTAGAAGGGCGAGACTTTAAACGCCGCAAGGCCCGTGAACTCTTGGCCCTCTTTCTGATTCAGCCCGATCAGCCCTGGCGGCGCGATCAGCTCATGGAGCTGCTGTGGCCCGACGCTGATCCCAAGGCCGCTGCTCGCGATTTTCGAGTGGCTCTTCACGCCTTGAGTCAGGCTCTTGATCCTGATCGTCCCAAGAACACGGTAGCCCGATTCATCGAACGCCGCGAAGAAGTCTACACCTTCGTGACCGATAGCGATGTGCACTACGACGTCAAAGAGTTTGAGCGCTTGTTGGAGCTAGCCCAACAGAGTTCTGCTCCCATGCCCTATTGGCGACGAGCCATCTCGCTCTACCAAGGCGATTTTCTTGAGGATTATGCTTATGAAGATTGGGCGGCCCCAGTCCGAGAGAGACTGCGCCAGCTCTATCTGGAAACGGCGGAGCGGGTGGCTGAAGGCTACCTCGAGGAGAAAGATTACGAGAAGGCGGTCGACCTGGCCCACGTGATGGTCAGTCGCGATCGGTGCTGGGAAGAGGCTTATCGCATTCTCATTCGTTCTTATCTCGAGACAGAACGCGCTACCCTCGCCGCCCGGGTCTACAAGCAATGCGTCGAGGCTCTCGACGATGAGCTAGGGGTGCCACCCTCAGAGGAGACGGAAGCGCTGGTCCAGGCCCTTGTTCGCTAAGACTCTCCCGTCTCTCGGGCCAAGTCTCGCGCCCGTTCTTCTGCAATTTCGTTTCACTCGCAGGCGATTGGTCCCACTGCCTTTGACTGGCCACTAGCGACCGACGATGCCGTCTTCGGCTACCCGGTAGCCGGAGTCGGCTTCGTAAACCTGAACGGCTCGATGGACGAGTTCCCGCTCGCCGTCTCCCAAGAGCCGAGTCTGCTCTCGGGTTAGGTCGACCCAATTCAGGTCTGACTCGGGGGCCGGCTCCACCTCGGCTGGCAATTCGGCGTAGTGCGATTTCAGCTCCCACCAAGCGTTCTTGGTGTTGTCGGGCTGGTCAAGCGGACCCTCGTAGAGAGGGTAACCTTCCTGAATCTCTTGATTGAGCCGATGGCGATTCTCGGCCAGATGAATCGCTTCGCCGGGTAGAGTAAGAGCTTCTGCCAGCCAGTTCGGGTAAGCCTGATCGAACTCCACCTCGCCCTGGGGAAGACTCCCTTTGCGGGTCAAAAGCTGGAGCCGTCCGCTCTCGAGGTTGCGCCGCAACAAGACGGGAGCAGCTTTAAAGTTGGCCCCAAAGCGGGCGAAGTCGCCGCGACCTTCGGTGGTGCCCCCTAGAGGAGAGACCGGCTTACCGGACTCATCGAACTGCGACGGGCTGTAGCTGAGGAAGAGATTCGGCAGAGATAGACCTGGGAGGGCGGCCTGCTGCTGGTCTTTCGACCACAGAGTGGCTTCCACAGGGAGCAGCTCGCGGTCGACGGCTCGCTCGGTCAGAGCCTGGGTGTAGTCGGCCGGCTCCGGGGGGACGCCCCGGGTTTCGACTTGCTCCCACTGGGTCTTTAAACGGCCGTCCTGGTGAACGTGGCGAGCTACCATCGACTTCGACCTCTCCGGGTCGGTTTCGGTGAGACTGGCGGTGAAAGGCTTTGGCTGCCACTGCCAACTGGTCTGGTAGCGACCGTTCTCAAAGCTGTGGGTGGCGACGGGGACCGTCTCTTTATAGCGAGGAAAAAGACCCCAGCGGTCCCCGAAGTAAGTCGGCTGGTGGGCCGCTTCTTTCAGGAGGGGAGCGGCCACTTTTGAGATGGCTTGCCGCTCCAGCCCGTGGAGAAACTTCTTGAACTGGTCGAAGGCTCGAAATTTGTAGGCTAATTCAGGTTTTTCGCCTGCTAGAGTGGACCAGTTCACGTCGGTCGCTAGAATGTCGAGACTCACCAGGTGATTCGACCAGGCTTGGTCGGCGTGATCTAAGAATTGGTGCCGGTCTCGCTCACTAGCTTCGGGCGCTTCGGCGAAGAGGCGCTCCAGCTTCTGGCTAACGTTGGCATCGAGAGCAGCTTTGCCCGTGCGACCGTCGAGGTTGAGCCGTAAAGGGAAGTCGAAGCCCAGTTTCTCGGCCACCTGGGCTTGAGCCGACTCAACCTGTTCCGGAGTCCAACCTAGAAAGCTAGAGGGCAGAGCCTGATGAAGTTCCTGCAGGTAGTGGTGAGTGGTCCAGCTGGCCAGAGCCGGTTTAAGATCGGCTCCTTCCACCACCAGGTCTCGTAGTTCATAGTAGCTATCTCGATGCAGCTCATTAGTCTGGTCGAGTTCTATCATCCGCTTACGAGCATCGCGCCCAGAGGCCTCGGCCACTCTTTGGGCTGTGGCCACCAGTTTGTCCAGGCTAGGGTGAGCTATGCCCTGACGCGGGTCGACTCCTAAAGAAGCCGCCAACTCTTTGATAGCGTCGGCGAGACCTTCGTCGCCATGCTCGATGAAAAGTTGGTCCTCGGGGCAGGCGAAGAACAGAGAACTCCCGGGTTGGCCCTGACGGCCCGCTCGACCGACCACCTGGCCGTCAACTCGAATCGATTCGTAAGGCTCACTGCAAAGAACATGGAGTCCGCCAGTGAAGTAGCTTTCGGCCATAAAGTGAGTGACCCCCTGGGGAACGGGAGCTCTGGGGGTGGGCTCTTGGTAAGTGGCGGGGTCTTTGCGAGAGGCGTTGCTTGGCAAGATACGGATCTGAATCGAACCGGCTGGAGGAGCCTCGGCCTGACCTTCCACCACTTGATAGACGAGGGTCGGGTCGAGCCACTCCTGGAGTCTATCCGCTTCCTCTTGGCTGGCGACGTCGACCACCACCGGCTGGGGCGGGAAGTCGGCTAAGTCGAGCTGGTGGTGGCCATCACCGATCACCACCTTTGTGCCCTCCATCCTGGCTTCTAGCTGACGGCTTTCAAAGTAATCGCGGATGGCTGAGGCGGTCTCCGACGAGTCGAATTCTACCGTGGCTCCCTCGCCCCCCTGGCTGAGTTTCCTGAGATGGTTGGCCAGGCGACCGACAGGATTGGTCTCCTGCTGAAGATCTTCAGCCAACCTGGCCGAAGCGATCCACTCAGGCTTGATATTGATGCCCCGGCCCGCCATCGGAGTGGCCACCGTCACCATACCTGAGCGCCCGGCCTGGGCGATCAAGCGGTTCTCTTCGGCCATGGCCGCCACTTCATCACGGCCATCGCCGCGCACGCTTTCGGCACTCAGCTCTTGGACCGGGATTCCACGTTGTCTCAGGCGGGAGACGAGATGGCGATTCATCTCCACCGAAACGGTCCCAACCGGGACGGGTTTTCCGTCTCTCCAGAGCCTTTCTGCTTCATCGCAAAGCGCTTCCAACTTGCTCTCACGGTCGGGAAAATAGAGAGTGTTTCGGTCCTCCCGAATGACCGGTTTGTTGGTCTCGACAGGAACCACCTCGAGGCCATAGTTCATAGCCATCTCTTCAGCGGCGCTGAGCACGGTGCCGCTCATTCCGGCCAGACCGCGGGTCGCTTCACCGTTGCGGCGGAGCTCGGGTGAACCCTGATATTCTTTGACCAGAGTGCCGTAGGTGACCGAAGCGATGGTCTGAGAGGGAGGATGGATCGGCACTCCTTCTTTGGCCTCGAGAGCCTGATGAAGACCGTAGGAGAATCGTCGCCCTTCGGCCGTGCGTCCTTTGTTTTCATCGATCAGGCGGACTTCGCGGCCGACCCGCAGGTAGTGGATATCACGGTAATACAAGAAATTCGCGTCTAGAGCGTTTCCGATCAGGGTGCTTACGGCCTGGTTCTCGGGAGCGTCGAGATCGTAGCCCGGGGCTTCGGCCCGAGCCCTCTCGAGTTCTTCTGACCGACCCTGGTCGAGGCTAGTGCGAGCCCGTGTTAGCAAGGCCAGGTAGCGGCTTGCTTTCTCGCTGCTCTCGATGGCCTGAGCTGTCGCCCGCCCAGCCGGTTTGAAGTCGGCGCGGAGTTGGCGAGAGACGGTCCGGTGAACCTTGAGAGCCTCATCAACCGTTTTGGAAAGCCTGCGAAGGTCAGCGGGACGAGGCCCTTCTTGGCTTAGCCGTTGTCGCGTGTCCTGGTCGAGAAAATCAAAAGCGCCGCCAGCTACTTGGTGTTGAAAGCCGTCAACCCAGGACGGTTCCGGTCGGTAGCTGTCGAGCAGTTCTCGTTCTTTTTGGCGTTGAATCAGGGTTTGCTCGACTTGCTCGAGCATTCTTCCCAGGCTGTCAGAGCGAGTGGTGGCGGTCAAGCGCTCGCGAGCAGCCATCTGATTGGCCAAAGCCGCCTCGAGGAAGTTTTGGCCTTCCTCGGTCAGACTGACGGTGGTGCGGTCGGCGTCGATGGTGAAGTCTGAACCGTCTGTTCGCAACTGGCTGACGAGGGCCTGGCTCCCGGCCTCGTCGTTTTTTTGGTCCTGGGGCAGGCCGCTCAAGATGAGCGGAGTGCGGGCTTCGTCGATCAGGACCTGGTCGATCTCATCAAAAAGGCCGTAATGAAAGGGTCGCTGCACCCGCTCGTCAGGATGTCGAGCGGAGCGGTCACGCAGAAAGTCAAAACCCACCGCCGTGTTGGTGGCGTAGGTGACGTCACACTTATAGGCAGCCCGCTTTTGCTCGCGGGTATCGCTCTCCTTGACCACTCCCAGAGAGAGGCCAAGAGACTCGAAGACCGGCCGCATCCACTCGGCGTCGCGTTCGGCTAGAGTCTCGTTGACGGTGATCAGGTGAGCTCCTTTGCCCTGACCTTTCTCGTCGCAGGCGAGGGCGTTTAGATAGAGAGGCAAAACTGCGGTCAGAGTCTTGCCTTCGCCAGTCTTCATTTCGGCGACCTTGCCCTGATCCATAGCCAAACCCCCCAGCACTTGGCAGGGGTAATGGCGCATTCCCAAGGTCCTCGCACTGGCCTCTCGAGCCACAGCGTAGGCGTCGGCTCGGATGTCATCCAGAGTCGCTTCCCCATTCTTGAGAAGCTCCCGATATTCTCGGGTCTTGATACTCAAGTCGGGGATAAGAAATTCGCCCGTGTTGGGGTCGGTGGCGGCATACTTGCTTTCGAGGCCCAGGACTTGTTGCTGCTCTACCCTCAGAGGGTAGGCGGCATCTCCTTTGCCGATTAAGCTTTTGAAAGCGTTCCAGATTTGGCCAGAGAGGCGCTTGAGCTTCTGAAGCGGATTGCTGCGAGGGCGCTCAAACCGGGTGGCCGGGATCGTGGGCGATGAAGGCGCAGCGGTCTCAGCTTGAGCCAGGGCTTCCTGAAGATTGGTGGGTTCTTCCAGAACGGTCAGGGTGGGCCCCATCCCGTCCTGGTCCGAGGCGGCCACCGG
>CAYRFU010000365.1:0-6762 GCA_964423525.1 uncultured Burkholderiales bacterium | reverse complement strand
CCAAAGCTGGGAGCCCACTCCCCAGCTGAGCCTGGCCAATGCGGGTACGATGCCGGTCCTGGGCGTAGGTCTGGCTACAGTCTTGACCGAGGCGGAGTCGGTATGGCTGGGAGCGACCTTCGGATTGACCATGGGATCGATGATAGGTTTTATGGCAGGTTACCTCGTGGCGGGCGTGATCAGCTTGAGCTTAGAATCGATCCAGAGTCGGCAAGAAGAGCTGTGCCGCGCCATCGACAACCACCGGGAGCAGATCTTCAAAGCCGAAACCACGACTCCGATGCCGCGAGAGACCGCCCTGGCCGCCCTGGAGGTTGCCCGAGAGCGCGCCCATCAAGACCACGACTTCGGGAGAGCTCTTCAGATCGAGCTCGATAAGAAGCGACTCGAAGGAGTCGAAGGCGCCACATTCCACGATGTGTATGTTCAGGCCAACGAGAACGGCTGGCCAACCATTCGCGTCTCCTGGCCCAGGCCTCGTCTTTACCTATCGGGCTCAAGCCAGGGGAGGCGGGCATCCTGGAGGAGACCGAAGAGACCCTCTTGGTGCTCGACCACGAGCTGCCGCTGGAGGACTACTAAAAAAAGGGAGGCCCGAAGGCCTCCCGATGGCTCATTTCACAGGGAGTGACTACATCTTAATCCTTTTGGCCGTGATGCCGCCGTCCCAACGCCTGCCGCCCTGGACCCTCATCAGGCGTCCTGGCTTGGCGGCGTTGAAAAAGCCGTCGTAAGTCATTCGCTCATCTTTATGCCAACCGTCATCGGTCTGCTGATGATGGATGATCTCGGTGTTCGCCTGGAGATAGATCCAGTTTTGGCGAATATCTGGCTGGGCTTCGGGCAGGGCGACTCCCACCCTCTGGTTGGCTTTGTCGAGTTCCACAACTCGATACTCGCCGCTAACCAGGAGAATCTGCGAGTCGGCGGATCGAGTCTGAGTGAGAGTCAATCCGATGACGAGAGCCAAGAAAAGAGCCAGAGCGCTCGAGCGTCGTAAGGGCATCGCTGTTCCTCCTTGAAAGTTCCTCAATGGTGAAGCTTTTTCAACGAGCTGGCCTCGATCCCTCCCGAAATTCGAACATAAGTTCTTCCAGGGGCCAGCTCGTTCTCGCTGAAAGAGACTCCATGCAGCGAAGAATCGAGTTCCTTAAGGTCTACCTACCTGGCATCCTGGTAGCCGTACTCGCCTTTTCACTGGCCTCGCGCTGGGTCGAACCGGCTCCTCCCGACCGTCTTCGTCTGGCCGTGGGCCCGGAAGGTGGTAGCTATCATTGGCTGGGTCAGCGCTACCAAGAGGTGTTGGCCCAACAGGGTCTTGAAATCGAACTGGTGGAGTCGACCGGCAGCCCAGAAAGCCTGGACCTCCTCCTCGCCGGCGAAGCCGAGGCAGCTTTTGTGAAAAGCGGCGTCACCCCCGTGGAGGATAGCTCGCTCCAAAGCCTGGCCAGTCTCTACTTCGAACCGCTGTGGGTCTTCACCAAAGAATCGGAAGTCGATGACCTGCTGGTCTTGGAAGACCTTCAGATCGCCGTCGGCGAGCCCCAAAGCGGCGGCTATTTCTTGGCTGAGAAGCTGCTCAGGGGAACCGGAGCCATGGCCAGAAACCAGCTCGTTCAGGTAGGGGGAATCGAAGCTTTTCAAAACGGAAGCGTCGACGTCGTCTTTCTCATCGCCTCCCCAAACAATCCGGACGTTCGAACCTTGCTGGAGACCGAGGGGGTGGAACTGATCAGCTTCCGGCGAGCGGCCGGCTTCACCAAGCACTATCCCTTCCTTTCCCAACTTAGCCTCCCAGAAGGGTCGATCGACCTGGCCAAAAATCTGCCCCACCAGCAAACCGAAATGTTGGCACCAGCGGCCACGCTGGTGGTGGGAGAGAAGTTTCACCCGGCTCTAGCTGGAGTGGTGCTGGCCGCGGCGCGGACCCTTCATTCTCCGGCCGGCCCTCTCAATCAGAGGGGTGCTTTCCCGTCCCCAGACTACGTGTCCTTTCCCCTGACCCACGAGGCAGAGTTCTTCCACGAAAACGGCCCGTCGTTCTTCCACGGTCGTCTCCCCTACAAAACGGCTGCCGTCCTGGAGAGAATCTTGATTCTCTTGCTGCCACTGGTGACGGTGGTGCTTCCCCTGGCCAAAATTCTTCCCGCCATCTACAACTGGCGAATGAAGAGCAAAATCTACGAACCCTACAAAGAGCTGTTGGAATTCGAGGGCCAGGAGTACGACGAGGAGCGACTCGACGCCATCGAAGCAAAAGTGCGGAGTCTCTTGACCATGCCCCCAGCCTACGGACCTGAGGTCCACCAACTGCTAGCCCATATCCACCGTATCCGGCGTTAAAGCTCCCGGCTTTGACGGGTGACTAGAGACCGGAAGAGATTACTGTTGGCCATGGTCAACAAGAACAAGAAAGCCAGAAACGGTGCGGCCATGCCGGCCAAGGTCACCAGAACATCGAGAGGACCCTCCAAGCGGTGCCGATTGAAAAGGAAAACCTGAGACCAGGTGATCCAAACGTCGGCGCCTACCACCCCCACCAGGAAATCGGCCAGATAGCGACCCCAGGTAAGGCCTCGAGAGATACAAGCCGCCAGAATAAAAAAGGCTATGGCTACAGCCAGATCAAAGCCGGCCCAGGCGATGGCAAGCCATTCTACCCCGAACCATTTTGATGAGTCACAGTTGAGCAGAATGAGAATCCAGGGAAAGAGAGCCAACGAAAAAAAATACGCCACGCCGGCCCAGACCTGACGAGGGAACCTTTCACTTAAAGCTCGCCACCAGCGGGCTACGGTAGCCAAACCGAAGACGATGAGCGAGCCGCCCGAAAAAGCCTTCAGGACGTGGTAGAGGGTCCCCAGTCCAACTCCGTTGGGAGCTACCAAGTAGACGGGCTCCCAGTCCTGGGGCTGAAACTTGGCTTTGAATGAGTAGAGACCCCGAAAATTGTAGAGCCAGTTGAGGTGGCTGTAGCTGAACCGAAAGAGAGAATCGAGAAAATGAGCGTGACGATGGTTCCAGGCGGCGTTGTCCGGGTCAAGATGGGCCAGAGGCAGCATCCCCAGGGTGGCAAAACGGGCTCCCTCTTGAGACATCCAGGTGATCGCCTCGGCCACTAGCAGCTCGCAAGTGCCGTTGGGGGCACTGCGGTCGACCACCAGGTTTTCGAGAAACCAGCCGTCGCGGGCCGGGATACAGGCCAGGAGCCCCCCGACCGAGCCCTGTGTCTCGGCCAAAAAGAAAGTCCTATCGCCAGGCTTCTTGAGAAAGTCGAGCGTGACAAGATAACCCATTTCGGCCATGGGACGGTTCTCTACCCAGAGTTGACACAGCCTCTCGACCTGACTGTAAAGCGGCTCACTAAACAGCTCCTGGAGGCTCACCCTGCGGACCGTCACCCCCTTCCTCTCTGCCCTTCGCCGCTGACGGCCCACCTCTCCGCTGTTGGCGTGGTCTTGGGCCCATACCTTGGGATCGAAGACCGGCTGCAGACCTAGCTGGACGCGAGGATGGTCGAGCAAACGAAGAGTGTGGGGCTCGACAGCGAAGAAAGCGGCCTGGCGCCCGTGCCTTTGAGCCGAACGGTGGAAATTGTTGGCCACTTCGGCCACATCGCCCTCTTCAGCCCAGGGCGACCCGACCGCCAACCAATAGCCGCCAGTGTCCTGGTAAGCGATGGCTCCTTTGGGACCGAGATAATAGCTAAAGAAGCCTTTCATAGCCTGGCGGGACACCGCTTCTCGACCGTAACGGTCGAGATACTTCAGCATCTCCCGCTGCACCGTGGCTAGAACCTGCGCTTAGAGTCTTTAGCCAGACATTTGTCGATGTAGTCCTGGATGATCTTGGCGTTAGCCTCGTCGATCTCGGTAAATCTCATTCCCACCTGATGGCGTCCGGAGCCGAGTTCTTCTCGCCACATGACTTTAGCTCGCGTCTCAACCGTCGGTAGCTCGAACTCCAGAAAGAGACGAATAGGGAACTCCTCCCCTACCTCGAGTTCCTCGTCGATGCGAACGCGCATCCCTTCGACCGAGAGGTCCTCAGCCAGGGGATAGATCCACTGGCTGCCTTCCTCTTTCCCGATCTCCACACCCAGCACGCGGTTGAGTCGAAAGCGCAAGCGACGCCCTTCGGGAGAGGAACGCTCGAGAATCTTGGAGACCACTGTTTTGTTGTCGTCGGTCGGTTCTACGAATTTCATACCGGTCACGTACATTCCGCCAACCAGTTCCTTTTGCCAAACCACCTCAACCCGGAAGGTCTGAACCCGGAACTCAGAGGCGAGATCAGCGCCGAAGGCGTCCAGGGAAAAGGTGAGACGAATCTCCCCCTCCTTAGGAAACGGGTTGTCACTATTGACGCGGACGCCGCCCTCGGAAATGTCGACAAGATGGACGTAAGCGTGGCCTGACTTCTCCTCAGTCTCGATCTTAGTCGAGATCAACTTATTGAGACGGACCCCCTTACGAGGACCAGTGCGGCGCTCACCCTCGGCCGGTGGACCTTCGTCCTGAGGTTCCTCAGCCGCTCGCGCCGTCTCTTCGAGACTCTCCGAGGGCTCGTCGCTCTCAACCTCACTGTCGAGCTGCTCGCCGCCAGGCTCACCTTCGACTTCGGGTTGGTCTTCTTCAGAGGCCTCTTCCTGGTCGTCAGGGGCCTTCTCGGAACGGTTCTCTTCAGTGACGTCGGCTTCACCCTCGTCCCCCCCGCCGTCGAGGCTCTCAACCACCTCGTCACCCTTTTTCATGCCGTGACCCCCGGCTCTCGGTTGGCCTCCACGCGAGCCCGGTAGAGTGGGAACTGGGCCGCCAGCTCTTCGACCTGGCCTCGAATTCGACTACGCACAGTCTCATCCTCAGGGGCTTTCATCACCTCAATGATCCAGTTTCCGATAGTCTTCATCTCGGCCAAACCCATGCCTCGGGTGGTTAAAGCCGGGGTACCCAAACGGATACCGCTGGCGACCGAAGGAGGATTCTTGTCAAAGGGGATGGCGTTTTTGTTGGTGGTGACCCCAGCCGCCTCAAGAGACTGCTCAGCCTGGTGACCGGTCAGGCCTAGAGGCGTCACGTCCACCAGCACCAGGTGGTTGTCGGTTCCCCCTGACACCAACCGAGCTCCACCTGCCGCCAGGGTTTCGGCTAGCTGCCTGGCGTTGTCAACGGTTTGCTGGCTGTAGACTTTAAACTCGGGTGCCAGAGCTTCTTTGAAGGCGACGGCTTTGGCCGCCACGACGTGCTCGAGGGGACCACCCTGGAAGCCCGGGAAGATGCTTCGGTCGATCCCTTTAGCGAAGGTTTCCTTACACATGATCAGGCCACCTCTGGGCCCCCGGAGGGTTTTGTGCGTGGTGGTGGTCACGATGTCGGCGATCTCAACGGGGTTGGGGTGAACCCGGGAGGCGGCCAGACCGCTGAAGTGGGCCATGTCGACCATAAAAACGGCGCCGATCTCATCGGCGACCTCACGGAAAGGAGCAAATTCCAGGGTTCGCGGGTAGGCTGAATAGCCAGTCAAGAGAATTTTCGGCTTGTGCTCACGGGCCATGTCCTGGATCTTCTTGTAGTCAAGAAGTTCTGTTTTCTCTTCCACACCGTAGTGGATGATGGTGAAGTGCTTACCGGAAAAATTGACTTTGTGGCCATGAGTCAAATGGCCGCCGTGGTCAAGCGAAAGAGCCATCAGCTTGTCGCCATGCTTCATCACCGAGTAGAAAGCGGCGATATTGGCGCTAGCTCCAGAATGGGGTTGGACATTGGCGTGGTCAGCGTTGTAGAGCTCACAGGCCCTCTTGCGAGCAAGCTCCTCACAAACATCGACATGCTCACAGCCGCCGTAGTAGCGCTTTCCGGGGTAGCCCTCAGCATATTTATTGGTGAGGACGCTACCTTGAGCCTGGAGAACCGCTTCGCTAACAAAGTTCTCGGAAGCGATCATCTCTAGGGTGGTGGCCTGCCTGAGCGTTTCTCTCTCGATCGCCCGGGCCACTTCGGGGTCGGTTCTCCATACCTGGTCCAGCATAACGTTCCTCTCGGTTTACCGCCGGCAGGTCGTCAGCCGTGCCGACCGCCGGCTAATCTTACGTCCAGGACTTTCACGCAAGGAAAACACTATCCTGCCCAGAGGACTCGGGCTATCCAGTTGGCGGACTAGGCGACGATGTTGTCGGGCAGACCAGTATAGCCCGCCGGGCGCTCGTGAGGGATGAAAACGTTCTGAACTCGGGCTAGGACGTCGGCTTGACGGTTGAAGGCCGCCAACGTAAGGCCCCCGTAGTTCTCCAATTCGCCCTCGGCGGAGGCCACCATCGTATGGGCCGAGGTGGTGCTGCCGGGTGCGTCTTTGTCTTTCTTCTTTCCTGGCGGTCCACAAGAGAGAGTCTGGAGCGCGCTACAGAGCTCGCGAGCGGCTTTGCGGGTCATCACCGGGTCGGAATCCTTGGTGTTGAGCGACAAACAGGAATGGGTTAAAGAAGTGTAGTTGGTCAGACATCTGAGGGTTGCGGCCCGCTGGCCGACCGAACTTTGGGGGAGGCCGGCCCGTCCTTTGGGGCCGCTCCAACGACCGCCGGTTTTGTTGTTAAAACCGAGTCCGGCTTGGGCCACCCGACTTTTGGCCGTCATATAATCGGCCACCTTATTGGGGTCCCAACGAGGGCCGGTAGCCTGATCACCCTGCTGCTGAGTGACTGAGGTGTCACCTCGCCCGGCGCCCGCAGTCGAGGCCGTAGGGACCCCACCCCGTCGAACGGACCCA
>CAYRFU010000364.1:0-6777 GCA_964423525.1 uncultured Burkholderiales bacterium | reverse complement strand
CTTCGAATGGCCTCTGATGGAAGTCGAAGTCTCCTATTGGTGTTGAGGCAGAGATTTCCAGGCTTGACGCCAAGCGGCGGCTCCCTGGGCCCGGCGCCAGCTGCCCGTCCGGTCCCCCAGGGTGGTCCAAAGTTGGTAGCTCCTCAAGTTGTTCTGGAGCGGTCGGGTGACACTTTCACCCAGGTCGCGTGCCTCGGCCCATTCATACCACTCGACCATCGAGAGCACCAGCCTGCGGGCCTCGGCTTTGTTCCACTGCAAAGCTGGCAAGAAAAGGGCTCCGCCGTCCCAGGGCGGGACATTGGCCTTAGGGCGATAGCGAATTCTGGCCAGCACAACCGGAGCTACCTCAACGCCCCGAGTCGCTTGGGTGCCGAGCAGCCCAGCAGCCAGCCGACGAGACTCGTCCTGGTCCATAACAAACATCGCCTCGACCAATTGGTCGGTATCGAGTCGGTCGACTGCCCGGGTGAGCGCCTGAGCGACAGCCGATTGGCTCTTGGCCACTCTGAGGAGTTGAGAGACCGGTAGCTGCTGGGACGTAGCCAGCTGGGTTTGGAGCTTTTGGACGTAAGGTCGGTCGGTGGCGGCGAACATCGTCACCAGGGGAGCGAGTTCTAGGGTTTGTTGTAACGAGCGGCTTCTTTGGATTCGGGCGGCCGCCGCCCAGGTTCTGAGCAAAAGTTGCTCGTCCTGATCTCGATGAAGTCGCCGAAGGCGAGCCTCGATCCGTGCGTCCTCGAGACGAGCCAGACAGGCAATGGCATAACCACGTTGACCCAGATCGGCTTTCTGGTTTTCAGCTAAGAGCAGCAGGCCAGGCACCGAGGGTGCTCCTCGCTCCACCAAGGCATCGGCTGCTCGGCCCGCTCTCTCGGGTTGAGAAAGGGCGGCCAAGAGGGACTCAACCGAGGGCGGAGCCGCCTGACCGGCGGTGACCAGGGAGGCCATCAGCAAGAAGAAGGCCGGCTTTTTACCCCCGGCCAGGGTGGCTCCGGTCAAGGTCAACAGCAAGAAAGCAACAGAAGCTTTCAGGGGTGCCTGGTGAGCCTCGGTGGGGGCCATTTCGTAGGGCTCGAAGCGAAGGTTCTCGCGAGCCAGAAAGTCCCGCGGGAAGGTGCCCTCGATGACGGTTAACGTCATCCCCTGGAGACGGCCCAGGGTCGGCCGGACCTGCTGCTCGCGAAGACGAGCCAATTCTTGCTCCTGAATCGTGTTGATGGCTTCTCCCCGAAGGCCCAGCCGCTCGCTGACATCGAGATACATTTTCTCTTTGATTTCAAAACCGTGGCTCAGGTGGTCTTTGCCAGCCATCAGGTCGGATAGGAATAGGTCGCGGGCCAGGCCGTTCTTCGGGACCGGGTTTCGCTGCTGAGCAAGGCGGTCTCGCTGAGCTTTGGACAGGTCCTCTACCGTCCCGCCCAAGATCTTCAGTGGCAAAGGCTCGGTGACGTTCTTGTAAAGGTCGGCGCCGCTCACCTGGAACTTGACGAAACTGGCTGGAAGACCTCGCACCTTCATCGGTTGCTCGGTCAAAAGGTAAACGATGTTGTTCAGCTCTCCTGCGTTGAATGCCGACAGGCGCATAGGAACGACCAGCTCCGCACTGGGAAACCGAAACCCCATTCCCTGGACGTAACCGTCAAAGGGCCGCCCTCTCTCCTTGGAGGCGTCCACTTCGCGCATACCGGGTCGAGGGTCGGCTTTGGCTTTGTTGCCCACTCGGGTTTTCACGGCCACGAAACACCAGCCAGACTCGACATAGTCGTTGCAAACGTGGTCCATACCGTCGGGGTAGCGGTAGCCTTTTTCATCCATCCAGCTGTTCAGAGCGCGGGCACTGCCGGCTTCGAGCACCACCACCTGATACATACCGACCGCCTCTTCGCGGATCACCCGCACCTCGTTTTTGTCGAGGCGCATGCCAACGGCCGCCTGGGGCGCCGCCACTGACTCGTAGAGGCCAGACCGTCTCTGGGGGCGCAGGTCGATCACCACGGGAGGAGGCTCGACGGCAGCCTCCAGGTGAGGAAAGATGGCGTCGGGGACCTTCCTGAGAGAGGGAGGATTGGGGAACGGGATCAGCATTCCGAAGTCCTCGACCCGGCCCTGGAAGCCAGGTCGGATGACGATGGTTTCCAGGCCATCTTTGTAGTAGACGTAGGTCTGCTGTTTCCCGATTCGGGATATGGCCGGACCCTGGCCGTCGCTGACGGTCAAGGGTGGGACCATCCCGCAGGGATCAGCCCCGGCCAAAGTCATCAAAGCTAGGCCCAGCAGGGCTATCCAGTTTCTCACGAGCTACCTCCAGTTATCAGCTTCAGCCGACTTTGCACTCTCGCTCGAGCGTTTCGGCGGCCGTCGGAAATCCAAATTGTGTCGAGGGTGAACCAGTCGCCTCCACTCTTGTGGACCGTGAACCACGGTCCGGCCACCGTGTGGCGGCCCTCCATTCATATCCTTTGCCAGACGTGATCGAGACCGACCCGCTTGACCGTGCCGGAAGCTTCAGCCGGTTGAAAACCGTGGAACTTGAGAGGGTGAAAAACGTGACGAAGGTCTAGCGGAACAACAATCGGGTCGAGCCAAACTCGCACCTGGTTCTTCTCATCGATCACTCGAAATTCGATGCGACAGTGGTCGCGCCGGAGCTCTCGACGAAGGAACGCGAGATGGGTCGAGTCGAGAGGTGGGTTGACGAGCTGGTCGAGTAACTCGCGAGTCTGAGGACCGTAGTAGAGAAGTTCCTCCAGAGGAGGACTGGCTTGGTTGGCGGGATGGTTCTGATAGGCCTGGATAAGACTGTAGAACCTATCCACCTCCAGCGTTGGAGTAGGGTGATTCGAGCGAGCGCAGCCGGAGGAACAAACGGCCGTCCCGTGGGGATGGGGGACGGCCACAGTGGCCAATTCTTCGCCCCAGGAAGGTCCGGCCAACAAAAGCCCCACCAACAGTAACCCTAGTTTCAGATTCATACGCATTTCAGTGTCGCAACTCCCGCCTGCCTATTCCGTGGTCCTCAGGTCGAGCCGAGACCTCAGACTTGGCCTTCTCGCAGCCGTCGAAGGAGCTGGGCCAAGATTTTCTCTCGGGGCTTGGTCGTAATTCCAGCTCGAGGTCGATACCGCCTCGATGGCCCAACCCTCCAGGTCCAGCTCGGAGGAAGAGTCCAGCAAGCCGAAGAGGCCCGTCCGAGTGACGAATTGGTCGGGGTGAGTCTCAAGAAGGTGTTCCACCCGTTCGACTAGAGTAGCCACGGCTGAACGCACCGAGTCCAGCTGAGGGTTTGCCTGGAGCCGAAGGCCGCTCAGGTCGGTCTCCTGGCCCTCCACGCTCAGCACAGCCTGAGCCCCGTTCCAGCCGAGGTCTGCAGGCTGTTCGTCGACGACGATACCGGCTTGGACCAAATAGACTCGGCTGGAGCTTTGGCGTTTCATCGGCAGCACCAGCCCCTGACTCTGGGGGCCCTCCTGACCCTGGAAGACCAGAGCGCTCGGTCCCAGGTGGCCCGGCTAATCAGGCGGCCATCCAACCAAATGGGAACAGGGGAAAAGCAAGCTCTTTGGCACAGGGCCTGATGCTCGTTAGCTAGCGTGTAGAGACCCTCTCGTTCCAAGCGGAGTCCGTAGTTGTTGTTAGTGCCAACCGTCCATTCGCTGATACCGTCCTCGGCGATCCGAATAGCCTGGCCACCAGGTCGGTCGCGAAACTCGATGGCGGTGGCCGGAGCCACGTTCAGTCCCAGACTCAGACAGCCCAGCAAGTCTTGCTTGTTCCGGCTCAAAGGTTGGCCCAACACCTCTACCACCGTCGAGCAGTTCAAGAGCGGCTCAGGCTCTTCCAGGATCATCTCGACGGCGTCGCTATTGAGGCGGACCCGGATCTTGCGAGGACGAAGCAGCACGGCCGCTTGGACCAGCTTGAGCAGATAGCCGGCCGGCTGTTCCATCTGGTGACGTTGGAGTTTGACTTTGGCTCGACTGCGGTCGAGTCGAAACTGGCCCGAAGAATCGTAGCGGCCCTGGTCGCGTTGTTGTTCGACAAAGCTATCCACGTTTTCCCTTTTTGGGTCCACCCTTTCAAGGCCTGGCAAAAGATTAACAATCCGGCAACAATGTTTACATTCTCGTATTCGCATCGGGGTAGCACTCCAAGTCGGTCTCTGGGACTCTAGAGGCAGGACAAACAAAAAGGAGACAGGATGAGTAGCTCAGCACCAGTCAGTTCAACCCCCCCGCCCCCATCTCGCAAGCCTTCGGCCCCGAGCGGTGGCCCTTCCACCAAGACCGATAGCCCACCTCAAGCGCCCGCCGAAGCACCTTCGGCCAGCCCCACCGATACGACCGAGGTTTCCAGTGAAGCGACCGAAACCAGTCCTGACGATTGGGCCAAGACCGATGAGAGGGCCCAAAGCCTGAAAGAGGCTTACGGCGACGAGTATTCGGCCGAGAAGATGACCCTCGATACCTGGGGAGAAGGCCCCAACGACACCGTCGAGGCGATGCTTCGCAACCAGGGCTTCTCTCTCCAAGACATTCATAACAAAGACGAAGACGGAAAGACTATGGTCGACCGCGTGGCCCAGGCCAACGGTATTCAGGACCTACGTCGCATCGCCGACGGCAAAGAGATTGTCGTCCCCTCGATGGGTGACCAGGGAGCCGGAGTCAACACCAAAGGGTTGGAGAACGGAGAGGTCGGCACCTCTGAGACGGTTGGGGATGTCACCCTGACGCCCGAGAAAACCGAAGACGGCAGAGGTCAGGTTACGGCCGAGGACCCTCAGATCAACACCACGGCGACCTCAGCCAACGGTACGGCGGTCGGCTCGGCTCGGACCGATGGTGAGACCACCAGAACCCAGTTGGAAGCTCGAGATGCTCAGGGGCGGCCAGCTCTTCAGGCGAATGGTGAAATCACTCCCGAGCAATCAAGTGTGACCGTGACTCCCCAGAACGGGGGTCAGCTAACGGGCGAGGTGGGACCCACCAGCTCAAGCGTCGAGAATCGCGGTGCCACCATCAGCACTGAACACGGAGACGGTAACGATGGATTCTTCGAGCGCAACGGGCGAGCTGTCGATGATTTCTTTGGAAGTCTCAATCCTTTCGGGAGTAGCCCCGCTGAAGAGAAGGCTGTGCCGGTTCAGGGACAAGACCTCTCCATCACCGATAGCCGCGAGAACGGCGTCGTGGCTGAGAGCGGTGGTCAAGAGATCGCGCGGTTTCGAGGCGACAGCGACGACGGCTTCACCGAATGGCTCGGCCACCAGGCCGACGACGCTTGGGCCGGGACCAAGAGCGCTGTGGGACGTCTCTTCAGCCGCTTAAGTAGCTTCTGGAACTAGTGGGTCTTCGCCTGACCCTCGCTCGCTTTCTCGAGAACAAGATCTCGGCCACGCAAGTGGCCGAGCACTTGGATCTTCTGCTGGTTCGTCTTGAGGACGACCAGCAAGGCGAGCTGGCTGACCTGGTCTGTGCCTTCTGGGAAACCTTCGAGTCGGGTCAGCCGCAAGCCATTTTGAATCAGGGCGAGTCGCTTCTCGACGCTCTCGAGGCTGGTGGTTACGAGCGGGACTCAGACTTGCCCCGGCGCATCCTCGTTCTCTTGGAGAAGGTGGCAGGCTTCCGTCGGGCTCAGGTGCCACTGTCGGAGCTTCTGGCCGTGATCAGCGAGGCCGAGCAGAATCTCGCTGCAGCTCGTTTCACGGCCGAGGGCTTTCGGAACACTCAGCAAGTCCATCCAGAGCTTCTCGCCCTCTTTCTGGCTGGGACCCAACAGGTAGAGAGCGGTCTGCAGCATCTTCGTGAGGGAGCCACCAGCCATCAAATGGACTTGCTCACGCAAGGCACTGAGCAGGTCGAAGCCGGCACCCGCGTTCTCCAACAAACCGAGCAGTGGATGGTCGACTCGGGGGTCCTATCTAGCTGAACGCGTCTCGATAAAGCTCAGGAGGGTGTCTTCCTGGAAGCCCTCGAGGTCCAGAAATCTGAGGCCCGCGTGATAGCTTCCGTCGGCTTTACTGGCACACCACCGAACTTTAGCGTTGACCTGGATGGGGGTCTGGTCTTCATCGTCAAGCCGGATGGTCAAGAGAAGTTCCTTCTTTTCCCGCAGGGGTCGTTTGAGTTCCAGTCGCAAACCCTGGCCTGAAAGGTCTTCGGTGTGCCCCGAAAGCCCGGGAATACCGGGAAAGTTCACTTTCAAGCGGCAGGTTAAACGCTGGGTCGGGCGCCGCTCCAGTTGGAGCAGAGGGAGGAGCTCCTTGGAGTTGACCAGTTCCGCCCGATAGACCTGGTTCTTCTCGTCGAAAGACTGAATCGAGACGCGAGCGTCCACCACCCCTTCCCTGCTGGCGGTCCGGATGGTGGTGAGCGCCATCGGGAGTTCCTTCGGGCTCGTGAAGCTCAAGAGTCCGTCGGAGAAACCCAGCAGTTCAACGGTCGGTTGGGGTTGGAAGAGGTTCTTTAAGAAGGTAAGCATGGTGGGCAATCCTTTCGGCTCTCTCCCCCAAGACTCTTACAGCATAGGTGCTATGCTGTAGTGATGAGAAGGGGCAGGCCTACTAAAGTCGGTTGACACGGATCTACTAGGACACCGTCGCGCCTCAAGAACTCCTGGATTACTCGCGGGTCCAGTCGGCGGCCATCGAGATGGCCGTTCCGAATCCCACCATGACCGGGGCGTGGAGGGCGCCGACGCCACACACGGCCGAGACCAGGCCGGCTGTTTTCAGGCCCTCGCCGACGAATTTTTGGAAGTGGAAGAGGGCTCCTT
>CAYRFU010000363.1:0-6795 GCA_964423525.1 uncultured Burkholderiales bacterium | reverse complement strand
GAAGTCTACCACGCCGCCGGAGCCGGTTTCTAGGTACGCTTACCGGAAACTCACGGAGTATCTGGCTGCCGGGATCATACCCTGGCAGGAGGGTGGAGGCGAGCGAGGCTTCCTCATCGAGACCCGTGACGCGCCCGGGGGCGGGATTGACGCCAAAGCTATTGCCAGAGTAATTGATGACGCAATATTGGGTTGACGGAGTGGGCCGCAGCTCTGGTGTTGTCTGCGCACCGAGTCATTTGTGCCGTGGACCGACTCGGACCGCCAGCTTTGGCTGCTCTATGGGAACCAGGCAAGCCGTTGCGGCGGATCTTGTCGGGGTTGGGGGAAGTAGTCGCCCCAGCCTCAGCCAACATATCCACCAATACTCTCTTGATAGCTTGCATCCAAGTGGCTACCCAGCTTTTCTATCCCAGGTCCACTAACAGGTCTGCATCCACTCGAAGTTCGTCTTTCTCAACGTCAAACTCCTCGAGGGCTTCCTCGGCGAACGTCTCCACAGTGGTGTTATGATAGTTGGCGAGCCAGAGGTACTTTCCAACCACGCGGTTGAGATTCTTGAATTGTTTCAGTCCGTTTTCTACCAAATTCTTGTGGTCTAGGATGAAATCAATGTAGGCAGGCGCACCACCATCGAATTCAGACTGACTGGCCCGCAGGTAGTCTATAAACCAAACTCCGTCCGAGTCTCTACGGAGGAGACTACCCAGGTACTCCCGTTCCAGTTCGATATCATGCTGGGCCGACTTTAGAAGGCGGATTTTCTCTGGTGTATCGAAAGCCAAGGTCGCTGGGTCTATAATAATTCGAGGATAAATAGCAAGTTCCGACTCCAATTTGTAAGCAGTTACGATCCCAGGTCCAAAAACCCGGCCCGCAGTTGCGTGAGCTTCCCCCAGTGTAAGCGCGCCCCTCACAAGATACCCGGCCGAAACGATCTCGATTTGCATGTGAAGCAATGATAGTATCTCGAGAAATAGCAAGCCGTATGGGAACTCACGATTTGGTTTGCTCTGAAGATTTACGGTCCGGATGACGCAGTCCGAAAAGTTCGCAAATTTGATCTGGAGATGTCGAGCCGCCCTGGGATCTGGTCTACTGCAGGTGCGAAACAGATCGAGAAGATCGGATATCTCCCCGGGAGATTTAGTCTTCACAATCTCGCCAAATCCCAGGATATCAAAGAAGGACACAAGCGAGAGTTTGTATTTGGTCGCGCGCTTTGCCATCATGAGTCCATCTGATTAGATTTCTTCTTTGTGGTAGCCAAGACCGGCCAGTGACACCCTCCGGTTATTAACAAAACTACTCCCTCTCAAACCCATGACTATCAAACTTCAAATGCTGTGCATTTTCGGTGACGGTGCGAACTACTTGTGTATCGGCGCCATCGCGCAGTTTGGCCTGGATGTCGAGGGTGATGGTGACTTCGGCGCCCTCCAGGGCGGCGAGGTGGCTGATGACCTCAGCTGCGATCTTGCCAGCTTGAGGGCCGACGGAGAGGGGGTCGAGGGTGACGCTGCCGTGGAAGCGGCGGGGTAGTTGCTCAACGATGACCCCAACTGATTCACCGTCCCCGACAGGTAAAGTGATGCCGTCGCCTGCGCTGCCGCCCGTGGTTGCGGGCACGCTGATTCCACATGCCTCGGCGGTCTTCTTGTCAGCGGCTACCTGAGCTTCGGCGATTTCGGGTTTAACCACAAGGCCGTTCATACCGACACTATTCACATCACCTTGATCCCCTGCGACAACTCCTTGATATCGTTTGCCGCTGTCGTCGTAGGCTCTTGCGTAGGCGAACGTATTCTGGAACCAGAGCATTTCGCGCACGCCGCTCTTCACCGCTTCCAGGATGAGCTGCTGAGGGTCCTGGAGCTTAGGGAGGTAGTTGTAACTGGCGAAGTCTTCGGCGAGTTGTTGCAGGGCGACGTGTTCGCCTCGCCAGAGAGGTATTTTATCCATATCCATGCGGAGAAGTTCACCACCGTAGCTGGTGAGGAGGATCTCATCTTTTAGAAGTTTCTGGGCGGCCCGTACGGCAAGCGAGGGGGAGCCGGTGGTGAGTTTACTCGCTTCCCAGGTGAGGGCTTGGGTCGGATCGTCTTGGGCCGGATAGAGTAGCCACTGATAAACCTCTGGTAGGCGCGCCTCCACGCTGCTATCAGCAGAATCTTTCTGCGTTTGGGCTTGCTTTCGTTGCTGCGGGTCGAGGTTGCGGGTTTCCCATTCATTTTCGATGGTAGCCCAGGCCAGGTAGCGACAGACCGCTTCCGTCAGGTCCATCATTCGGGTGCTGTCGGCGGCCAGAAAGACCAGGCTGTTGCGATAGGTGCGAGGTGCGTTGCCTCGGGATTCAATGATCGATTTGGCAGCGGAAAGGCCCGCGCTTTCATCGCCTTTAAAGTAAGGGTGCTCCGAGCGGAGCACGACCAGACGCAGGTCCATCTCATCGGAGACATCCTGACTGGCCTGGGGGCAGAGGTGAACCTTGGCAAAATCGCCTCGCCTGGAGAGGTTGTCCCGCAGGCGTCGCTCGATCTCCGAGGCGACTTTGTCTTGTTCATTTTGATACTGCTCGGCGAGTTCGCCTGCCAGTTTGGTGACGGTAGGCTGGGTGGAGTACCAGTAGCGAGCCTCGTTGCTGTAAAGGTAGGTGGCTGAACTCGCCATGCGCCGTAGGGCGTCTCCGAAAACTCCGGCAGACTCACCGGGCACCATACATCCCAATCGGATACGGCGGTCTTCCAAGCCCCGATGGGCGGCCTTGCTCAGCGGCGCCGAGCCGAGATAGATCGTGCGCGCCACCCGTCGACAGGCGTGATATTTGCCGAGACTGGGGATCTCACCGTCCAATCTCAAGGGAAGGGAGTTGGGTCCGTCCACGTCCTTCTCGATGACGGGTACCCAGTTGTCGCTCAAGTTGCGGGTCATTTCGTGTTGAACCCGGGGGTCGTCGATGGTGATGTGAGCGGGCATGATCAGGGGGTTCTGGTCTCCCTTTTCCCAGAGGGAATGGATTACCGCCGCCATCAGACGAAGCACTCCGCGGGTACGCTGGAACTTCACCAGGGTGGACCAGTCGGTGTAGAGTCTATCGAAGATCTCGGGGTGGATGGGGTAGGCAGCCTTCATTCGCTTTTCGTAGTCGGACTCTCGACACTCCGGAGGAAACTCCTGATGCTGGGTTCGGTACATTTCTGCGAAGGCTTTGGCTACGACATCGCGTTGCTGAAACTGCTTCTGATCAGTGAGCGGTTTGAAGAGACGTCTGCGTACGATTTCAAAGCCTTCTTCAGCGCTGGCCGGACGCCAGGCGGAGTCGATGCGTCCCACCACATTGCGAAGGCGCTCCAAAGCCTGGCGACCGCGATGCCCCCCGACCTCGACATCGTCCACCTTGGGCGAGGCTCCACTGGTGTCTGAGGCGGGGAGGCTGATGACCAACACGCAGTTGTTGGCGAGTTTGGCGCTTTCGGTCAGCGCCTGAGCGAAGGTGAACTGGGTGTCGAAGTTGCCTCCCGGAAGGTCGTTATCGTCGTGGAGCTGGCGTGCGTAGGCTACCCACTCGTCGATGAGGATGAGGCAGGGGCCGTATTCGGTAAACAGTTGTCGCAGGGTGTCTCCGGGGTTTGTAGCCTTCTCGTCGTCGGCTTGAACCAGGGCGTATCCGGCGGGCCCGCCCAACTGCCAGGCCATCTCGCCCCAGAGGGTGCGAACGACGGTTCCATCTGGCTTCACGGAAGGGTTGCCAGGGGAGATCTTATTCCCCACCAGCACGGCCCGACGAACGCTGGGTAGTTTGGTGACCTCCGCCTCGGCCAGTACCTCTTCCAAACCCGGAAGCTCGGTGGGAAGCACCCCGGAGAAGAGGTGGTAGAGGGCGAGCATGGAGTGAGTCTTACCGCCCCCGAAGTTAGTTTGCAGTTGAATGACCGGATCGCCGCCTCCACCGGTTACTCGGCGCATGGAACCCAGGAGCATCCTTCGCAGGCTTTCGGTAAGATAGGTTCGGCGAAAGAACTCCACCGGATCGCGATATTCGGTTGAGCCTTCCCCACGATGCACCTGCCACAGGTCGGCGGCGAACTCCGCTTGCTGGTATTTGCCGCTCGCCACGTCCTGGTGAGGGTCCACCACCTGGCGCCAGGGCATAAGGCCGGCCACCGGAGCGGTATCGATGGGAATACTGGCGGCTTTTCGTTTCTGATCGCTGGCCTGCTTGTCGAACTTGACCCGGAGAAGTTCCATCTTCATCGGACCGAGTTCAGCCGCCTCAGAAGCGGCAACGGCGGTGAGAAGGCGTTCGGCCGAATCCATCACTCGGTAGACATCATCACTGGAGAACGCCTCCTGATGGGCCCATTTATTCCGATACTCCTTAAGCTCGCTCACCAGGGATCTTTCGGCATGGCCCAGAGTGTTCCGGAAAACGTCGTTCCACTGCTCCCACATGATTCGAAGGAGCGGGGAGATGTCGAGGTGCGGCGTGTCGTCATCCTGCCAGTTGAGGTCGTGGTGCCAGTGAGTCGTAACGGAGCTAATCCAGTATTTACCGTGTTTGGCCTCGAGTTCACGCTCCACAAAAGGAGAGAGTCCATCCTTCAGCAGGCTCATGGTTCTCGTGACTCGATCTTGATTGGTTAACGCCATTCCTGCTCTCCCCTTAACAATGCCTATACGGTGCGAACGTTTGGGCCCCAAACACAAAAATCCTGGAGATAGTCGGACGCAAAACCCGCCTCTGACAGGAAGTGTCGTCGTCGATTTGCGCAGACTGTCAGAAACTCGCCGACGAGAGCGGGGTCTCATAGGAATTCGAGGAGCAATGAGAAAGATTTGCGGAGGAGCACTACAACATGGCGCGCGCAGACCTCTTGGTCAGTTTGGTCAAGGCCGGTACCACCGGAAATCAGGCTCTTTTCCGCAAGACGGTCGAAGCGATTGTAGCGGAAGAGCGCAATAAACGGCATAATACTTTAGCCGAACAGTTAGTGGCCCAATTGAGCGCTACGCCTGCCCACGAGCCTACCCGTTTGTCGGCCCCGCTCGAACGGAGCGGACTGTACCGGCAGAGGATTCCCCGTCGACGGTTGGATCATCTGGTTCTCCCCGAGATGGTGCTGGAGACCTGTCGTGAGTTAGTGGAGGAGCAGCAACGCCGGCAACTTTTGCAGTCTCACGGTCTCGAACCCCGACACAAAATCCTGTTGGTAGGCCCCCCGGGTAACGGGAAAACCTCTCTTGCCGAGGCTCTTGCCAGCGAGATGATGGTCGACCTGCTCGTTGTTCGCTACGACGCGTTGATCGGAAGTTTTCTAGGGGAGACTGCGGCAAGGCTCTCAAAGCTTTTCGAAGACGTTCGCTCTCGCCAATGCGTCCTTTTCTTGATTGAATTTGATACGGTGGCTAAGGAGCGGGGGGATGAGAACGAAACGGGTGAGGTGAAACGGATCGTTTCGTCTCTTTTGCTTGAAATCGATGACCTCCCACCGCACGTCGTCACGGTCATGGCCACAAATCATTCAGAACTCTTAGACCGAGCTGTTTGGCGAAGATTTGAAGCGGTTCTGGAACTTCCGCCCCCGCCGCCTTCCCTGATGAAGGAATGGCTGAGCCGATTCGAAGAAGAGACCGGGTTTGGGCTAGGGGTCACTCACGACACAGTTCAGAAAAAGCTTGGGCCATTGAGCTTTGCGGAGCTCGAAGAATTCGCACTGGACGTTTATCGGAGGGTTGTCTTGGAGGGACCGGATGCGAAACCCAAGGCCATCACGCTGAGGAAACTAATGACCTGGACCGCTCGCCGAAAGGTGGTAGAGGCGGCCCGAGCTCTCGCTGGAGGAGTTCGAGAAAGCTGACTCCGCGACGATGGAGAGTCACGTGTTTCGCTCCTTGCTCAAAGACCAGAGAAATCGACGCCTGCTTTCCCCAGCGGAGAGTTGCAACAACCTCACGGTAGGCGCCACCTGGGCCGATCTTTCTACCTATCCCCCCCAACTTAGGTACCCCTCTGGCACAGTGGAGCTACCCGCGATCTACTCCGGCGTCGGCCCTGGCTATCAAAGAACCGTCAAGCCCGATCTGCTTTTTCCCGGGGTCGCTCGATTGTGCGTCCGAGACCCGGCTCTCCTAGCCAACCGACTGTTCTATCCCACGTTCAGAGTGGAAACCAACCTGGTCAACGAGTGGCTGCGCCGACGGCGCTAAACTCCACAGTATTTTCGCACGGCACAAGTAACGCCACCGCGCTGGCGACCCATCAGGCGCTCAGGCTTCTGCGCAATATCGACGCGCTACGCAACCTTTACGACAGCAACTGGCCAACGGAAGTTCCGGAATCGCTTTGGGTTAAGCTGCTCTTGGTCCACGCGAGTAATTGGGGCCAGACGCCCGGACATATCGAGAATGTCTTTAAGGAAAGGTACAAAGCGACCCGACGGGCCTATCTATCCCGGTTCTTCGGTTTTGGTGTGCATAGACCAGAGCGATGCTTAAGCTGCACCCCTCAAAGAGCCACGCTTCTGGGTGGCGGCCTTATCCGTCCGGAACAAGGTCAGGATTTTCAATGTCCTCTTCCTCCGGGTCTCTCCGCTACAACCGCCTGGCGGCGACTCGTCTACACGCTCGTTTATTTCACACCGATCATACCAAGTAGAAAAGAATATCTAGCGGCGGACCTGTGGGTGGAACCGAGCGAGAAGGCAGAGATGATCTTGAAGGTCAAAGCTTGCGAGGTAGATTGTAACTGCTCGGTTTCTCTGACCTAAAATTTGGAGATTGTGCTCACGTTGCGTG
>CAYRFU010000362.1:0-6812 GCA_964423525.1 uncultured Burkholderiales bacterium | reverse complement strand
AACGGGAGTGTTCCGTGTTCCTCCAGCCACTTCGTGGGCCCGATGGGTCCAAATCGGGAGGGGCACGGAGCCGGCCCTGGCTGAAAGCTTGGGCCGTCGCAAGGTTCAGCGCTCAGGGGCTTGGGGAACTGCCCTTCTAGAAAGGGTGGTGATGAAGATGATTCTCGAGATCAAAATCTTGGGTTTCAGACTTGTCCTGGCCCCCGAAACGGTCGAGGCGCTCATTACCCTCTCGACCTTTTTCAAAAAACTGGTCGGGGTCAGAGGGCCCCTACATTGTAATGCTGCCTCAAGAGCAGCACTAGAGACCTCTGGTCTCCGCCTGAAGACTTAGGGCGCGCTTCCCGTGACCACCTCGGGCACAGGTAGAAGCGCGGTCGAAAATCCAGGCTGCTCAGTCCCAATGTCAACAGAACTTCTAGCTTAGGCTAAAGGCCAGGAAGGCCCGCCACCTCGACGAAGGGAGGCTTCTATGATCGAGATTGTGTTGGTTCGCCACGCTCAGCCCGACTGGGAGCCCGGCGGCCTGGCCGTCACCGACCCCGAACTGACCGAGTTCGGTCATCGCCAGGCTGCCCGAACGGCAGCCGCCCTCAGTCACCAGAATTTCGACCATTTCTATGTCAGTCCCCGGGTGCGGGCGCGCCAAACGGCCAAGCCGGTAGCCCAGGCTTTAGGTCAGGAGCCGAAAGTGTTGAGCTGGCTCGAAGAGATTCGCCTCCCAGACTATGAAGGAAGCCCTGCCGAGGAAGTGCACAAGGCTTTGGCCCAGGCCCAAGCTCGCGACCTGATGGAATGGTGGGAAGGGCTCCCCGGCGGAGAGAGTTTTCGCCACTTCAATGAAAGGGTCAGCGGAGGCTTGGAGTCCCTTCTCACAGAGAAACACAGGGCTCACCTCCACGATCGGGGAGTCTACTCAGTGTGGGACCTGCCCGAAGAAAGTCAACGAATCCTGATGGTATGCCATTTAGGGACCATCTCCGTGGCCATCAGCTATCTGCTAGGATTGTCCCCTATCCCCTGGTCGTGGGAACGTTTCTCGGCCGACTGGACCGGGCTGACGACCCTGCGCTCGGTCTCCCTTGCGGGCCGGGCCATCTGGGCCCTAAAACAGTTCAACAGCACCGAGCACCTCAAGGAGCTCAAAGCGTAACCGATCCCGTCTTCACGGAGCTGCTTTTCTGGGACCTCGGTGGCGGCGCCATCGCCGGCCTGGCCGTAGGATATGCGGTTCGTCGCACCACCCGCCTGGCCTTGCTAATCCTGGGCGTCGGATTGATTTGTCTGTTTGGCTTAATGAAGTTGGGCGTGGTCACGGTCCATTGGGAAATTCTGGCTCAAGGGATCGAGTCGGGAGCCCGGGGAGCAGCCGACTGGCTCTGGCTAGCCACCAAGGAGCTGAGCCTGGCTCTAGTCGGTTTCGGAGGCGGCCTGGCAGCCGGGTTGAAGATGACGGCATGAACCTGAGAACTGTGGAGCTGGGTTCTACCAACCTTCATTTGGCCGAGCAAGGAGAGGGGCCGCTGCTGCTCCTTCTTCACGGTTTTCCCGCTTTCTGGTATTCCTGGCGAGACTTTCTCGAACCGCTGTCAAAGAAATTTCAGGTGGTCGCTCCTGATCTTCGCGGTTACAACTTGAGCGACAAACCCGAGGGAGTCTCCCAATACTCTATCGAGGTTCTCTGTGAAGACCTGGCCCGTTTAATCAGGGCGATGGGTCACACCAGAGCCTACCTGGTTGGCCACGACTGGGGGGGAGCGCTGGCCTGGGCTTGCGCAGCCCTCCGTCCTCGCCTGGTCAATCGGGTGGCCGTTCTGAACTGCCCCCATCCCCAGGCGATGGCCTACCACCTGAGGACCAACCGGCGCCAGCTGAGACGGTCGTGGTATATCCTTTTCTTCCAACTGCCTTTCTTGCCCGAACTGATCCTCAACCTGGACCGAGAACGATTTCTCGACCGGGCCTTTCAAACCAGACGACCGGTTTTCAGCCAGGAAGACCGAGCCCGTTATCGAGACGCTATTTTTCGCCCCCGAGTGCTGACCGCGGCTATCAACTATTACCGATCCGCGGGTCGGACCTTTTTTAGCCCTCCCCGCTATCAAAAAATTTCGGCACCGAGCCTTCTCATCTGGGGCGAGAAAGACGCAGCCCTGGGTCGGGAGTTGACGGTTGGGATGGAACGCCACTTCGAAGGACCCTACCGAGTAGAATACCTGCCCGAGGCAGGCCACTGGGTTCATAACGAAGAGCGCGACCGAGTGCTCCAGTTGCTCACCGACTTTCTGGTAGAGTAGCTTGAGGCAGGAATTTTAGCGCCGGTATCCTATGCTGATCCAGCAACTTTCCAGGGGGACCGATGCCGTTTCTACCACCAGAGTCGTTTAATATGGCTCACTATTTTTTGGATGCACGTCTCGAGGAGGGCTTAGGCGAGAACGAGGCCATCCTGACCGAGGAACGCTCATACACCTATCGCGAAGTGAAAGAGAGGGCAGACAGTCTGGCAGCCCACCTCCAAAGCCTCGGATTAGCGCCTGAGCAACGGGTCATCCTAGCCGCTCAAGACGGTATCGGCTTCGTCTCGGGCCTCTTCGCCATCCTGAAGGCTGGTGGGGTGGTGGTGATGATCAACCCGGCCCTCCCAGAATCTGAGATCCGTTACTTCTTCGAATACAGCCGAGCACCGCTGGCTCTGGTTGACGAGCCTGCTCGCTTCGCTCCCCTGGCAGCCAACAGCACGATTGTCGACCTCGAAAACCTTCAGCTCAAGCCGGTTCCAGACCGGGAAAACTTCTCGACCCATCGTGACGATCCGGCTATGTGGATTTTCAGCGGCGGCACCACCGGCAAACCTAAGGCGGCGGTCCAAAGCCATCGCTCCTTTCCTAACACCTGTGAGTGTTACGCTAAAAACTTTCTCGGCTACTCGGCTCAAGAAAGAACCATGGCCATTCCCAAGCTGTTCTTCGGCTATGCCACTGGGTCCAATCTTTTCTTCCCGTTCTCAGTGGGAGGGAGCTGCTGCCTGTTCCGCGACCATCCCACCCCCGAGCTGCTGTTTCAAAAGATCAGCCATTTCCGCCCCACTCTCCTGGTCAACGTCCCCAAGATGATTCACAAAATGGTGGACCACCATCAAGCGGGCCAGGCCGACCTGTCGTCCCTTAGAGTTGTCACCAGTGCCGGCGAGGCTCTCCCGCCGACCCTCTATCAACGTTGGAACGACACCTTTCAGGTGGAGCTGGTGGACGGTCTGGGCACGGCCGAAATGTGGCACATTTTCCTCTCCAACCGACCGGGAGCGGTCAAGCCGGGAACTCTGGGCCGAGCCGTCCCGGGCTTTGAGGTCAAGGTGGCCGACGACGATGGCCGGGCCCTTCCCGTCGGCGAGATCGGAAGATTGTGGGTTCGAGGGGGTTCTCGAGCCCTTTGTTATTGGCAAAGGTCAGAACAGAGCGAAGAAGCCTTTCGAGGGCCGTGGTTCGCTTCAGGAGATCGAGTTCGCCAAGACGAAGACGGCTTTATCCATTATTGCGGCCGTGGCGACGACATGATGAAGGTGGGCGGAAAATGGTTAGCCCCTCTAGAGCTTGAGGACTGCTTACTCCGTCATCCTGCCGTCAAAGAGTGCGCCGTAGTTGCCCATATCGACAAACACGGCTTGACTCAGCCTCTGGCCTTCGTGGTGAGTGACCAGCCCGCCGAAGAGTTAGGGGCGGCACTCAAAGACCACGCCCTGAATCATCTGGAAGCCTACAAGCACCCTCGTCGAATCGTTTTTGTGGAAAGTATGCCCCGCACGCACCTGGGGAAAATCGACCGCTCTCGTCTCAAGGAGTTGGTGTGACCTGGCTGGCTCCCGAACTGCTTTACCAAGACGGTGCCTTCCGCAGCGGCTTGGCCCTCCAAATAGACGAGGGACGGATCCACAAAATCGAACCCCTGGTCCATCAGAAGGCCCGCCGACTCCCTCGAAAAGCCCTCCTTCCCGGACTGGTCAACGCCCACAGTCACGCCTTCCAAAGAGCCATCCGGGGGCGGACAGAGTTTCGCAACCCCGACCATCCGGGGGACGACTTTTGGAGTTGGCGTGAACTCATGTACGAGGCTGCCCAGCGACTGACCCCGGAGGAAGTGGAGGTGGTCTCGCGCATGGCTTTCGTCGAAATGGTCTTATCGGGCATCACCTCGGTGGGCGAATTTCATTATCTCCACCACCAGCCGGACGGGACTCCCTACGAGAACCCCGAAGAGCTTTCCCAGCGCGTTCTCGAGGCGGCCCGGTGGGCTGGCCTGACACCTGTTCATCTGTCGGTGGCCTATGCCCGTTCGGGCTTCCAGAGACCCCAGAACCCGGGGCAGAGACGGTTCCTTTGGCCTTCACCCGAGGACTACCTGGCCTCCATCGAGCGCTTGCGCAGTCGAGGTTATCGGGTCGGAATCACCCCCCACAGCGTTCGAGCCGTGCCCCGTGCCTGGCTAGCTCTTCTGAGAGACTATGCTGACCAGCACAGTCTCCCGTTTCACATGCACGTGAGCGAACAGCCCCGCGAGATCAAAGAGTGTCTGGAAGAGCACGGCTTGCGCCCCATTCAGATGCTGGCTGAAGAAGGAGTCCTAGGACCTCGATTTGTGGGGGTCCACGCGATTCACCTGGCCGACGACGAAGTCGAGGCTTTGGCCGAAAGCTTCGTCTGCTCTTGCCCCACGACCGAAAGAAACCTGGGAGACGGGGTGGTGCCGGCTGACCGGCTTTTTCGATCGGGGGCACGCTTCTGTCTTGGCTCGGATTCCAACGCTCAGATCGACCTGCTTGAGGACGCTCGTCAAATCGATTACCATCTCAGACTTGAGCATCTCCAGCGCAGCGTCCTCGATCCGCTGACCGAGAAGCAAGGTTTGGCCCGTCGACTCTTTGAGGCCGCCACTCGATGGGGCTCTGAGGCACTGGGGCTCAAAACGGGCCTGCTGGAAGTCGGTTATCAGGCAGACCTGATGGCTGTGGACCTAGACGATCCTTCCATTGCCGGCGCGACCGCCGAAGATCTTCTGGCCACGGTAGTGTTTGGGCTCGAGAGAACGGCTATCCGGGAAGTTTGGTGCGCTGGCCGGCAGCTGGTCTGTGACGGCTATCATCCGCGCCAACGGGAAACGGCCCAGGCCTTCGCTCGGGTGATGCGGCGCTTGGCGAGCTGAGGGAAAAACCCAACACGGGAATGCGTGAATGGCTCGAGAGGAGAGATTTGCGAGGCCGGGTTTCTAACAGACTCTGGTGAACGACCGCCAGTCTTGGGGTCAAAAGCGGAAGGCCCGCTTCTTCGAGACGCTGGTTGACTGAATCGAAATACGATTTCAGACTGAGAGCCACTGGTCGAGCCTGTTCCAAGCCGTCTTCGAAATAGGCGGCCGGGATATCCCCGAGACGTCGGTCGAGGTGTCCCCCACCCCGCTCCACGGTTTGCCTGAGGTCGCAGGCCAGCCGGAAAACAAAGTCGCGGAACCGTTCTCCTGACTGTTCCTCTAAACGACTTAAACCAGCCACCTCGATCAGCACGCAGGCCGTCTCTTGAGCCGGAGAGCGGGCCTCTGCGGCTGGCCCAACGGGACGGGGTAAAAGGTGGAACAGAAGGGCAGCCAGAACGGCTGCGAAGTGATAGACCCAGCCAGCGGGATAGAGAAAACAGAGCACGGTCAGGCTAGCCAAGGCGGCGATCGTGCGGTGGCCGCCCTGGAATCGCCATCGACTCGACACCACCCCAACCGCCACCGCAGTAGTCACCAACCACCAGGGCAATTCCCCCGGCCAGGCCGAGACAACCACGGCCAACGTTAGGGGTTCGGCCATTCCCAAAGGCAGGTCAAATTGGTCCCGAAAGTGTTGTTGGCGGCTGATGACATAGGAACCGAGCACAGCCAGGAAAGACGCTCCTGTCAGCAAAAACCAGCCGATCCCTGACTCGAGCAGACCAGCGGGACGAACCCACTCGGCCAAATAGGCGGAGAAAACAGCCCCTATCAAGCCGCCCCAAAGGGCATACCAACGAGGCTCCCACTTCCTGAGACTCAAGCCAGAACCCACCACAGAAGAAGCACTAAGGTCGACCCGTAGGCGATCTGGAAGACTTTCAGGTCCGTCTCAAGTTCTGGATCCATTCCTTGAATTTACCTCAAATTCCAACTAATGTCCAGGTCAGCCTAACCCAGGTTCCTCAAAGCCCCCTGAAATCTCTCAGACTTCGGCTTTGACGAAACTGAGAGACAAGATGTCGAGAACCGGCTCCTGTTGAGGTCCGAGAAAGCGATAATGCTTCCAGGGGCGCTCCCCTCGTTGCGCTTTCAAGAAGCGAATCTGCTCGGAGTTGGTCGTGGCGTAGAGGGTGGCGACCAGACCGTGGTGGCAACAGCCGTGGTCGAAGCAGGCCTGACAGTTGGGAAAGATCAGGGCGTAGTTCTGCCCCTCGACCGTATAGTTGAGGACCACGCGGTCTTGTTCCCTTTGCCATTGGTAGCCAGAGAGGGAAACATTCAAGGGGATCAACACCCCGGGATGCGGCTGGGCCGAGACAGGTTGAGTGGGAGCACTCGGCTCCTGAAGAGAGACCTGCTGGGACACAGCCGCTTTCGGCTCGCTCGCGGAGACGGGCTCGCAAGCCACAGCCTGCTCGGTCCCTGTTCGGTTGAAAATGGCCGCTCGACTGGGGTCGAGCCGGTTGGCTTCGGCCAGAAGGTCCTTAATATCGGCCTCTGAGCGCGTCTCTAGCACGGCACTCATTCGAGCGAGATCTCTCTTCTCGTCGTGGCTTGCAGGC
>CAYRFU010000361.1:0-6824 GCA_964423525.1 uncultured Burkholderiales bacterium | reverse complement strand
CGACCACAAGGCCGCCCTGATGGGCCTTTTTTCGGCGGCCTTGGATCTGACGCTGCTCGAGTCGGGCCGACCAGCTCTGGCTGAACTGCTCGATCTTCTTTAGCTCCCCGTGAGAAAAGGCTCCGGCGGCGCTTCGATTCTCGGCATAAAGAACCCAGACTTCGGAAGATTTCGGGATCGGCAAAACCAGCGCCGCGATCGGTCCTCCCTGTTCCAGGCTGGCGTAACGAGCATCCTTGGAACTATCGAGTACGAGCAGGCCTTTGGCTGTCCTCCGGGCTTCCTTCAGGCAGGCCTCGGCGATTGGATGGAGGCCCTCAACCAGGTCCATCCCTTTGGCCCTCTTGACCACCAGATCGTCGCCAGCGGGATAGAGGAGAACCATGACCCCCTCGGACCCTTCCAGAGCTTGGAGTTGGTCGGCGGCCTCCGTGACCAACTCGGCCTCAGTCTGGAGAATCTCTTTCACTCGAGCCCTTCTTTGAGGTAGTCGCGCAGATTAAAGCCATCATAAGCCAGATTGGTAATCAACCAGCGCTGGCCCCATTGGACCAGATAGACTCGGATAGGCGGCCCTTCCCCAAAGTCGAAAACGGGAACGGCATTGACAATGGCGATGTTGACGTCGCGCTGAGTCTTTCCCACCGAGACCTTTCGGGCCTCGACTTGGGCATTGACGAAGGGGTCGAAGTCCACCCAGAAGCCGTCCCCGGGTTGACGGGAAAAGCCCGTCTTCAGAAGGCGAAACAGTTCGGGCTCGAACCGATCTTGGATAGCGCCCAGGCGCTCTCGCGACGAGAGAGGGTCGGAAAGATACCAGTCGTAAAGAGAGCGAACACCCATCTCAGGAGTTTCAGCCGAGGCTGTGGCAGCCAAAACCAAGAAGGCCAACAGAAAGCGTCTCATGATGAGGGATTCGCTCCCTCAGGGCTCAAACCTACACTAATCCCTCGCTCACACGCCGAGCCGATTCCAAGACCTTACTAGCACACCGCTTGAGCTTTTCCCCCTCGAGGCGGAACTCAGGTCCAGAGACGGTCAGCGCTGCCACCACCTGCCCTCGCGAGTCGCGAACGGGAGCAGCCACCGCGTTCAGACCTTCCTCAAGTTCTCCGAGAGTGGTGCCGTAGCCCAGATCCCAGATGTCGATCAGCTCCCGTTCTAACTCGGCCAGGCTGGTCAGGCTGCGGGGAGTCCTTCTCTCGAGAGGTTCGCACAGTAACTCTTTGCGTTGTCGGGCCGAAAGAAAGGCCAGCAGAACTTTGCCACCAGCGGTGGTATGGAGAGGGGCTCGAGTCCCACTCCAATCGACGGTCAAAACGCTGTTGGAAGGGATAGCCTGGCAGAGAACCACCGCCTCACTCCCTTCCAACACCGACAAAGTTACGGTTTCGCCGATCTCTCCGCAGAGATACTGACATTCCGGTTGAGCCAGGGTCACCAGATCCTGGTCCCCCTCCAACGAGCGAGCCAGTTTCAAAAGATTCGGCCCGAGAGCATACTTCTCGCTATCTGAGTCCTGGCGAACCAGGCCCCGGTCAGCCAAAGTGGCCAGAATTCGGTAGGCGGTTGAGCGATGAACGTCCAGCTCACGGGCGGCTTCAGACACCCCGACCCAGCCTCGGGCAGCCAACATCTCAAGCACCGTTACGGCTCGGTCGATCGACTGGACCCGAGCCGGGTTGAGCCCCAAGCTAGCTCTCTCTCCCATACTTGTGTCCCTGAGAAATGGCTTGCTGGAGGCTTCTAAGGGCGAAACAGGTTACGATCAGCTTCGGCGGTGACGACACAAGTCCATGTTCCTCAATACGAAACAGCACTCCTTCTGTGATGACCGCTTTTTACACAACACCGCTTCAAGAAGACCCAATCTCCTATTCGTTACCTATTTTAAAGAGTTTAAGGGGACGCTGGTCCTCTATGTGGAATCGTATCTCTATAAGCAACACCATGAGGAGCGCATTGTTATGGACTTCCAGCTGAACTCCCAACCCGAGGACTCTTCTTGCCTTGCTACGGTTCGCTGGGAGCTGATTCCGATGAAAGGGGTCGAAGACCAGATTCAGGCTCTTCCTCCAGCTTCCCACGTGGCCGTGACTTGCTCCCCCTCAAAAGGTCTTGAGGCCACCCTCGACCTGACTGAAAAGGTTGTGCGGGCGGGCCATCGGGCCGCCCCTCACCTATCTGCTCGAATGACGGATAGCGAGTTCACCCTCAAGTCCGTGCTCAGGCGGCTTCGCCTGCTGGGGGTGACCGAGGCCTTCCTAGTGGGGGGCGATCGGGCCGAACCCCTGGGGCCTTACGCCTGCTCCTACGACCTCTTGGTGGCCATTCGTAACCTCGAGAGCAGCCTGGAGACGTTAGGGATCACCGGCTACCCCGAGGGCCATCCCAAGATCTCGGCCGAGCTGTTGCACGCCGACCTTCTTCGCAAAGCTCCCCTGGCCGACTATGTGGTGACTCAAATGTGCTTTGAGTCGTCTGTCATCCTGGACTGGCTGGCCCGGATGCGCGAACTCAGCTTTGACTTGCCGGTCTTTGTAGGCATTCCCGGGGTGGTCGACTTTGTCAAACTGGCTCGCATCGCCACCGCCATCGGAGTGGGAGATTCTGTTCGCTTCCTGCGCAATAACCTGGCGACTGTTGCACGGCTGGCCCGTGGCTTTCGCCCCGACGTTCTGGTTGAAGGCTTATCCGGCCATAAAGTGGCCGGTTTCCACCTCTACACCTTCAACCGTGTAGCGGCAACCGCTGACTGGCTTTCTCAAAGTCGCTAGACGACGGCAAAAAGCCCCCGCCGGAGAGCGGAGGCTTAGCCGGGCGTAGCTGGCCGGCAAGATTAATCGGCTGCGTCGAGACCTTTGGCCTTAGCAAGCTCCCTGGCGCTTGGGTTGACCGAAGCCCGAAAGGGAACCTCACACACTTCGGCCTCCACCAGCTGTCCTGTCTGTTCGACGTAGGCTTCCGGTAGCTCGACCATCAACGGGGTACCGACCTTCGTGAACTCCCAGGGAACGTAGCCAAGAGCGATGTTGGAGTCGAGTTCCGGTGAATACCAGGGGGAGGTGACATAGCCGATCCTCTTGCCCTCGGTATCGTTGATGAGCCAGAAGTCGGGTGCGTAGTCGGTGACCGGCTTGCCGCCCAGTCGCATCCCGACGAGCTTCAACTTGAAAGGGTACTCACCCGCATCAATACGAGCTCGTTGGCTCTCTAGCTCGGCTTTGCCGATGTAGTCGGCCTCCTTATTGCGCGGGACCTGATAGGACAGGTTCACCTGGAAGGGTGAGGTCTCGAAATCCATGTCCTGACCCCAGGAGAGAATGCCAGCCGCAATGCGACGATGGTGAGCCGGCGCGATCACTCGCAGACCGAAAGCCGCGCCAGCACCCCGGATAGCATACCAAACAGCTTCCGCGTTCAGAGTGGCGTCTTTGACGTAGACCTCGTAGCCTTTCTCGCCCGTAAACCCTGTTTGACTGATCAAGACAGGTTTGCCCGCCACAGTCGTCTCCATCAGACCGTAGTAGGGAATCTCACGGACCTTCTCGCCCACCAGCGCCACCATCAGGTCCTCTGAAAGGGGACCTTGAATTTGAACCGGAGCCACATCGAGCTCTTGAATGTCGACATCGAAACGGCGGCCAAGGTTGACGCCCTGCAACCAAAGCATCAAATCGCTATCCGAAAGAGAGAACCAGAACTCGTCTGCGGCCGGTCGCAACAGGACCGGGTCGTTTAAGATCCCTCCCTTCTCGTTGCAAAGAATGACGTATTTGCCGTGCATGGGCTTAATCTTTGTAGCGTCACGAGTAATCACGTAGTTGACGAAAGCTTCAGCGTCTGGCCCTTTGACCTGGATCTGGCGCTCGACCGCCACGTTCCAAAGAGTAACCTTGTTGACGAGAGCGTTGTACTCAGCCATCGCTCCGCCGTCTTCCGGCTTGACGTAGCCACGAGGATGGTAGATTCGGTTATAGACGGTGGCCCGCCAACAGCCAGCCTCTACAGACAAGTGCCAGAAGGGGGATTTCCGAACCCGGGTCGACATCAACATCTCGATCTTAGGATCACCAGTTTGACGAAGGTTGATGGGCACCACACGGTCGCTCTGGTCGACACTGGGCACGTTGGGATGAGCCCGGTAAGCCGGCCCCCCCTCGGTCGTTTGATAGGACTGGGCCATCTTGACAGCTTTCTCGGCGGTTTGACTCATGATTAATCCTCTTTCCAAATCAGGGTGCACCAGGGAGTCCGGTTGTGCGAAGCCCCCATCGCTTTCTGTTAACTTCTCGTAAACAGGATTGACTCCTTCATAATACGCAACCATTTTTTATTATGCACAACCCTCCAGACTATGCTATACTGACCCTACACCTGTTCTGGGGAGGAGTGTGCTCATCTTGAATCTCATAGCGCAACATCACGCTGGCCATCTCAGAAAATTACGACTCGAGAGCAGAGGGTATCTTGAGAACCCCTAGAAGGGCTCGACGGGTATTGCTTCGAGTACGAATTAAATGAGGACCTCTACGACCATGTCGAAAATGCCTCTGGTTCAGTCCGTCGACCGAGCCATCAGTATCCTGGAGCTGTTGTCGCGCGAAGGCCCCACTAGCGTGACAGAAGTCGCTCAAGAACTCGATGTCCACAAATCAACCGCCTATCGACTCCTAGCCACCCTGGCTCAAAGAAGTCTGGTCGAGCAGGATCAGGCCACCGAAAAATACGGCCTCGGCAACGGCTTAACCGAGCTGGCCCAGGCGGTCCACCACGATCCCGACATCCTGGCGGCAGCCAAGCCGGTCTGCCAGTATCTGTGCGGGCAGCTCGGTCAAACCGTGACGGTGTCGGTGCTAGAGGGCGAAGATGCGGTTGTGATCCATCAAAGTCTTCCCTCCAACAGTGTCCTCACGGTCGACTGGACGGGGACCCGCGGGCCGATTCACGCCACAGCAGCCGGCAAGGTCCTGCTGGCCTACTTGCCCAGCGGACGGAGAAAGCACCTTCTCCGAGAGCCTCTGCGAGCCACCACCGAGCAAACCATGACCGAATTGACGGAAATCGAACGGCAACTGCTCGAGGTGTGGGAAAGCGGTTACGCCGTCAGCGTCGACGAACTCGAGGAGGGCCTGAAAGCGGTGGCGGCCCCCATCAAAGACGCCCGAGGCCGTGTCCTGGCGGCCCTTTCTGTATCGGGCCCCAGTTTTCGGATGGGCGAAGGCGAACTCGATGAAATAGGCCGTCAGACGGCTGATGCCGCCAATCAAATCTCAAGAACCCTCGGCTTTCGCTAGTCCAAGCGAGGAAAACTCGGCGCCGCGTTAAATGCGTGCCCCTTATGAAGCCGACGAATGAACACCACGTCGTAGTCGTCGGAGCCGGTCCCGGGGGGCTGGCCGCTTCGATGTTATTAGCCCACGCGGGGTTACGGGTCACCGTGATCGAGCGCCAGGACCGAGTCGGAGGACGCTGTTCCGCCATCGAGGCGGAAGGCTTTCGATTCGATTGTGGACCGACGTTTTTTCTCTATCCTCGCATTCTCAGCGAAATCTTCAAAACGGTCGGCTACGACCTCTTTGAGGAAGTCCCGATGACCCGACTCGACCCCCAATACCGGCTGGTCTTCGGCTCGGGTGGCCAGATCGATGCCACTCCAGACGTGGAACGCATGGAGAAAGAGGTCGCTCGGTTCTCGCTCCACGACGCTGCCAACCTGCAAGCTTTCTTGGCCGAGAATCGGCGTAAATTGGAGAGTTTTGCGCCCATCTTAGAGTCGCCCTTCGAAAGCTGGACTCGCCTGATCAGTTTGGACATGCTGAAACTGCTGCCTTTGGTGCGTCCCTGGCGCTCGGTCGATGCCGACCTGGGTCAATTTTTTAAAGACCAGCGGGTGCGGCTGGCTTTCTCTTTTCAATCCAAGTATCTGGGTATGTCCCCTTTCCAGTGCCCCAGCCTCTTTACCATCCTCAGCTTCCTCGAGTATGAACACGGCGTCTTCCATCCCAAGGGTGGCTGCTCAGCGGTATCTGAGCGGATGGCCGAATTGGCCCAGAAATTGGGCGTTGAGTTGCGCCTCGAAGAAGAGGTTCAAGAGATTCTGTTCGATGGTCGAAGGGCCAAAGGATTGCGGACTGACAAGGAGACGATCCAGTGCAGCGCCGTGGTGGTCAACGCTGACTTTGCCAACGCCATGACCAAGCTGGTGCCGAACCACCTGAGACGTCGCTGGAGCGACCAAAAGATCGCCAGGAAGAAGTTTTCCTGCTCCACTTTCATGCTCTATCTGGGCGTGCGAGGCGAAGTCCCGGCGGCCCACCATACCATCTACTTTTCTCGAGACTACTACCAGAATATCGAGGATATCACCAAGTATTATCGCCTCTCTGACGATCCTTCATTCTATCTCCATAACCCTTGCCCCATCGATCCGAGTATGGCCCCCGAGGGTCACAGCGCCCTCTATCTGTTGATCCCTGTCCCTCATCTCCACGAAAACATCGACTGGAGTCGCGAGACCGAGCGTTTCCGCCGGCTGGCTTTCCGCCAATTGAGCCGACTAGGCTTAGACGACATCGAAGACCGGGTGGTGTATGAGAAGATTTTGACGCCCGTCGATTGGCGAGAGCAGCTCGAGGTCTATCGTGGAGCCACTTTCAGCCTGGCCCACAACCTGACTCAGATGTTGCACTGGCGGCCGGGTAACCGCTACCGCGAACTCGACGGTCTCTATCTGGTTGGGGGTGGCACCCACCCTGGCAGTGGCCTACCGGTTATCTATAGTTCTAGCCGAATCACCTCTCAACTGTTATGCAGCGACTTGG
>CAYRFU010000360.1:4856-6895 GCA_964423525.1 uncultured Burkholderiales bacterium | reverse complement strand
TTGGTTTGAAAGAGACTACCCACCTCGACCCATTGGCCAGGGGTCCTGAAAATCCCTTGGTGAGCTCTCAAGAGGTGGCTCACCCCAAGGTCCGGAATGGCTCCGGCTCTACGTCCACCCCGAATGGCGTGCCGTAGACCATCTCAAGATAGAGAAAGAGGTGCTCGAAGAATTCCGGTCCCTCGGCTTTATCGCTATCCAAGCGGTGCCCCACCACGGCATTGCCAGAGGCAAAGCGGGGGTGGCTCTGTTGACCGACCAGCCTCATCGCGCCGTCCTCGAGGCCGAAAGCGCCCATTCGGTGGCTTTCTGGGTGCCACCCCACGGAGGCTTCCGAGAGCCTCGTCCTTACCCCGTCAGCGTGATGGGTAACGTGGCTTTGTTGCGCCAGCTTTATCTGGACGCCGAATGGTATCGACAAGCGCCCTCTGTCAAGGTTGACGCCTCCTTGCAAGCTTTCAGTCAAGACCTACCAAGTTTGGTTGAGGCCACTACTCTTCTGGAGGTCTTGCGCCATCACCGAATTCTTGACGAAGCGAAGCGGTCCGAGAGGATGACCGTTCTATCGGGGGAGGAGTGGCGCCGCCTCGATTGGATTCAGGGCCTCTCGGGCGACTGGATCGTGCCTCTCAAATTCGCTCCCACCCCTAAGGCCGAGAGCGATAGTGAATGGAACGAGTTCAGCTTGCTCAAACTGGAGCGTTGGCGAAACGACCCTGCCAATCCCCACTGGTTAAGCCAGGAGGGTCTCCAGTTTGCCCTCACCACCCACCGCCTTGAAACAGTCGGTCACTTTCCTCGGGCTTTGAAGAGGGCCCTCCTGGCCGGGCTCTCCGAGCAGGTTGCTCTGGCTAGTCTCACTACCGTGCCAGCTAGGATTCTAGGACTCTCAGAGCGCTACGGCACTCTGGAGAAAGGCAAGTCGGCGAGCTTCGTGATCCGGTCTGGGGATGATCCGTTCGACTCTGATGTGGAGGAGGTCTGGATCGAAGGCGAGAGATTTCCGGATTTCACCGACCTGGGGGAGGAAGAGAAGGAGGAGAAAGAGGCCGAAACACCGGTTTTCGAGGCCTCGGAGTTGAAGCGTCCCCTCATCCCTGAGGCTCCTGACCAAGAAGACCTCCTGATTCGGGGGGCGACCCCGTGGTTGCCCGAGGGACCTCGAGAGGGTCTCGATTTACGAGTGCAGGAAGGTCGCATCGAGGCTATCGGGCCGGGTCTGGACTCCTCCGGTTACCGGCTGGTCGAGGCTAGCGGACGTCATTTAACCCCAGGGCTGATCGATTGTCACAGCCACACGGCTATCGACGGAGCCGTCAACGAGAGCACGGATAGCGTCACCTCCGAAGTCCGAATCGAGGATGTCCTCGACCCGTTCGACCCCAATATCTACTGGCAGCTGGCTGGCGGGGTCACCGTGGCCAACGTGATGCACGGCTCGGCCAACACGATCGGTGGACAGCTAGCTGTCTGCCGTTGGCGCTGGGGCGCTGGGCCTACCGACCTTCTGATGGAGGGCGCCTATCCCTCCATCAAGTTCGCTCTGGGAGAGAATGTCAAGCAGTGTAACTGGGGTGACCAGTTTAAGAGTCGCTACCCTCAGACCAGGATGGGCGTGGTTGGGGTGGTCCGGGAGGCATTTAGTCGAGCCCGGGACTACCAGAAAGAGCAGCCCGCTCGCCGCGACCTTCGTTTGGAGGCGGTACTCGAGGTCGTCGGGACCCGCAAGATTCACTGTCACAGTTACCGACAGGATGAGATTCTGGCCTTTCTTCAGGTTTGTGAAGCGGCCGGTGTTCAAGTGGCCGTTCTCCAGCATGTGCTCGAGGGTTACAAGATCGCCGATGAGATGGCCGCCCACGGGGCAGCAGGTTCGACTTTCGCCGACTGGTGGGCCTCCAAATACGAGGTGATCGACGCTATCCCTCACAATGCGGCTGTGATGCATCGGCGAGGAGTGAGTGTCAGTGTGAACTCGGACGACAACGACCTGGCCCGACGGCTCAACACCGAGGCGGCGAAATCGGTGCGCCACGGAG
>CAYRFU010000360.1:0-4846 GCA_964423525.1 uncultured Burkholderiales bacterium | reverse complement strand
GAGGAGTGAGCGAGAGCGAAGCTCTGGCCTTCGTCACCATCAAACCAGCCCGCCAGTTAGGGATCGCCGACCGTGTTGGAAGCCTGGAGGTTGGGAAAGAGGCCGACCTGACTTTGTGGAGCGACCACCCGCTCAGTCAAGAAGCTGTCTGTCTCGCGACTTGGATTGAAGGACGCCGCTATTTTGACAAAGACAAAGACCAGGCCAGCCAAAAGGAATTGAGAGCAAAGCGAGACTCTCTTCTAAGGAGGGCCAAGAAATGAGATCCCTTCTGCTCTTGCTGCTGCTCACTCTGCCCCTGCTGGCTCAGGATTTCATCCTCGAGAACGCGGTGGTTCATTCGGCTGTGGGCCCACCCCAGAAAGCTCCTGTGGTGGTCCGGGGGGGGAGGATTGAGTCGATTGGGGGGGCGCCAGTCAAGGGCCTTAGGAGGATCGATCTGGCTGGGCATCACCTCTATCCCAGCTTGATCGAAGCGGACACCACTCTGGGGCTAACCGAGATCGGTGCGGTGCGAGCCACCAACGATATGGACGAGGTCGGCGAGGTCAACCCTAACGCTCGCGCGGTCACGGCCTTCAACCCGGATTCGATGTTACTGCCTGTGGCTCGTTCTGCGGGTATCTTGATCGCCGGCGTGGCTCCTCGGGGAGGGCGCATCAGCGGTCAGTCGGCCGCTCTAGCTTTGGCTGGCTGGACTCCCAACGAGATGGCTTTGAAGGCTCCCGCCGGTCTCTACATTCGTTGGCCCATCATGAGTCTTGACCGCAGTCCCGAAGCGAAACCCAAGCTCAGCGAGCAACTTCGGGAGCGTCAAGAGAATCTGCTGACCATCACCGAGGCCCTGGCCAACGCCCGGGCTTACCATCGGGCACACGAGCAAACCGATGTCAAGTGGGAGGCCTTCGGTCCTGTCCTAAGGGGAGAGATCCCGGTGGTTTTGGAGGTCTATACAGTCGACCAGATCCGCGCCGCCCTCAAATGGGCTCGTGAAGAGAAGCTGCGATTTGTCCTGCTGGGTGCCAGCCAGGCCTGGCGTATCCCCGACGAACTCAAAGGGGTTCCGATCATCTACACCGGCCTGGTCCATCTCCCTCGCGATCCCGAGGAGGGCTATGACGTCTATTACAAGACGCCGGCCCTGCTCAAGAGCCACGGTGTCGAGGTCGCCCTTTCCGGTGGGGGAGATGCCGCCCATGTACGCAACCTCTCCGACTTTGCCGGACGGGCCCGAGCCTACGGCATGTCCGATCTTGACGCGCTTCAGGCTATCACTCTTTCGCCCGCCAAGATTCTGGGGATAGACTCGGAAGTGGGTAGCCTCGAGCCGGGCAAGCGAGCCACTTTTTTCGTGGCCGACGGAGATATTCTCGATACCCGCTCCAGGGTTCTCCGGGCTTGGATGGACGGGGTGGAACTCGACCTGGAAGATCGCCAGAAGCGGCTTTACCGGAAATACCGCGACCGTCCGGCTCGGCCTTGAAACCCGCAAGGACCTCTTGGAAACAAGCTTTTTTTAAGCGGTCCCGGGTATGCTGATTCAGGAGAGTTAGACCGTGAAACCTGCGACCAGCTATCGCGTGAACCATCGAATGCCCCGTCTCTCCCAAACAGAACGGGAGCGACAGGAAACCCCGTTTCTCTTCATCCATGGCACCCTCACTCAGGGTCAATCGATGACGCCCTACGAGGATGCCTTCGAGGACCGGGGTTTTTCGACCCATCTCAGGACCTACGAGAGCATTGAAGAAGGCCAGGCGCTCGAAGTCTCGGCCGATGAGGTGAGTGACGACATCAACCGCGAGAGGCTTGAGGCTTCCCGCGAGGCCCTGGCTGAGCTCGACCGAGACAACCTGGCCAAAACCTTTGGATTCCATCCCGACCTCCACGACCAGACCAGTCCCCCGCTGGATTCGATTTTCGAGAAGGCCGTGGCTGGGGTCGAAGAGATCCTGGAAGACTCGGATGAGCAGTTGGTCAAGACTTTCAGCAGTCGGACCCGAAAACTAGAAGAGCAATTGACTGGCGAGGTCGAGCGTACTGGTTTTGGAGCCTGGCTGGAAGACCCCCAGAGACGAGCTCAAGTCTGTCGACGGGTGGCCGGTGAGATTGTTCACAAGCTAGCTCCCAAGGCGGGGCTGGTGGGGCACTCTATGGGTGGGTTCGTGGCTTACGCCGTGACCCTCAATCCGAGCGAGGGAGAAAGCCAACCCGATCGGTTTCGGTTCGACGGCGGTAACGGTGTGGCGGGGGTGCTGACTTTGGGCTCTCCTGTCGAGAAAGGGGTGAGTCAGACGCTCCCTTTCGGACTGGCCACGTTGCCCTACGAAGACCTCGAGAAGACCACCTTTGCTCCTCTCGAAGGCACGATCGGGATGAGGTTTCTTCTGGGTCTGCCTTTCGTGGATTCCTTTTATCAGCACGGAAAGGCTCTCACGGCCCGCCATCTTCAACTGGTCACTGAACAGGCCAGTCAGATGGCGAATCCTTTGATTTACGCTCGCAAACCGGGCTTCGAGCAGATTACCGAGGGCTCGGAGTTTCTGCAGCAACACATCGAAGGGAAGCCGTTTCCCTGGGGGGCCACGGTGGTGTCGGCCTCTTCTGCTTTAGACGGGATTTGCGAGCAGCACCGGGCTGTGCTGGAGGAGGAGACCCCTAACATTCACAACCTCGATCTCGACGTGCCGGTCACGGAAGAAGAGTTACGGCGGCCCGGCCGTTCGCTTTACACCCGGACTCACGTCAACCTCTCGCGCTACCCGATGGAGTCCTTTCAGGAGCTTCGGGCCGAGGTCTTTGAGGACACCGGGGATATCCCTCGGTTGCTCGATATCTCCAATAACGAAGGGATCCGCTGGAACACACTCCAGCTTCTGATGCGCAAGGTCCGTGGCGATCCCGGTTTGCTTCAACTCAAAGAGATGGGTGCCATTCGTGAAGCGGTGGAGAAGGTGGCCGAAGAACGGATCCCCTTTGCCGACTCCGCCTCAGCGGTAGCTGCCCAAATTCTCAAGCTGGAGGCCGGCTTGCTAGCCGTTGAGGACGCTCCCGTTTGTGAGGTCAAAGGGTTCTTCTAATCCCTTTTTTAGTCTTCGTTCGCTTCCCTTACGATTGCCGTCGGTTTCTGCTCGGGCACCTAGTCGAGGTGATTCCCTCGGGTGGGGAGAAATATCGCACCGCAGCCGTTTACGCCAACCCACCGAGACATCGTCCGAGTAAAGGAACTCACTATTGGGAGAAAATCTGAAGGCGCTGATAGTTCGGCAAAGACGGGTCGTTGCGGTCTCTGTCGGCGCTATCGACGAGGAGCGTTTGAATAGCTGGGAACGTCCATAAGTCGGCGGGGTTCCGAGATGGATTCAGCACCCGGAGAGACTCCTGTGTCCATCGTGCCGGGAGAAGATGGTGTTCGTGGCAGCGATGGCGCTACCCGAAGGACTCGAGCCCTACGTCGCCATCAACAACGATAGTGGCTATCAGTATCACTTCGCTAGCGACGCCTGCCACACCCTGAGGGTGATCGCTGACGTCGAAGAATGGAGCAGGGAATCACATCCGGGTGAACGAGAGGCGCTCCAATTAACCCCGTTCCCGGATAAGGTCGCTCTGGCGGCGGAGTTGCAGACCCCCCTGGCAGCGGCTTAGATGATGAATCGACCGGTTAGCGACAAACCACAAGTCCGCAGGCGGCCGCCGGTATTGCAATTTTAGACCAAAGCCGTTAACTAGAATCGCCCAGAAACCTGGTCGCAAACAACCAAGCCGTCTCCAATTCGATCAAGGAGAACGAAAATGCAAAGAATCCCCACGAGACTCACCCTGGACAACGCCGTCACTATTCTACAAATGCATAGAGACGGCCAACTCCCCATCGATGATCGGATTCACGAAGAGCAGGTTGACCTTGAAGCTACCATGCTCGCCATTTGTGAAACCAATGAGGAACACTACAAAATTCGCCTGATGGACCTGGACCTGGCTGGAATCCCCGATGGGGACCCGAATCCCGACTCCGTCAACATTGAACTTGGCTTGACCAGCATTCGAGCCCAAGTCAAAGGCAACAACCAAAAAGGGAGCTTCGTTCTCGAGCAAGGCGAAAACATCAAAGCTGCCGAGTTTACCCCAAAAAGTGTTTACGGAATTGCTATGACCCCGACCGACGGAGGCGTCCGGGTCGAGACGCTAGAACTAGACCGCCACCGGACCGGGCAGGTCGGCGCCTATATCTTTGCCAACGAGTAGTTGGCTGTTTCTAGTTGAGATGGGTGGACCGACGTCGCGTGCTTTGCACCAAAGCGCTGGTCGACAGTGCCGCCCCAACCTCGGTGACTGGCCATCTTTTTCTAGACCGAGGCGGCTGAAGACCCAGGGGCGCGCTTCCCGTAACCACCACGGGCAGGTAGAAGAGCGCGCGAAGACTGGCTTAATGCCGACTCCAAGGCCCCGTGGCGAGCTTCGGCTCGCTACGGGGCCTTTCTCTTAAGACCTGGCCCTCGCGGACTGTTGAACAGTGATCGCGGCCAAGTTTAGAGGGCGCCCCCGGCTGGTCCAGAATTTCTCATTTTAGTGAATCGAAGCGGTGTACGATCACGCTCTCGGAGTAGCCTGTCGCAGTGTTCAAGTGGTCGACAGGCCTCTCTGTTTTTTTTGGGCTCAGGCCCGGTGAGAGGCTGGTTAAGTCGAGATCATATCGATATTATGCGGCCATGGCAAACATGGGTTCGAGTTAAAAGAGTGTCGTCTGCACCCCCAGATCTAGAGGCTATTTAATCCAGGCGTCTACAACGTCACCTCTACCGAGCCCCGGAAGGAGGCCGCTCAGTATGTCCGCTCGAGTTGC
>CAYRFU010000359.1:0-6898 GCA_964423525.1 uncultured Burkholderiales bacterium | reverse complement strand
TGCCGAGGAGACGACGCACCGTGGCGTCGCGGTCGGCCGGGACCAGGCCACGGCCAACTTCCCCGAAGTTACCGTAGGCGATACGGTAGAGTAGACCCCGCTTGTTCTCATAATTGGCTCGGTCGGCGGTCGTCTCTTTGAGAGCTTCAAAGAGGGCTTCTATCTCTTTCGAGTCAACGTCCTGGACTTCAAGTCCGGCTTTCTTGAGAGCTTTGGTCACCACTTTCATCATGGTGTCCCGCTCCCTGATCAGACGCTGCGCTTCGCGTTGATTGAAGTCGAGGGTCAGAGCGGCCCGCTCTCGGGCTTTGGTGGAGACCCTCTGAACGACATAGGGGTAAGCGAATTCCCCTGAGCGTTCAGCTTTCCAAGGGCAGATGCACTCGGTTAGCAGTTCCGTGAGTTCGTTTTCAAAGCATTTTTTGGCGATACGTGAGTTGGTCATTTGGTTTTCGTCCTCCCAGGTTTTTGGTGGACGAGCATTGGTGTGCCCACAGAATACCCCGGACCGAGACGATCCGTCCCCAAGCCCCCGGTGACTTGCCTGAAAGCCGACCTGAGTTGCCCTCCTGGCCGGTCGAGGTGCCTTCAACCCGCGACCCGGTCCGGGACTGGCAAGAATTGCCGAAATGTAAAACCCAGTTCAATTTTTTTTCAGCCCGGCGTCGTTCAATAGGCTTGCAGGAAGTAAGGAGGGTCTCACAACCATGGAATCTTACGCTATCGGAGCATCTCAACCCCAAGCTCTTACCCAAGAGAAGCGTCAGCAAGCCGCAACCCAATCCCATCAACTGTTGTCTGTCATCGCTCGTCTACGCAGCGGGCTCAACTCTTTTCTTTCGTCCTCGGCACCGGCCCCAAGCCTCGAGGTAGAGAACGATGTTCGTTCGTTGAGCCTTCTCCTAGACCAGATGGCCAAGAACAGCGAAATGACTCTTCAGACAGTGCCCCAGGACCGGCCCACCTGGAAGAGGAGCAAAGAGCGGTTCGCTTCCACCGACGCCTTCGACTCAGTCTTCGGAGAGAAGAACAGCAACAGTTCGAACCCGCAAAGCAGCGAGAGAAATAGCCGCGTCGAGGTCGAATTCCAGCTAAAGCGAAGTCAGGCCCAACAGAAGGTCGACCAAAGCCAAACCGAGTTAAGTGCCGCCCAGAGCGACCTGAGCCAGGCCCAGCAGAGTCAGCAGAGTGCTCAAAGCAAAGTCACAAGCCAACATCAGGCTGTAGGCCAGGCTCGAAGCGCGGTCAGCCAAAGCCAGGGACAGGTCTCAAGCAGTCAGTCCCGGGTCGGCCAGGCTCGGTCCGAAGTCTCCTCCGCTCAGATGTCCCTTTCTGGGGCTCAGTCGCAGCTAGCTGGCGCTCAACAAGAGTTCAACTCGGCCCGCTCGGAAAAGACCGGATTCCTCGGTCTCGGTGGAGTCGATGAGGGTCGAGTGAACGCCGCTCAAAATCGGATGGCTCAGGCTCAATCGGCTCTGGCCTCAGCTCAGTCGAGGGTCTCTTCGGCGCGCAACCGCCAGAGCCAGGCCGAGTCAGATTTGGCTAAGAATCAACAGAAGCTCAGTCAAGACGAAGCTCGTCAGACCCAGGAGGAAAGCGCCCTGGCCCAGGCTGAGCAGGAGCAAACCCAGGCCGACTCCCAGGTTGAGCAAAAGCGTCAGGCCGTGCAGACCAAAGAGCAGCAGAAGCAGCAGGCCGAAAATCGCGAGCGGGAACTCGACAGGAAGGCCCCGGCTAACCAAAAAGCATAAAGGATGGAAACGAGGGGGGCTCGTCCCGAAAGAGAGGTCCGAGCTGATGTCGAGGCTGTCCTGGCCCGTCGATACTCCGACCCAGAGATGCGGGAGCAGCTGGAGAAGCTGGCTCGTGAATGGGCCTTCAGTGGCTTGACCGCGTTCTGGGGCCCTCTCCTCTACGAGCGCAATCGGCGCTACTTTGAGCCTTTCATCCTGGCCCATTTCTCGACCTTCGCCTTTGTCAAGAAGTGGCGTTTCCAACCTGTCCCCTGGAAAAAGCACCAGGATGTTCTTGAGTTGTGGCTCGAGAAGGTGGACCAGCATGGCGACATCGCTCTCTTCCATCGTCTCTACAGCTGGAAAACGAGGGATCTTTGCTATCCCAAAGCGGAAGCCGCCTGGCGAGAGCAGCTGCGAGAGCGAGTCCACCAAGCCCGCAACCGCCACCAGCTCCAGCTGGAGCTGGCCAAGATGAACTTCTGGTATTGCCTGGACCAAACTACCGCTTTGGAACTGTATCAAGCTTCCGCCCTCACCTCCGACTTCATCCTTCACCATCTCCCTCGAGATTTGAACTGGTTGTTTCGAGAGAAGAGGGGCCTATGGACCGATCTGTTGGCGGCGGCCGAAAAGGCTGGCGACCAAAAACTCCGCCAGGCTCTTTATCAGCAACAGGTTCCCCTGGAGCGCTGGCGCCAGGATGTGTTGAGGTTAGCCGACACCGTCAAAGACCCGGCCGAACTGATCCGTCGGCTGGAGGAACACCACCCGCAGGGTTGGGCCCTCGATTTGGGACCGACCTTCTGCGACCTTTTGGAGAAGCGCGGCGCTGACCTTTTTCCCTACCTAATACCCAAACTCCATCGAGTGGCCAGGGGCTGGTTCAAGAAATCGTTCGCCCGCCTGAAAGAGCTCGCCGAAGAGAGAGAGTGGTGGGATTTCTGGGGCGGGTTAGTGCGCAAAGCCGCCACCGCCAAAGAGTATAACAAGGTCGTAAGAGAGTTGGTCGAGCAAGGTCAACAGGAGCGCCTGCAGCTGTTGACGGGAGTCTCGCGAGAGTGGAATTTTAGCGGGCTCTCCTTCGGGCATTTCCAGCAGCTCGATGACGCCACCGCTGTGGCCCTCTACGAACGTTACCCCAAGCTGCTGCGGCAAGCCTTCCTGGCCCAGATTCAACTGAGCGGTTGGAACCTCTATCCCAAGCTAACGGCGAAGGCCTTCGCTAACGACGATGAGATCCTGATCGACTACCTGGCCAGCCGACTGATCAATCTTACGGGCCATTTTGAGAAGCAGAAGGCTTTGATGGCCGAGGTCGACCGCCTGGCCGAGCATTACCGCCAGCTGACCGAAGAGGGGCCTACCTTCGCGCGGCGGGCCGCCTCGGTCCTGGGACAAGTCCCTCCTTACACGGTCTACAACTATCACGAACTGGTGCGACGCAATAAGTTAGCTCGCCTCCTCTACGAACAGACGCTAAATCTCTACCCAAGCGATCCCCTCGCCTTCCAGGACTTGCTAGAGAGCCCCGAAATTCACGCTCAGCGCACGGCCTACAGGGCTATCGAACTCGGCAGTGAGCAAGCCCTCGAGGTGGGTCGCCAACACCTTTATCTGTTGCTGGCAACCCTGTTGCGACCGCTCCACCGAAAAACCCGGTTAAGCGCCTTTGGAGCTCTGGCCGCCTTGTCCCTAAACGATCAGGCTAGCGCCGCCGTGATCCTGGAGAGAGCCCGCCAAGCCTGGGATCTCCCCGAGAGGGGCTATCCTAAAGAAGAACTAGCCGCTTTGATGGGCAGAATTCTTTATCGCTGGCCTGAGCTGCGTCGGCCGTCAGAACAACCGGTCGTTTATCGGGAGGCCGGGTGAGGTTCGACTACGCCAGTCCCAGTGCCCTGATCTCGGAGCCCGACCGATCGGTGCTGGGGTTGACCAGCGATAGAGGACGAGGAGTTCGGTTCCGGGGCCGGGTCAAGCCGGCGGGGGTCTTTCTGTTCAGACCCGTCCTGCGGGCTTTGGGCGAGGTGATCTGGTCGGCTCAGAGCGAGTGGGGCGACGGCTTCTTCTGCCTGGATCCGATCGTGACCGTCCATTCCGACCGGGTCTTTTTCGAGGCCTTCAGTTCTGACTGTAGCGTCTACGCCCGTCTCGATCTCAACCTCGATCTCTTTGAAGAGCTTGACCCGATCGAGACAGGCACCACCAACATCGACTTCACCGGTTGGTTCTGGGCCAGTCTGGGGGAAATGCGCTCGCGCCGCCACACCTGGCTGAGCCTTTCCCCCGAGGGGGTCGAACTCAAGACAGTCGGAGGTGGCGGCCGTTTTGAAAAGAAGGTGGAGGTGCCTTCATCTTGGGTCAGAGGTCTTGCCCACCTGCAGGCGGCCATGGCTTTGCCTGGCACTCGGCTCTCGGTTCGCCCGGTCGAACTGCTGGCAGCGGTCCGCTTTTTGGCCAAGAACAGATCCCGAATTTCTCCTCGAGCACTGCGCTACGAATTTCCTCCGGGCGAGAACGCTCGGCTGGTGCTGGAGCCCTGGGAGCAAGTCATCGATCTCAAGCAAGCTCGCCACCACTTTGAAACCCCCAAGACCGTCCGCGTATGGGGCCGTCGCCGACTCAAGCTGCTGCAGCCTCTCCTGCCCTTCGCGGAAGACGTTGATGTCTATTTAAAAGGGCGCTCGATGCCCAGTTTCTACCACCTCAAGCTACCCGAAATGAGGTTTCTCTTGGGCTTGACCGGTCGCACTCGTAACGCCTTCACAGAGGCAAGCGGTTTCGCTCTCTTGGTGAGCCGGGCCAACTTGGAGGAGAGCGCCCTTGGGGAGCTTGAGGCTCGCCTCAAACAGCAAGAAACGATGGCGGCCGAGCGGGACACCGATGCCTCCTTGTTCGAGTTATGCCGACGCGGGTTGGCCACTTACGACCTCGACACTCAGGTCTATCGTTACCGTCCTCTTTTCTCTGAACCACGACCTCCCGATCCCGAACCGTTCGTGGACGAGGCGGCGGAGTGGCTGGAGCAAGGTCAGGTCACGGTCGAAACCTGCCAGGTTCGGGAAACCACCAAGAGTCGCAACCTGGCTGGGGAGAGGCGTGAGCTGGTTTTTCGTGACTGGGTCGTCGACGGTCAGGTCGCTGAATGCAACCAGGTTCACGCCGTTGTCAACGAAGCCGGCCGCATCATCTTCGGTCGATGCTCCTGTCAGTTCTTTCAGGACAACCTCCTGGCCAAAGGCCCCTGTCCTCACTTGCTAGCCCTGGTGGAGGCCGCTCGCGACCGTTTTCAGGAAGGCCCGAGTTCCCGTCCGGCCCTCGAGAGCAGGGAGGAGGAGTCCGAGTGACAAAGTGCTTCGCCAGGGCCGGAGCCCAGCAATCAGCCGCTATGCCGCGGTGTTTCGCCGCGGTGGGAGAATCTCTCCACCACAACGCCACGGACCCCACGTCCGAAACGCGGGGAGCCACGAGTCCAGAGCCTTGCAAGTGGTTGCTCCCGGCTCTTTTCCTTGGGAGGCTGGCCTGAGCTTTCTAAGGCGCCTGATAGACTGGTTGTTCCCTCCTCAGCGGGACGTGTCGCGCCTCGATACGGGGCTCGAAGATGAGGCTATCGACGAGTCGGTCGACCTTTCGGGAGGACCCCTCAAACCCCAGCATCGGCGCCGAGCCCTACGGGATCGTCGGCTTCTACCCAAGCGGATTCAATTGGGCCGCCGCAAACGGCTCTTGGAGACCGCCACGGCCGAGCGTCTGTTCAGCCTGACGGGGCGAACCCGAAACCGGTCGATCCGGGATCTCCTCCCCGATGAGGAGCAACTGGGCCGCTACCAACTCCCCGTTTGGAAAAGCGATGAAGAGGTTGCTAACGCGCTGGGTATCGGGCTCAAACAGCTCTACTTTTTTAGTATTCACCGCTATCGAGACCGATTCGACCATTACGTGACCTTCGCCATTCCCAAGAGAGCGGGCGGCGAGCGCCTGATTATGGCCCCGAAAAGCGAACTGAAGAAGCTCCAGCGCAAGCTGTTGAAAGAGCTGGTCGAAAAGCTACCCTGTAGTGAGCACGCGCACGGCTTTCGGGCCGGCCGCTCGGTCAAGACAGCTGCCGAACTCCATCAGGGCCGAACCATCCTCTTCCAACTTGATCTGAAAGACTTCTTCCCCTCGGTCACCTTCGCTCGCGTTCGGGGCCTCTTGATCAGCCTGGGCTTTGGATTTCCGGTGGCCACCACCCTGGCCGTGCTGATGACCACCTGCCCTCGTCAACCGGTGGAGCTCGATGGACAACTGTATCACGTGCCGGTGGGAGAGCGTCATTGCGTTCAGGGTGCTCCAACCAGCCCGGCTTTGTGTAATGCCATCGCTCTTCGACTCGATCGTCGACTAGCCGGATTGGCCCGAAAACTTGAATTTCGCTACAGCCGTTACGCCGACGATTTGACCTTCTCAGGCGACCATCCCGACCGCCTGAGAAACCTGGCCCGACTGGCCACCCAGATTGTGACCGAGGAAGGGTTCGAAGTCAACCGTTCCAAGACCCGAACGCGCCGTCGTGGGGGCCGGCAAGTGGTGACGGGAGTGGTGGTCAATGAGAAGCTGACTCTACCTCGGGAGGTCCGCCGCCGCTTGCGGGCCGAGCTTCATCAACTCAGTTTGACCGACCAGCCTGACCCCCAGAGGCTTGAGCAAGCTCGGGGACGACTTGCCTATCTGGCTATGGTGAATCCCGAGCAAGCCAAATCCCTCCGCCAACGCTTCCCCCTCCCCTGACAAAACCTTTACAAAACCTGGACGACCGGATATACTGATGTCAGGGGATGTCCTAACACGGAGGCATCACATGAAAAAACATCTTCTGGCAGGCCTGTTGAGCCTCGCCTTACTGGCCGGTTGTGGTCAACAACAACCGGCTCCCCCAAGCGCTGGGGGCGACTCCAAACCAGCTCCATCTCAGCCGGCTGAGACGGCCACCGAGGCTCCCGCTGGGAGACTCGTTGCCCTCGACGCTGAAGCCGCCAAAGCGGACTTCAGCAACGCCGAAGGAATGATGGGCTACGATGAAATCGCCGAAATGGAACCGGTCGAGGCGACCGACGAGTCTCTCGTGGCGGGCCGCGAGGTCTTCGCCGCCAACTGCGCCTCGTGCCACGGGGTGGACGGCAAAG
>CAYRFU010000358.1:0-6906 GCA_964423525.1 uncultured Burkholderiales bacterium | reverse complement strand
CAACCAAAGGAAAGAAAGCAGTGACGGTCGTCGCTGATTGTCAACACGCCCTAGTCAAAAGAAAAAACCCCGGTAGCCGGGGTCTCTCAAAGCAACTTTTCGTCCGGGTTGGCTAGCCCGTACGACGACGCTTGCGGTAGCAGTCGAAGCAGTAAATCGGGCGGCCGGGGCTGGGCCGGAAAGGCACCTGGGTGTCCACGCCGCAATCATCGCAGGAACCGGAATATCCCTGATTATGCGAGGCGCGGGGTGCTTTGCGCTCTTTGCGAACGTCGCGGCACTCTTTGCAGCGGCTGGGGTCGTTCTGGTATCCCTTCTCGTGGTAAAGCGCCTGCTCGAGGACCGAGAAGGTCCATTCGTTCTTGCAGTCCCTACAGGCTGGCATCTGTCGCGGTTTAAAGATAAGGTTCACCTACAATCTGTGGTTTGGAATCGTTCATACATCTCAAAAGAGCCGCCCTCCCCCTGAGCAGCTCTAACTATGCAATCAAGGTTCGCGGCGAGAGTATCACACCTGGGCATCGATTGAAACCCCTTCGCGGGATTTTGACCGGCTGACCGAGTTTTGTAATACGGCTGTTACATCCTCGGGTGCTAACCGTCGGGCCATGACCAGGCTGCAGAGTTGTTGCAGGCGCTTCGGGCCCGAGCCGGAAGGGTGCTTTATGAACTTCTCTATCGGTCTCCCTACGGCCGTCCCCAGGACGCCTGGTCCGGTTTTTCTAGACTGGGCGCGTCAAGCTGAACAGGCTGGATTTTGTAGTCTCGCCACCATTGGTCGAACCGTTTTTGACAGTCACGAAGAGCTAGTGGTTCTGGCTGGAGCTGCGGCCGTCACCAAGACCATCGGACTGGTCACCACAGTGATGATCGGTCCGCCTCGTGATGCCGTTTTGTTAGCCAAGCAAGCGGCCACTCTCGACGCTCTTTCCGGCGGCCGCTTTGAACTCGGGCTAGGGATCGGTTGGCGAGACGATGAGTATAAGGCCCACGCCTGTCCTGACCGTTTTTCACGACGGGGTAAAGCCCTCGAAGAACAGGTGGAGACGCTTCGTCGCGTGTGGGCCCAAGACAAGCTCGACGGGTTAGACTACCCGGTCGGTCCCAAGGCCGGTCCCCGACTTCTTTTGTCCGGTTTCGCCGAGGTGGCGGTCCGTAGGGCCGGTCGCTTGGGCGACGGGTTTATCGCCGGGCCGGCTACAGAGGAGGACGCCCGCCAGCAGTTCGACTGGGTCCGAGAGGAATGGGGAAAGGCCGACCGGAGCGGGGAGCCGCGCTTGCTGGCTTCCCGCTATTACGCTTTGGGCGATGAAGTCCAAGAAAAGGCCAATGAGAATATGGCCGCCTACTACGAGATGGCTGGACCAGAATTTACTAAGATGATGCAAGGCTGGGTGATGCGCACCCCTGACCAGATCGGTGAGGCCGTCGAAGCGATGAAAAGGGCTGGAGCCCAAGAGATTTGCTTCTGGCCAGCCCATCGTGATCTTTCTCAAGTCGACCGACTGCATCAGGCTCTGCCACTGTAGTTTTCTTTCAGGGCTTTTTGCTAACCTGGGGCCAAGATGATCACCGGGCTCGTCACCGGTCAGGCTGTCCCTGACACCCCTCGTCGGAGAGATCAAGCTGGGCCCACGGCCGGCCTGGATTTGGTCTGTTTGGGCCAACGCCCGGTTCCCGAGTATAAGCAACCATCGACCTGGGACCCTCCTGTCAACTGGGACAACGAGCGAGAGGCTATCCAACAAGCCTATCCGGATATCCACTTGGACCATCGAGGCGTCGACCCGCTCGGGTCCGGTCCTGAGGTCCATTGGGAAGCTATCCTCGCAGTTCGCAAAAAAGTCTACGGGAGGACTGGCTTTTTGGCTTCCGCCACCCAACTTTCTCCTCTTGAGGCTGAAGCTACTAAAGGATTCGTAACGGCGCTGACTGACCGCTGGGCCGAATCGATTATGCGCTCAGACGGGAGCTGGAAGGAAGCCGTCGTCGACACGCTCGCCCGCGGGTTCGAAGCGGGAGTCGAGATTGTGGGCACCTCCGAGTGGGACGCGTCCTTAAACTCCATGGTCGAGGCCCGAGGCCTGGCGGTCACCAGTTCCCAGCGAGAGTATTCCGACAGTCCCGGGGCAGGCAACGCTATCATTTACGACCCCAAGAAGTTCCGCTGCCTGGAGTCGCAGAAGCTGTCCTTCTCGAGCACTCTCGACCCCAACGAGAAGATCGCCCATTTGGCAGTGCTGGAGAATCTCGAAACGGGCGGTCGGATCGCTGTTCAGAGCGCCCACCTCGAGAAGTGTCCGGAGAGTTTCCAACGCAACATCAGACGAGAAGAGCAACTGCTCGAGCTGGGACATCTGGCGCTGCAACGCGAGGAAATGACCACCGTTCTGCTGGCCGACCTAAACTCAGAGGCCACTCTGGTCGGCGGTGCTCCCAATCCTGTTGACACAACCTTGCGGGAGGTCTACGGGCATGTCAATCGCCCTCAAGAACCGACTTCCGTGACCGCCCAACGGAGCATGAGCCTGGACGTGGTGGCGGCTCGTCCTGGCCAGGCTTCCTGGTTGGGTTTCGAGCAGCGAAGCCGTCTAAGCCAGGTCGCCAGAGAGATGGCTGACTTTCTCCCTGGGGGTAAGGGGGTTTTGCCTAACGAGACCAATCCTAGCGACCACACCTGGGCGATAGACGCTGTCCCTACCCCCGGAGGGGGCGTGATCGCCGGCACTTGGAACGTGCTGGACGGCAGCTATCGGAACCCCTTGAAAGGAAATCTGTTCTATCCGATGGTTTTTCTCTTTGATGACCACTCGCAGGAAGATCAGAAGCTTCTCAAGCAGGTGGTAGGGGTGTGGGGAGCCTTTTACAACGAGGCCAAGTCGATTCCCGGTTGGAAAGTGGAGGGAGGGCCTGACGAGCGTTTGTTTCTGAAGGAGTATCTAGCCGGACCGATCTTGACTCGGCTGAACGAGATTCGAGAAGAGACGACCCGTAAGATTCAAGCTTGGACCCCGGCAGAACGAGCGGAATTTGAGCAGGCCCAGCGCCAGCGCCCGGACTTCTTGGCAGCCCATCGCGACTATCCCTACGCTGCTGAGGCGCTTTACCTCATCACCCGAGACCTCCCTAGTCACGATGGGCGCTAACGTTCGATCCAGGTTTGCGCGCGGAGGTGGCCCCCGCCACCCGAAAGACCGGCGTTGTCGGAAAAGTCCTGGTTGTAAGTCAAAGAGGTGTTAGCATCGAAAAACATGTCACCCGGCTTGAGTTCCTTGCCGTCGATGAACTCAGGATTTTGACTGCCGTCGTCGTGGGCGTGAACGGAGCCGATGACGTGAACTTCGTTGGTGGAGTAGAGAAAGCCGTTGGTGAAGATGACGCCTCGAAAGAACGAGGAGCCCAATCGGTTGTAGTCGTAGCGCTGGGCGAGAGTCGAAAGTTCTCCCATCAACTCTGGTGTTCCGTGGCTGGCAACGGCATCCAAGATTCCGTAGAGAGACCGGTCTCCGGTCAACCAGTTTTGGGCAATCGCGGCTCTTGTTGTTCCTCCGGGGTTATACGGGCTCCCCCTGTCGATGGAAAAAAGACGTTCCAACTCGTCCAATCGATTCAGGACGTGAGTCTTGGCCAGACTATCAGGCTGGTTTTCAAGATAGCTCATCAGTTGGGGGACGAGGGCCTTGTCTCGGCCCTGCCAGGTCGTGTCGGCCCAGTCTGCCTGGTAGTCTGAGAGGGTCCAGCGCATCTTTTCCAGGTCTCGACTGGGTTGGGCCCCCGAACCGGTGTCACCCATCAGGTCAGCCGGCGTGGAGGTGGCTAGTAAGACATCGAGGTCGGCTATGGTGGCCTTGGTTTGGTCCCACCAGCTTTGAGCCTGGGGGTCGGCGGCTACCGAATTTTCGATAAACTCTGTGCCGTTAAAGCCCGATAATTTGACGCTGCCTTTACTGTAGAGGGCCACCGAATGCTCGGAGTTGGTGGTGATGCGGGAATCCCCGAAAAACGAGGTCTCGCCGTTGACGTAGACCGCCCCATCTCCCGTGATGGAGCCGTTGACGCGAAGACTCCCGTCGATGTAGAGGTTGGTGCCGTCCAAGATCAAGTCCCCGTCGACGGAGATGTCGCCGTTTTGAAAATAGTCTCCGCTAGCGAGCGTGCTGGTGCCGATGGGGGCGATGGGAGCGGTGGGCGCTGAGCTCTTGGCAGCCACCTCGCCACTGATGTCGGGCACACTGTTGGTCAGGTTGGTGACGCTGGTCTTGAAGCGACTCACCGAGTAGGCGGTGGGGTCGGAACCGAAGTCCATCGTGGAGGGGTCGAGACTGGCCACCCCGACCTCGCTATCGATCACGGCTCGATCTCCCAGGTCTTTCGGTTCCCAGCTGACGAGAGACTCACCGGAACCGGTCTGACGCGAATACACCCCCCCCGTCGCTAGGGGCCCCCGTGATTAGATCTTCCACCCCATCGACATTGACGTTGCCCCGCAAATAGATTTTGCCAGACGCGACAAAGCCAGGAAAGACTGGGGCCGGAGCGCCTCGGCTGACGATGGCGGTGACCGAACGACCAAAGCCTTGATACTCACCCAGGATCACCAGTAGAGCAGAGCGAGGGGGCACTGTGCCCGGCCCCAGGTAGCTGTCCGCTGCGGCGTCGTTCTCCAGGTTGTTGACTGACTCGAAAGCCTGATAGGGATCACCCGTGGTGTTGAAAATGACAGTGTAGCTGCCGGGGGCTTCGGTCAGCGGCTTCTTGACAAAGCCCCCTGTCCAAGCGGCGTTTTTCTCTAGCTCGTTGAACGCGTCACCGAAACCGGCTTCGACCGCAAACAGAGAGCCCGTGCGCTCAAGATGCTGTCGGGTCTTGAAGCTGCTAGAGGTCGCCACGTAGGTGAGGCTCTTGACCATCGTAAATAAGATGATAGCGAGGAGCAGAACCAGGATCAGAGCTACCCCTCGTTTTGCGCCCCCTCTAGCTGGCCTGGTCCCCATACCTCAGTATACCATATCTTTAGACTAATTTCTGGTTTTGATCAGTGTCTTCATCTCGACCTGCTCGGTTTGACGGCCGGACGATTTCTGAAAGTCAAGGCGGAGTTCAAGCATCGGGGTGTCGGGGATAACGGAAACCTCGAAGTCGTAAAGGTTGCGGGCTACGACCCGGCCCCCGCTAAGATAGTCCGCCAGAGACCCACCGAGATGCTCGATGGGAAGCGGATTAACGCGATCGGCGGGTGGGGCGGTCCAGGGGACCTCCAGTTGGAGAAGCTCGCCCGCGCTCTGATAGTAGACGACCCACCGCTGCCAGATGGGCCGTCCATTGGGATCGAGCTGGAACTGACCGGCCGAATCGATGGCGCTCAACAAAGCCACCGAGTCTCCAGTCGGACCGATGCTCACGCTGGCGTAGTTGGTCTTCTCGATATCCCCCACCAACCGGGCTGAGCTTACTTGCATAGCAGCTAGAAGGTCGCCGCGCACGTCCCCCTTGCGCCAAGCTTGAAAACCCATTACATAGATGGCCAGGACGGTGCTGATGATCACGCCCAAGAGAGAGAGGCTGATCAACATCTCGATCAGGGTCATTCCGGTCACGGAGTTATGGGCGGTAGTAGGTTTGGAGAACGACATGGCTTTCGTTATCGTAATAGACACGAACGGTTACTGACTTCAGATTAGGGTCGACCAGCTCACTGGCTACCCAGAGACGATACTGGTCATTGACTGGGTAGGGTGCGGGCGGAAAGTCGAGGGCCGGATTGCGGGGGTCGGGCACGCGCCCGTCATAGATCTCGTTGGTGTCGGGGATGTAATGATAGCCGCCATCGCGTTTGAGACTCTCGAGAACCTGACGTCCAATCTCTGTAGCCACCGTGATCTCTTCTCCTCGGTTCATCAAGCGGATGCCGCTGACGTAGAGGCCGATCATGGTCATCAGAGCAAAAGCGATAACCCCCAGGGCCACCACGATTTCGATTAAAGACATTGCCTGAGGCCGGCTCTCCATAGCTCGATTATAGCAGTTTAAAGAGACTCTAGCACCCCATAGATGGGGGCGAAGGTGGTCAGGATGATGGCCGCTACGCAAACGCCCAGAACCGCCATGACCAAAGGTTCTACCAGAGTTGTGAGGGTTCTAACGACCTGATCGACCTCCATTTCTGCGTAGTCGCTGACGGTCAAGAAAAGAGTCGCTAACCGTCCACTTTCCTCGCCGGCCGCGATCAGGTGCAAAGCCTCCGGGGAGAAGTAGTCTCTCTCAGCCAGAGCCTGAGAAAAAGTTGCCCCCTGCCGCAGGGCCTCTCTCGAACGGGTCAGGCAGTCTTGGGCCAGGGGACTGGAGCTGGCTGAGCGGGTTAAGGCCAGAGCCAGATCGACGGGTAGTCCACTGACGACCAGATGGCCGAGCATCCGACAGAGACGAGCGGCTTCCAGTTTCTTGGCCAGGTGACCCAGCCTGGGTGTCGAGAAGAGAACGCTCTCCAGTTGCCGGCGACCATCGGGGTGAGCCCAAGCGGTGACCAGCCCCCAGCCGACAGCCAGGGGAGTGAAGAGTAAGGCCGCCACTCCCCAGCCGCTAGCCAGGATTCGGGCTGGCCAGGCGAGTTGATACTCGGCGAAGCTTGGCAGGCTGATCAAGACAGACCCCATAATATGGCCCAGAAGAGCCAGGGCGATCACCATCAAAACCAGCACACAGGCAGGGTAGGTGATCTGACTGATCAGCCGGCGACGGAGTCTGAGGTTTTTCTCTTCCAGGTCGGCCAGACTCGTCAGCAACCGACCCAAGCTTCCGCTCTCTTCACCCATTTTGAGAGTGGCTAGTTGCAGGCGACTGAACAGTCCCTTGGCAGTCAGGGCCTGGCTGAGGCGCCGGCCCGAGCGGACTTGATGAGCGGCTTGC
>CAYRFU010000357.1:0-6930 GCA_964423525.1 uncultured Burkholderiales bacterium | reverse complement strand
GCCTCCGCTCTGGGAGAGCTTCGCACCGCAACGGCCCTGGTCGAAGTCGTCCGGTGCTTTGACCATCCTTACCTGGGGACGCCCAAACCAGGTCAAGCCATGGAAGACCTGGAGATGGAGTTGTTGTTGGCTGACCTGAAGATCGTGGACGGGAAGCTAGAACGCAAAAAGAAACTCCAACCGGGCGAACTTGAGATCCTAGAAAAACTCCAACCCCCTCTAGCCGAGGGTCGCCCTAGCGACCTCCCAAAACTCAGCGAAGAGGAAACCAAGCTGATTTCCGGATTAGGCCTTCTCTCACTCAAGCCCCGAATTTATGCCGCCAACATTGGGGAAGACGCCATCGGAGCGGACAATGAAGCGATCAAAATCGTGCGCCAATTCGCCGCCGAAAGAGGCAGCCAAAGCTTAGCCGCTTGCGCTCTTCTAGAGGCAGAGATCAGCCAGCTACCAGAGGGCGAGCGAGACGACTTCATGGAAAGTTTGGGTATCGAAGAACCCGGCCTCGCTCAAATGGTGCGAGCAGGCTATAATCAGCTCGGCCTGATGACCTTCTTCACGGTGGGCGAGGACGAAGTTCGAGCCTGGACGACCAAGCGAGGCGCCCTGGCCCCCGAAGCCGCTGGCGAGATCCATAGCGACCTCGAACGCGGCTTTATTCGTGCCGAAGTGATCGGCTACGATACCTTTCTTGAATGCGGCACCCTGGCCGAAGCCAAGAATCGAAGGCAAGGATTACGAGGTTCAAGACGGAGACATCCTGAATATTCGCTTCAATGTCTAACCGTGTCGGCAACTGGTGGCACCGTCTCGACGACGGGCGCATCCAGTGCGACCTGTGCCCGCGCCACTGCAAACTCAAAAAAGACCAGCGAGCCTTCTGCTTCGTTCGACAGAATCTTAACGACCAGGTCGTGCTGACCACCTACGGTCGAAGCACCGGATTCTGCCTGGACCCGATTGAGAAAAAACCTCTCAACCATTTCTACCCCGGCACAGCTGTCCTCTCGTTTGGAACGGCCGGCTGCAATTTGGGCTGTCGTTTCTGTCAGAACTGGAGCATCTCCAAAGCCCGTGAGGTCGAGAAGCTCAGCGCCCTGGCTGGACCGGAGAAGATCGCCAGAGCAGCGGTTTTAAACAACTGTAAGAGCGTTGCTTTTACCTATAACGACCCCATCATTTGGGCGGAATACGCCATCGATACCGCTCGCCTCTGCCGCCAGGCCGGACTCAAAACGGTGGCTGTCACCGCAGGCTACATCAGCAAAGAGGCTCGGGAGCCCTTTTTTCAGGCTTTTGACGCCGTCAACCTCGACCTGAAGGCGTTCACTGAAACGTTTTATCAGAAGCTCTGCTTCGGCTCCCTCGAACCGATCCTCGACAATCTACGCTGGTTGGTCCAGGAGACGGACACCTGGGTGGAACTGACCACCCTCTTAATTCCCGGACAGAACGACTCCGAAGAGGAGGTGTCCAAGTTGGTCGACTGGATCGCCACCACTCTAGGACCCGATCTTCCCCTTCACTTCACGGCCTTTCATCCTGATTTCAAAATGATGGACACGCCGGCCACCCCCAAAAAGACCGTCCTCCGAGCTCGCCGTCAAGCTTTAGAAGCCGGCCTCCACTACGTTTACACGGGTAACGTCCACGATTGGGAAAGCCACTCCACCTATTGTCCGGGTTGCGGTCACCTTTTGATCGAACGGGACTGGCATGAGATCGGAGTCTATCGAGTCGAAAACGGAGCTTGTCCGGCCTGCCACAAAAAAATCGCAGGTCGATTCGACCAACAACCTGGCAACTGGGGACGACGCCGCCGCCGCGTCGATCTGAACCAAGCCTGACTTAGGACCCTCACTCGGGATACAGCCTGGCTATCGGCATGGTGGCTGTTAGAGGATCGCCTTTGAGCATCTGGCGCTCGATTTTGGCCGACTTGAAACCCTCCTTTTCGACCGTCAGCGTGCAGTAGTTCGGCACCTTGGTGCTAGTAAACTCGTATTCCAGATGATAGGTGCCGTCGGTGGCCAAGAAGTCTTCGGACCTTTCGAGGTCCAGGGGGATCTCCGGCATATGAAAAACCAGGCGAATGTCTGTCAACCCCCCAGCGAAGGGGTCGACCTTGCCTCGAATGGACAGTTTCACCGTTTCGTATTGGGGTTCGTCCGTTCGAGCCAGTTCCGGTTCTCGATTCGAGAGCCCGTAGCCTATAGCCACCAGCAGGCCCACCAGAGCCAAAACCACGAGACCGATGTTGCGACGGACCGGGGCCATCTCGACATCCTCGAGGACATCGACGACGGATTTCTTGTAGCCCTGAGAAGGGGCTCTTTCGATCTTGGGTCGACCTGACGTTCTGCCAGCCTGAATCTGAAGTCCCGACCCGCCTTCGCCAGAGAGCTCTAGGACGGTGTAGCCGGCTGAAGCCAAACGGCTTTCAGCGGCCGACCGGTCGACCGCCTCAAGCGTACCAGACTTGGTCTTGCCGTTCTTCTCAACTCTAAACCTGAACTTGGCCACTTAAGGCGATGTTCCCATTTACAACTGGGTTCCCTGCCTGTTGACACTGGCTGAAAACCGATGTTCAGGTCGGGCCTCACAGGAGGTGACAAACTTGAGAAAACGTGCTGACCACCCCCCTGGACAAGTCCCGCCATTGAAGGATTTTTCAGCGATCTTGAGAAATCTTCAAGAGTGTATCTCAAGAGGCTGGAACTATATGGCTTCAAGACCTTCTCCCGCAAGACTGAGATAGAATTTCCCCACGGATTTCTAGCGGTGGTGGGCCCCAATGGCTCGGGTAAAAGCAATCTCACCGACGCCATCCGGTTCTGCCTGGGCGAATCCAACGTCAAGGCCTTGAGAGCCACCCGCCTGGAAGAACTCGTCTTCGCTGGGACCCCCACCCGCAACCCGGCCCCTTTCGCCGAAGTGACGGCCGTTTTTGACAACAGTGACCACAAATTGCCTCTCGACCTGTCTGAAGTGGCTATCACCAGAAGACTCGACCGAGACGGCGGTTCGAAGTTCCAGATCAACCGCACCAATTGCCGCCTCAAAGACGTTCATGAGCTGCTGATGGGGAGCGGCATCGGGCCAGGATCATTCTCCGTATTGGGCGGCAAAGAGGTCGACCGGGTCTTATCGTCTGACCCCAAAGACCGTCGCCTGATGCTGGAGGAGACGGCCGGAGTTAACCGTTACAAATTTCGCAAAAAAGAAGCTCATCGACGGCTAGCCCGCACCGAAGACAACCTGACCCGCCTGCGCGACATCCTGAAAGAAGTCGAAGCTCAGCTAGCTGAGAGCAAACGCCAACTCCAACGCTACGAACGCTACAAAAAAGGCCAAGAAGAGCTGAAGAAGCTCGACCGCCAGGTGGCCCGCCACGAACTCGATGGGCTGGAGCGGGAAAAAGCCGAGCTCGAAGCCAGACTCGCCGAACTCACCCAGCAACACACCCAGGCCCAAGAACGGGAGAACGAGCTTCGCAACAAGCTCCAAAGTCTGCGCCAGAAAAAGGCTGAAATCGATCTCGACAAGGAAAGCCGGGCTCAACAACTGGCTAACCTGCGAGAACAAGCGGGAGCCGCTAGAGCCGCCCACGAGGGCCTGTTTCAGCGGGCTAGTGAGCTTGAGCACCAGGCCAAAGCCGCTTTGACGCGCTTGGAAAGCGGCGATCAACGAATCGAAGCTCAAGACCAACGCCTGACCGAACTGGCCGACCAAAGACCAGCCCTCGAGAACGACCTGGCTCTAGCCGATAAGGCCGTCGATGAATTGGTGGCCGAGCTTTCTGCTCTTCCCGCTCCTGGTCAGGGTCCCCACGCCGAGATCAAGTTCGAACTCAACCGGGCCGAAAAAAACCACCATCGACTGGAGTCCGACAAAGCCCGTCTGAGTGCCCGCCAAGAGAACGATCAAAGTCGCCTTGACGAACTCGAAACCCAAACAACCCAACTCGATCAGGAGTCAGAACTCGTCTCTCCGGCCGCTCTGCCCATCGAAGACCTCAGCCAGAAAGCCCAGTTGGCTGAGCAGTCCGTGGCCCACCATCGCCAACAGCTTAGCGACCTGGGAGAAAAGCGCAAAGAACTCTCCCAGCAACGACAAGAGCTGGAGAAGAAGAGACGACCGACCATCGGCCGAGTATCAGAGCTTGAAGCCCTGACAGAGGATCGCAGCGGCTTGCCTCCTGCTGTACGCCAGGTCATGCAGTGGAAGAAGGAGGGCGTGGTCGGCCTGGTAGGAGAGCTTATCCGAGTGCCCGAGGGGCTCGAACAAGCCTACGAAGCAGCCCTAGGTGGCCATCTAAACGACGTTATCGCCCGCGATCGCAAGGTCGCCTCAGAGCTGATCGCCCGACTCAAGCAAGAACGGATCGGGCGGGTTACCTTCTGGCCGCTCGACTTGAGCCGGCGAGCTTCTCGCCCTCCCGAACTGCCGGACCGTCGCGGGGTCGTTGGTCGAGCCCTCGAACTCCTGGGTTATCCTCGCGAAATCGAAACCGTCCTTCAAGAAATCCTGGGCAAGACCGTCATCATGGAAGATATGCCCCTGGCTCTGGCCCTCTACGACCGGTGCTTCGGGCGCCGGCCTCACCTGGTGACCCGCGAGGGTGACTATCTGAGCCCCTCAGGAGCCTTAACCGGGGGTCGCCGACGCCATTCCAAGGCTGGCATGCTAGCTCGCCGTCGCCAACTCGAGCAAGCACGCCAGGAACTCCTCGACCTTGACAACGCTTTGATCGCCCTCAACCACCAAGAGGAACAGTTCGCTGGTCAGCTGGCCCAGGCTCAAGAGCAGCTCCAGGCCGCTCAGGAAATCCACCAAGGCCGGCGCCAAGAGCTCCAAGATGCCTTGGCCGAACAGAAACGGAGAGAGTCAGACCAACAACGCCTGGAGGATCGACGGGCTCGCCTCCAGACCGAAAAGGCTCGACTGGTCGAACGTCTAGAGAACAGTCGCCTCGAATTGGAGAGCTTAACCGAACAGCAAGCCGAGCTAACTCAAACTATCGCCAAGCTCCAAACCGACTACGAGCATCATCTCGAGAACGAGAATCAGCTCAACAAAATTCGTGACGGACTGAACCAAAAGATCATGGAGGCGCGCCTGGTCACTCAGCAGGCCCGTCAAAATATCCAGGAACTCGAAAAGGAGCTCCGGCGAGAAAAACAGAGGCGAGAAGAACTCAAAAGCGACCAGCAGCAGGCCGAAACAGAACATCGTCGCTGCCTGGAAACGCGGGCCAAGCTCGAGCTTGAAGGCAACCAGCTCCAAGCCAGGCTAGAACAGCTCGAACAGGAGCTTGAGCAACGCAACCAGGACCTGCAAGCTCTGCGCCAGGCTACCGCAGGAGTCGACCGAGACACTCGCGAGGCGGCCGAAAGGTTTGAAAGGGCCAGCGCGACCGTTCAAAAATGGGCGGGGCGAATCTCCCATCTCCAGGTCGACCAGGCACGAGTTCTGGCTCACTATGAAGAGGCCGTGGAGCGACTCGAACAGTACGGGGAGCCTGACCCCGACGAGGCTCCCCTCGAGAGCGATCAGCTTAAGTCGGCTCGCAAGAGAATTCAACGACTCAAGAGCTTTCTCGAAAACTTCGGTGGGGTCAACCTGGGGGCGCGCGAGGACCATGACCGTCTCTCGGAGCGGTTCGAGCACCTCAACACCCAGATCACCGACCTGACCGAAGGCGCCCGAAGCCTCCGCAAAACGATGGCGGAACTCGACAAAGCCACCACCACCCAATTCGAGAAAACCTTTCACCAGGTCAATAACACCTTCTCACGTCTTTTCAGCGACCTGTTCGGAGGAGGCCAAGCTCGCCTGGAACTGGCCGACCCCAGCGACCCTCTCGATTCGGGAGTCGAGATCGTCGCCTGCCCTCCCGGCAAAAGGCTTCAGAATATGACCTTGATGTCCTCGGGCGAACGAGCCCTCTGCGCCATCGCCTTCTTAATGTCTCTGTTGGCCCACAAACCCAGTCCCGTCGTCATCCTGGACGAACTCGACGCGCCTTTAGACGAGCGTAACGTGGAGAAAGTGGCCACCCGATTGACCGAGTTCTCAAGTTCGTCCCAATTTCTGGTGATCACCCATAATCGCAAAACGATGGAGTTCGCAGATCGGCTCTACGGCGTCACCATGATCGAGCCCGGGACCAGTAAGATTCTCTCGGTGGAGCTTGCCACCGTCGAACAAGAGTTAGGAGCCCCTCTCGGATGAGACTCAAAACCGTTCTGACCCAGGGATTTTGCCTGATGGTCAGCCTCCCCCGCAACTGCCCAGAACTGGCTCGTGCGGCTGCTCAGGCGGGTGCCCAGTGCCTGAAGGTTCACATCAACTGCCACCATTTTGCCAGCGACACCCGTTTCGGCAGCTTCAGCCAGGAACTTCCGGTGCTCAAAGAGATCCGTGACGCCACCGACCTCCCTTTGGGAATCGTCACCGGGGAACAGGTCCAACCTGGTGCCCCAGAACTGGACCAGCTCAGCCAGTTCGGTTTCGACTTCTGGGACCTGTTTGCCGGCTATACGCCGGCAACCCATCTCGATCTCCAGATGGGCAAAATGGTGGCCGTCGACAGCCACTGGACCCCCGACCTGGTCGACAAGCTCGCCTTTTTTGGGGTGGACGTGATCGAGTCGTCGGTCATCCCCAGAGACCACTACCGAACCGGCCTCAACCTGGTCGATCTTTGCACCTACGCTCGCCTGGCCGAAAGCTCCAAGATGCCGATCTTGATCCCCACCCAAAAAGCGATCCAGCCGCGGGAGGTCGGCTACCTTCGCCAAGCCGGAGCGGCCGGTATTACTATCGGAGCCGTGGTGACGGGGCTTGAACTCCCGCGTCTGGCCGACACCACCGCCGCCTTCCGCCAAGCCATCGATGACCTCGATTAGTTTTATTCCCCTGGACGAC
>CAYRFU010000356.1:0-6941 GCA_964423525.1 uncultured Burkholderiales bacterium | reverse complement strand
ACCGCGCTGGTCGCCAGGACGGCCTCGTCGGCCACCCGTTTCCACCCCCGAGCCACGGAGTAGCGAAGATCGGAGCCGCGCTTTTCCCGCCGGAACTCGACGGTGTCGAACTTCTCGACGACGGAATAACGCTGTATGTGAGGCCGGGGCCGATTCCAGTTCCTGACCAGGCCCGTAACGGCCCCGATCATCTAGCTGCCCTGCTCCTGGTTTTGAGCCAGTCTCTGGGCCAGCGGGTTCCCCCCGTCAACAGGGAGGTCAGCGATGTTGGTGACGTAAACGGTTTCGCCGGCTACGGCCAAGCCCATCTGATTGTTGGCATCGAGCTCGAGGCCATGCTCTGGGCAAGCTCGCCGCCGGTCAGCTCCCCAGGCCGTCCTTATGGATCAGGAAAGTCGTTCAAGCGACGGTCGCCAACGAAGCCGTGAAGGTCGTGGTCAGCTTCAACCGTCGGCGAACAACCCTTCAGGCAGAGGGGTGCCAACCTTTCCCTTTCGACGAGGTGGTGCGAGGTCTTTCCCAGGTCCGGGCCGTCGACCATAGAGGCTGTCATCATCTCAGCGTGGGTCTGCGCGCCCTGGGCGGTTTGCAAAGGAGGTTTCGGGTGAACTTGCCTAGTGCTGATGGGGCTGACAGACTCAGCTGGGATGGCCATGACCTGGTCCGCAACCCTGGAGAGACGCTAGGCTTTCGCCTCGAGGTCGAGCACCAAGGGGGCTTGAGCTGGCAACCGGAAAAGGTGGCGGCTGAGCACCAAGAGCTCTACCGGACGGCCTATCTCGCTCCCTGCCCCGTGATGGTGGACGGTAGGCCTCTTGACAACCGACCCCGCTTGTCGAGGGACACTTGCTACGAACCGTTGGGTACGGGAGGGGCCGAGGATGCCTCCGAGGGATTCCCTGTCCCGAGCTGGTCCAGCCAGAACGCTCCCAGAGAAAGGGTGAGTCACCTCTGGACGCTCGGTTTGAATTTTCAAGTCGAGTTGCCTCGGCTTAATCCTCAGGCTCGCCCTAAGGAACTCCCGGCTCCCAGCCGGGTGCTGTGGGTTGACGATGGGGTGGTGGTGGAGGAAGAGAACTTTCCCTTCCGCCACCAGGGCCTGAGCCTGGAGCTTTACATCAGCGCGAAGGGTCTGGCCACCGACCTGAGCAGTCTGATCCTCCGTCGAGAGCAGGCTTTGAATCAGCGCCGCGAGAGGGCCATTAAGGATACAGTAGACAGATTGGAGCAGCTGGCCGACCAGCTTCAGCAAGCGCCCCCGGCCATTAGCACCCTCAAGAATCTCAGGGCTTTGGCTCGAGGTCTAGCGGTCTTGCCTCTCTCGCAGCCCGTGATCGCTGCCGCTTCTGTCAATAGGCCTTTGATCGAGGCTAGCGGTTTTCAAGGTCGTTTACGAGAGCTGGCTGTGACTCAACTCCGCTCCCTCTTATCCGCTCTGCGAAGGTTAACCGCTACCTAGTGCCGATGGCTTTTGGGAGTCGGCTCCCCGCTATCTTCGAGGGTGATATGGGTGACTTTGTCCCTTTCAGAGAAGCACCCTCCGACCGTAGACTCGATAGACATCGGTAGCCTTCTCACCGTCTTCTCGGTGGGAGCGCTCCAAGCCGGGAATCGCTTGCGGTGGTGCCTCTCCGATCTTCGTAATCGGCTGTCCGTCAGCCTTGAGAACGCTACCCTCGACCAGGTCGAGCAGTCCTCTTCTGAAGGTCAGCTTGGTTTCACCAACCCAAAGGATTCTGGGGTTCTTACCATCGGCTTGGCTATACTCTCGCCCGGTACTGGTCAGGATTTCCTGGACGCTCTCCAGGGAATTCCCGAGGGTAATATCGTCGATAGAGAGGAGCGGTAGCCATTCCTGAAATTCGTCGGCGATAATGGTATCGTGGACGATGGTGATCGACTCGATTCTCTTGCGCCCCTCGAAGACCAAAGGCTCGGAAGCCTCCGGACGTGTGCGCAAGACCACCCTTCGCACTCCCTCGGCGTTCTCTGGGGGAAGCTCGAACGACTCTTTCTCGGTCAGGTATTGGAGCTTCTCCCAGGGGTCACCAGCTTTGACCAGTTCCTGACCAGACTGGGTCAACACCGAACCCTGAACAAAACGGGCGTAGAGACGGGGTTCTGGGTTGGTCATATCGTAAGACATCTCGATGGTCACCCGCAGTCGCCCTCCGTTCTCGCTCTCAAAGATAGCCCGAACGAAGCCTTCTCGACCTCTCCTGTCGACGACGTCAAGGCCCCGCCACTCAGGTAGGGTCACGGGCTCATGCAATTTTGTCACCATCTCAGGCGAATTCATTAACTGGACACCGTCGACTCGGATATTTCCGTAAGGTTGAAGCCGGGGTGCCACCACCAGATCTTGGATGGAAGATTCGGTTTTGTCGGAAAGGTCGAGAAAGAGATGAGCCATCAAGAGCGCCCAGAGCACACCGCTCCAGAGAGCGAGGCCAAGAACGCGATCAGGGGCGTTGCGCAACCAACGAGGGAGCAGGTCGGTCACCACAGCGAGCAACAAAAAGCTTCCGCCTAAGATCGGCAGGGCGGGAAGGGCTAACCATCCGGCCACTTTGGCCATGATGGCGAAAGAGGCGATGAAGCTCAGCAAGGCTGCTTTCCCGAATTTCTGAACCGATTCCAACTCGGGCGATGATTCTCGATCCGTTCGATCAACTCCCACGTGGGGTGCTTGAGGAAAACTGCCAAAAGAAAAAGCCCTGTCACCTGACAGGGCTAAACTGGAGGGCTACGTTACAGCTCACAGGTTTGGCCTCGAACGAGGCTTTCCAAGACCTCCCGGGCCCCGCAAGAGTCGAGGCAATGATGCACTTGGCCCTGATGGGAGCAGTGGAAGCTTTGGTTGTTGTCGTCGGTGGTCAGTTCGGCTGGCTGACCATCGGCAGGGCAGATAACAGTCAGTTTGACAAAAGTTTCAGCGTTTAACACAGGGCGTCACCTCCTGTTCGTTCTCCTCTATAAAACACTATCGGAGGGGCTGATTCATTGATCTAGATCAGTTTTGATGAACCTCGACCCGGGCCCACCCTAGCCCGGGCCGATGAACAGGCCGTTCTGGACCTAATCGACTATCAGCTTCTGGTCGTTTTCGCTTTGGAGAAACGACCAAGAATGGTGTCAGTCGAGAGGATTGAATACTTGCAGTCCCTCTGATCGAGCCGCGGTTAGAAGGTGATCATCGGAGCAGGCGAAGATGACTTCACGTGGCTCTTCCAAGCTCAAGCACCCGGCAAGCTGGACGGCGTCATAGGCACGAAGGGGATGTCGTTCCAAAAGTAGCAGAGACCGACCGATCACACCGTTAGTGGTCGGCTGGATAACGAATTCCTGATTTGTTTGATTGTCGAACGTTTCGAGAAGCTCCGTTCGTTCAGTTTGAGAGAGATCGCCTTCGCGGAATCTTCTCTGAACCGCCGAGTGTAACTCGGCCCTGGTCAGAGATAATAAGTACAACTCGCAAGGGTCGGAATTCGACACCAGGTCGATGGTGGCGTCTGTACCTGGCTCGACGACAAACAGTTTCACCACCGCACTGGTGTCGAAATAGATCCTCATCGCCGATCCGCGAGCACAGTAGTCGACAGTGGGGCACCCTTCAAAAGACGCGGACGAAAACGACTACCCGAATTTCTGGTAGAAACCTGGGTCGGCTGTTCCAGTGCGGCTCGTACGGCTCGGTGGCGATGATTGAGGTTGATCGTGGTAGTGTGGGGCTTGGCGGGGTCGGGGTTTGGTACGCTACCCACCGTTACCAGACCCCGTTCGATGAGATCTGTCAGAGTCTCACTAGAGACCTCCGCCTTGGAGAATATCTCGTTTGTCTCCGGAAGAAATTTATCTCGGAACCATTTCAGTGAAACGAAGTTCCGACGAGACTCTGCGCGCTCGAGACCAGCCACCAACAAAGCTGTCACCCTATCGACGTCCGCTTGTCTCCGACGAAAGGAGATTTGCAACACGACATCATCGAGGTCGTAGGCCTGGGTCGAATCGGCCCGGACCTTACGGTTATTTCCTTCAGCATGGCGAAGTTCAACCGTCGGCTGATAATCAGAACTCCCCAGAATACCCTCGACTGTGCATTGAAGTTGGTGCAATCGTTCTGAAAGAGGCTCCCCCGCCTCCGTGAGAGGCCGGAGGCTGTCACTTATTTTCTGCATTTTAAATTATTTTATTTTAGTATAGTATTAACTTACTTCAGCAGTATAGAACGGGGCCCGCGGGATGTCAATGGCCGGGGCCCACTCTAGCCTGGGCCGATGGCCCGCTTTTGCCCGGGCCGTCCGGCCGAAACAGGCGAGGGCCCACCCTAGCCTGGCCGAGGGAGCACGCTCTCGACCCACCCCTCTGGTCGACTTACCGTTGGGGGCCACTGAAGACCGCCTGGTCGGCTCTCTGAATCTGGAGACGGCCGTCCAGGCCGGCAAGAAACAGTTTGAACCAGGCCTATTAGCGGAATCGCACCGAGGCATCCTCTACGTCGACGAAGTCAATCTGCTTGAGGACTACCTGGTCGACGTGCTGCTCGATGCGGCTGCTATGGGTGTCAACGTGGTGGAGAGAGAAGGGGTGTCGCTGGCCCATCCCTCTCGCTTCATGTTAATCGGAACCATGAACCCTGAAGAAGGAGAACTGCGACCCCAGTTTATCGACCGATTCGGTCTCTGTGTGGCCGTGGAAGGGATCGTCGACCCGGCCGAACGGACCGAAGTGGTCCAACGCTATCTCGACTTCGAAGCCGACCCGGACCAGTTTCGTGACAGCTGGGCCGAGCAGGGAGAGCGCCTTTCTAGCCGGATCGTGGCGGCCCGAGAGCTGTTGCCTGAAGTCGAATGCGCCGTCGAATTGGTGGCCTACGCTTGCTCGGCCACCACGGCTGTGGAGGTTCAGGGGCATCGGGCTGACATCACTCTGGTCAAAGCCGCTCAGGCTCTGGCCGCCCTGGAAGGACGAACCAAAGTCACCACCGACGACATCCGCGCTTGCGCCCAGCTGGTCTTACCGCATAGGATGCGTCGTGACCCCAGTCAGGAGCCGGAACTGGACCGCAAGCGCCTGACTCAAGCTTTGGAGGTATAATGGAAAACCTATCCTTCGTTGGGATTCTGACCCTGGCCCTTTTGGGAGTTTGCTCGGTGCTGGTTCTGTCGGTGGCCATCGAGCGGATGCGTCTTATCGCCAAGCAGCGGGTGGGCCCAGAATGGTTGCTCGAGCAACTCTACTACTTCCTCAAGGATCGCCGCTACGACCTCGCTCTCTCGTTTGCCCGTCAGCTCCCCGTGCCGGCGGCCCGGGTGGTCGAAAGCGGCCTGATGCGCCATCATCTCCAGGTGGAAGATACCGAGGCCGCTATGGCCGGCGTGGTGGCTCGCCAGAAAGCCAACCTGGAAGCCGGTCTACCGACCCTTGGCACCATCGCCGTGATCGCCCCCTTCATCGGGTTGTTCGGAACGGTGGTGGGCATCATAAACACTTTTAGTGACGTGGCCGAGCAGGGTCAGGCCGGTATCGAAGTGGTATCGGCGGGTGTTTCTGAAGCTCTGGTGGCCACCGCTGCCGGTCTGTTCGTGGCTATCGCCGCGGTCGTTCTGTTTAACTTGCTCAAAGCCCAGATCGCCAGTCTCGTCTTGGACATGAAGCTGGTGGCCTCTCGCCTGAGTGAGATGTTGGAGTTGCTGCGGCGCGAGCAAGCGTTTCCCGAGGACTTGACGGGGGGCCAGTTCGAGGCCGCCAAAACCTATGAAAAAGCCGTCGCCGGACAAAGCTGATGCAAGCCGTCGAAGAGCCTGAGCATGGCTTTGCGGCCATCAACGTCACTCCCCTGACGGATGTGCTGTTGGTGCTCTTGATCATCTTCTTGATCACGGGAAGCTCGTTAACGGCACCCAGCGCCGGCCTGGAGCTCCCTCGTATCGTGTCTTTAGAGCAGGCCGAGCAGAAAGGTCTGGTGTTGGAAATGACGGTGGACGGTCGTCTCCTACACGCCGGTCAACCGGTAGCCGACCTCGAGTCGCTGCTGCAGGCCCAGACCGGCCAGTCCTTAATCTTGAGAGCCGACCGACGGCTGCCCTACGGTCAGGTGGGTCAAGTGGTGGACAAAGCCCGCTCTTTGGGCTGGCATCAGGTGGTGCTGGCGGCTCGTTGGGAGCCCGAGAGATGAGGCGACGAAGAAGCCGGAGAGTGTCTTTCGAAGAGCAAGACGCGTCTCCCATGAACGAGATCAATATCACTCCTTTGACCGATGTCTTGTTGGTTTTGCTGGTGATTTTCCTGGTGACCGCTTCAGCCTCCCACCAATACGGTTTCGAGGTCCAAAGCGCCAGCGCGGGCCCAGCTCAGAAAGCCAGCAACCCGGCCCTGGTGGCTCTTGAGGCTGACGGTCGCCTCTTACTAGAGGGTGCGCCTTTTAGCGACTGGGAGCGCTTGGCCGGCCGTCAGGTCGTCTTGTCCGTGAACCCCAAAGTGCTCTACGGCCGTCTCGTCGAGGTGATGGACGAAGCCCGTCTGAAGGGTGTCGAGCAACTGGGAGTGACCAGCCCGTGACTCTGATCTTTCTGGTCGTTTTGATCGACCTGCTGGGAATGTCTCTCATCATCCCCCTGGCCCCGTTCTACGCCGACCGTTACGGAGCCAGCGACCTCTTGATCGGGTTGATCATCGCCGCCTACCCCCTGGCCCAGTTTCTGGCCGCCCCCCACCTGGGCCACCTGTCCGACCGGTTTGGACGTCGCCCGGTGCTGCTGGTTTCGTTGGCCGGCACTTTGACGGGGTTCTTGATCTGGGCCGGCGCCGAACCGTTGGCTCGGCTCTTTTCGGTCGGCTTGGACTTCAACGGAGCGGTCTTGTTCTGGATCGTGGTGGGTCGTCTTTTAGATGGGCTGTCGGGAGGCAACATCACTGTATGCCAGGCGTACATCACCGAC
>CAYRFU010000355.1:0-6958 GCA_964423525.1 uncultured Burkholderiales bacterium | reverse complement strand
CGCCCCCGCCGGCAGCGCTGGCAATATGAACGGCCATCCCGAGCTGTTCGAGGGCCATGCGGCTCCCCACCAGCGCCTCCTCCTCGTCGCTGACACCTGAGATCGTAATGCCCCGCTCGGAGTAGCTGGCCATGACGACCGAGCGGTCGCTGTCGAAATCGTGGGCCAGATGGTCCCCTGGTCTCTCGAGCGGGGCGGGCTCTCCTTTGAGAGCGGAGACACCCGCCTCAAATTGGCCTACCTCGGTGGCAGCTCCCTTGTCGGCGCCCAGACCCATCACGTCACTCAGCTTGGCCATCCGGACCTGACCGGGACCGTAGATCTGATGGGTTTGACTCAGGTCGACTTCCACCACCTCGGTCTGATCCCCCCCGGCCCTCGCGAGGTAAGCATTGGTGCCCGCTCTGGCGGCTTCGTAGTTGGTGGAGAAGGCAATGCTGTCACCGTTGGTGATGACGGCTCCTTCGCGGCTTTCTCCGTTAGAAGGGTGCATAAGGGGAAAGCGACCCCCCATCATGCGAGTAAAAGCTTGGGTATGAGCAATCTTGGTGTGCCCTCCTGTTGATGGCCTTATAATAGGGAACAACCGTCACAAAATCGTAACAAGCCCGACCCGATTTCCACCTGGTCAACAGGAACCAACCTCGCCGAGGGGAAGGCACAGACGTTTTGTCTAGATCGCACAAACCGGCCCTGCTCGTCCTCGAAGACGGTAAGGCCTTTCCGGGATACTCCTTCGGCGCCGCTGGTGAAGTCGGGGGGGAAGTTTGCTTCACCACCAGCATGACAGGCTATCAGGAGATCCTGACCGACCCCTCCTATCGGGGCCAGATCGTGACCATGACGGTGGCCCACATCGGCAACGTGGGGGTCAATCCCGAGGATCTTGAGTCGACCCGTCCCTGGTTGGCGGGTTACGTGGTGCGAGAGCTGCCGCGACGGTCAAGTAACTGGCGAGCTACAGCCGAGCTTCCAGACTGGATGGAAGAGCACGGAGTGGTGGGAATCTACGGTGTCGACACGCGTTCTTTAGTCCGTCACATCCGAAGCCAGGGGGCTCTGCGGGGAGTGGTCTCGACCACCGACCTTTCCAGCCAAAGCCTGGCCGCCAAAGCCAAGAAGTCTCCGGGATTACTGGGCCGAGACCTGGTTCACGAGGTGACCTGCGACCAGCCAAAGGTTTGGCAGGGACCGGACCAGCCCGGCACTCATCCTTCCGAGAAGAGCGAACGTCCACGCCTGGTGGCCTACGATTTTGGCATTAAACACGCCATGCTCGACAGGCTTACCGAGAGAGGTCTCGAGGTCATCAGGGTGCCGGCCCAGTTCACAGCCGAAGAGGCGTTGGCTCTCAAGCCTGATGGGGTGTTCCTCTCAAATGGCCCCGGCGACCCGGCCGCCGTAACCTACGCCGTCGAAACCATCAAGAAGCTGCTGGGCAAAACCCCGATTTTCGGGATCTGTTTGGGACATCAGCTGTTAGCTCTGGCTTTGGGGGGCAAGACCTACAAGCTGAAGTTCGGTCATCGTGGAGCCAACCAACCGGTCAAGCGGATCAGTGATGGGAGGGTGGAGATCACCACCCAAAATCACGGCTTCGCGGTGGAGGCTGACAGCCTCGGCCAAGAGGTAGAGCTGACCCACACGAACCTGAACGACAAGACGGTCGAGGGTCTGCGTCACTCGGGCTACCGGGCTTTCTCGGTGCAGTATCACCCGGAAGCCTCTCCCGGACCCCACGATTCCATCTACCTCTTCGAACAGTTTCTCCAGGAGTTGAAAGGGTCTCATGCCTAAAAGAAGCGATATCAAGAAAATTCTGGTGCTAGGCTCTGGCGGAATTGTGATCGGTCAGGCGTGCGAATTCGATTATTCGGGAACTCAGGCTATCAAAGCCCTCCGCCAGGACGGCTATGAGGTGGTGCTCCTAAACTCCAATCCGGCCACGATCATGACCGACCCGGAGATGGCCGAGCGAACCTACATTGAGCCGATGACCGTCCGCATCATCGACAAGCTCCTGGCCAAGGAAAAGCCCGACGCCATCCTGCCCACCGTAGGAGGCCAGACCGCTCTCAACCTGGCCATGGACCTCGAAAAAGCCGGCGTCCTAGAAAAACACGGGGTGGAGTTGCTGGGTGCTCGACCCCACTCCATCCATCTGGCTGAGGACCGCCAGGCGTTTCGCGAAGCCATGATAGAAGAAGGGCTGGACGTGCCTCACAGTACTACCGTCAGCTCGGTGGAAGAGGCGCTCGCCTTTGGCGAAACCCAGGGGTATCCCCTGATTTTACGCCCCTCCTTCACACTCGGTGGTTCGGGGGGCGGCATCGCCCACAACCCCGAGCAACTCAAGCAGGTAACGGCCAAAGCTCTGCGGGAAAGCCCGGTGGGCACAGCTCTGCTGGAAGAGTATATCTTCGGCTGGAAAGAGTTCGAACTGGAAGTCATGCGAGACGGAGCCGACAACTTTGTGGTCGTTTGCTCCATCGAGAACATCGACCCCATGGGAGTGCACACGGGAGACAGTGTCACCGTCGCTCCGGCCCTGACTCTTACCGACAAAGAGTATCAGACGATGCGCGACTGGGGACGGCGGGTGCTCGAGAAGGTCGGGGTGGAAACCGGTGGTGCCAACGTCCAGTTTGCGGTCGACCCGGTAACGGGGAGGATGGTCGTGATCGAGATGAATCCGCGCGTCTCTCGCTCCTCTGCCCTGGCCTCCAAAGCGACCGGATTCCCGATCGCCAAAATCGCCGCCAAAGTGGCCGTAGGTTACACTCTCGACGAGATCCCCAACGATATCACGCGCAAGACTCCAGCCTCTTTCGAGCCTGTCATCGACTATGTAGTGTTGAAATTCCCCCGCTGGGACTTCGCCAAATTTCCGGGGGCTGAACCGGTGCTGGGGCCCCAGATGAAGTCGGTGGGAGAGGCGATGGCCATCGGGAGAAGCTTCAAGGAAGCCTTCCAAAAAGGCCTCCGGTCGCTGGAGACCGGCTTGACCGGTCTCGACCCTTTGCCCGAGGGCGGTCAATCCGACGTGTCCATCCCCAACCCTGAGAGACTGTTAGCCGTGGGGGACGCTCTGCGTTCGGGGACTACCGTGGAGGAACTGGCCAGGATCACGGGCATCGACCCCTGGTTTCTCGATCAGATGGAAGAGCTGATCGGGACCGAGCAGGAACTCAAGAGCCAAACCCTCGAGCAGCTCACTCGAGAAACGTTACAAAGAGCCAAAGAGGAGGGTTTCTCTGACCGCCAACTAGCCCGCCTTCTGGGGGTCAAAGAGCTGGAGTTGCGTCAGCGTCGTCTCGAGCTTGGGGTGCGGCCGGTCTACCTTCGCGTCGATACTTGCGCGGCCGAGTTCGAGGCCTTCACCCCCTATCTCTACTCTAGCTACGGCAGCGAGGACGAATCCGATCCTCAAGTGCGCGATAAAGTGGTTATCCTGGGCAGTGGACCCAACCGGATTGGTCAGGGGATCGAATTCGACTACTGCTGCGTCCACTCCAGTTGGGCTCTTTCAGCGATGGGTTATGAAACGGTCATGGTCAACTGCAACCCCGAGACGGTCAGCACCGACTACGACATTTCTGACCGGCTCTACTTTGAGCCCCTCACTCTTGAGAACGTCCTCGACGTGCTCGACAACGAGAATCGGCAGGGTCAGGTGAAGGGCGTCGTCTTGCAGTTCGGCGGTCAGACCCCCCTGAAGCTGGCTCTGGCTCTGGCAGAACTGGGGGTTCCGATCCTGGGCACCTCACCCGATGTCATCGACTTGACCGAAGACCGCGAGCGGTTTGAGGCTCTGATGACCGAGCTTGACATCCCTCAACCGAGAGCCGGTATGGCCCGCTCCATTGAGGAGGCCGTCACCAAAGCCGACCAGGTCGGCTATCCGGTTTTGGTGCGACCTTCGTACGTGTTGGGAGGCCGGGCCATGGCTTTGATCTACAGCGAAGACGCCCTTCGAAAGTATATGGGTGAGGCCCTGGAGGCCTCCGAAGAGCGGCCGGTTTTGATCGACCAGTTCCTGGAAGACGCCTTTGAGGTCGATGTCGATGCTCTGTGTGATGGTGAGAGGGTCGTCATCGGCGGAATCTTGCAACACATTGAGGAGGCCGGTGTTCACTCGGGCGACTCGGCCTGCGTCATTCCCCCCTACAAAGTGAGCGAGTATCACCTCAACATTATCCGGGAATACGTCCAGCGAATCGGAGAGCGGTTGGACGTCGTCGGCTTGATGAATGTACAACTCGCGATCAAGGACGATGTCGTTTATGTTATCGAGGTCAATCCCCGGGCTTCTCGCACGGTGCCCTTTGTTTCGAAGGCTTGCGGACGCTCTCTGGCTCAGGTGGCGGCTCGGGTTCTGGGCGGCCAGAGCCTGGAGCACCAGGGCTTCCTAGAGGAGCCCGAGATCAACGGCTTCTTCGTGAAAGAGTCGATGATGCCGTTCCGTAAGTTTCCCGGTGTGGACGCGGTCTTGGGTCCAGAGATGCGGTCTACCGGCGAAGTCATGGGCTGCGCCCAGATGTTCGGACACGCTTTCGCCAAAGCCCAGGCGGCGGCGGGGTGTTTATTGCCCGAAAGCGGAACCGTGTTTTTCACCGTCAACGATTACGACAAAAGCACGATTCTGAAGTTAGCCCGTGACCTCCAGCGGCTCGGCTTTCAGATCGCCGCCACTCACGGGACGGCCGCTTTGATCCGCAAGAACGGAGTGCCGGTCCAGAGTGTGAACAAGGTGAAAGAGGGCTCGCCCCACGTGGTCGACATGCTGCGGGAAGGCCGGATTCAGCTGGTGGTCAACACCCCTCTTGGCCCCGAAGCGCGGGCCGACGGTAGCCTCATCCGCATGACGGCGGTGGAGTTGAACGTGCCTTTGATCACCACCACCTCGGCAGCTGTGGCCGCTGTTAATGGGATCAAGGCCGTGGTGGAGCACAAGATTCAAGTCAACTGCCTTCAGGAACTCTATCGGCCCACCGCAAAATACTGACGCGTTCTATTCGCCAGAGCTACCAGACTGAGCATCACCGGAACTTCGACCAGGACGCCGACGACTGTAGCTAAGGCCGCACCAGACTCCAAGCCGAAAAGGCTGATGGCGCGACAGCCAACTCGAAGAAGTTCGAGGTTCCGATCAGGGCGGCCGGCGCCGCCACTTCATGGGGAACACTCCAGGCATAGCTCCAGCCATAGGCGATCAGAAAGATGCCGTAGCTTTGCAAAACCAGGGGGATGGCGATCAGGGCAATCACTCCGGGCCGAGTCAGGATCGTCTGGGCTTGGAAACCGAACAAGAGGACGACCGTGGCCAGTAAGCCCACGATCGAAAGGGGCTTCAAGTTGCTGGTAAAGCGGGGTATCGAGTCAAGGTCTCGGCTGAGGAGCGTTCGTCTGGTCGAATAGCCGACCGCCAGGGGAACGACCACATAGAGAATGACCGATAGAAGAAGAGTCTCCCAGGGGACCACCACATCGGTGACGTCCAGAAGGAAAGCCGCCAGGGGAGCAAAAGCGAAGACCATGATGAGATCGTTGATGGAGACCTGGACCAGGGTATAATTGGCATCTCCCTGGGTGAGTTGGCTCCAGACAAAAACCATAGCCGTACAGGGCGCCACCCCCAGCAGAATCATCCCAGCGATATATTCTTTAGCGTTTTCGGGAGAGACCAGGCCGGCGAAGAGATGATGAAAGAAAAACACTCCCAGAGCGGCCATGGTAAAAGGTTTGATCAGCCAGTTGACCACCAGTGTGATGCACAGGCCTTTCGGCTTCTTGGTGACATCTCTGAGTGAGCCGAAATCTACGTTCACCATCATGGGGTAGATCATCACCCAGATCAAGACCGCCACGACCAGATTGACGTTGGCGAACTCTAGCCGCGCCACCGACTGAAAAAGACCCGGGATCAGGGCGCCCAGGCCGAGACCCCCCAGGATACACAAAGCTACCCAGAGTGAAAGATAGCGCTCAAAGAAACCGAGCGGGGAAGGTTTGTTCTTGGTCATTTTGATACTCCGGTTTAAAGACTTGAGATCAGAGCGCCCAGCCTCCGCAAGGTGCGGGGATTGAGGCAGTAGCAGACTCTGGGGCCGTCGATCTCCCCTTGTACGATGGCCGCTTCTTTCAGGATCTTCAGATATTGAGAAACGGTTGACTGAGAGAAGTCCAGCTCGTCCACGATTTCACCACACACGCAAGTCGACCGCTGGGCCAGAAGACGGATGATGCGAACCTTGGTAGGGTGACCAAGGGCTTTGGCCAACCTGGCCAGCTCCTGGTCGGCCTCCTCGCCCTCGATCGGTCGAAGATCGGGGTGTTTTTCATCCGGGGATTAAACAATCTTGGGGCTTCATCGTTTTTTGACGACAGGCCAGTTCCGGTCTGTTGTCAAGAGTCGAGAGCGAGTTGCGGAGCTTCTTTTGCGTCCGATCGGGACAGAGGACCTAAACCAAGGCCAGGACTACAGCGGCGTGCGGGCGGTCAATCCCTTGCTGTAGGGCCGGCCGCTATGCGGACCGATAATGGTCTTCTTGACGGCCCTGATGCATCTGACTAGACTGTTCACATAGAAACAGTCGAGCGAATTACCTTGAAACGGCCCCCTCGCTGGCGGGGGGGGTGCAAGTCTAGGCGCCGCATGGCCGCAAGTTAGCTTGAACCGGGCCCCTCCCTGGCGGGGGGGTGCAAGTCTAGGCGCCGCATGGCCGCAAGTTACCTTGAACCGGGCCCCTCCCTGGCGGGGGGGTTCAAGTCTAGGCGCCGCATGGCCGCAAGTTACCTTGAACCGGGCCCTCTAGGCAGGGGGGTGCAAGTCTAGGCGCCGCCTCGCCGCAAGTTCACTTGAACCGGCTTGCCCTGGGCGGGGGGTGCAAGTCTAGGCGCCGCCTCGCCGCAAGTTAACTCGAACCGGCCCCCTCCCTGGCGGGGGGGTGCAGGTCTA
>CAYRFU010000354.1:0-7012 GCA_964423525.1 uncultured Burkholderiales bacterium | reverse complement strand
AGAGGGTCTGGCTCCTGGCCGGATGATTTTACCGACGAACAAAAGAAGCACCCAGGTCCCCGACCCTGGCTTGTAATTGCACTGACAACTTGCTATACTCAAGATCTGCGTGGGAGGTCTTGAGGATGGCTCAAAGAGCTAGAAAGCCGGGTTTCATCTTAGGAACGGTGATGGTTCTGTTACCGATCATGGCCATCGTCCTGATCAGCCTGGTGGCAGTCTTGCGAACCGGTAGCGGCACCTCCCTACGGCACCACGCCCAGACCTCGGCCCTCTGCATCGCCGAAGCGGGACTGGCCGACGCCCTAGCCCAATTAGAGGCGAATCCGGCCTGGGCTGCAGGTTTTGCAGACAAAACTCTTTCGGGGATGTCCGGGACGTATACCGTCACTTTCAATCAGAGCGGCGCGGGTTTCGACGACACCCAATCGGTCAACAACAGCGACGGAACTCACCCCGATTCCTACCGAGGAGCCGACACGGTGCCACCCGGGGCCACCCTATTGGTGGTGGTAGCCCGGGTCGCAGGGGCCGAGCGAAGACTCGAGGCGTTGGTGGCTTCCTCTTCCATTAGCATTGAACTCGACACCTCGTTGTTGACAACCGGGAGAATCCGGTTTAATGGGAATGTCGACATCAGTGGTATCAAGGCCTTAGACGACGCGACCGCAGCCAGCGCTGATGTTCAATCCAACAACAATGCCGACCAGGCAGTCGATATGGTGAGCTGGACCGACCCGGGGGGGGCGAGTCTGAATATCGTTGGCAACGTCAGCACGACCGGCCTAGGAACCATCGATCTTGGAACCGGAACCGTAACCGGCACGGTCGGTGATGACGCTGCCAGCAGACCGATTCCTAGCGTCAACATTCCCGCCGAGGTGGCCGGCAAGAGTTCAAGTCCGACCCCAGCCATCGTCACAGGCGGCACGACCACGCTCGGCTCGGGCGACCATTACTTGACGGGACCCATCACTATCGACGGCGATCTCTTTCTAGACGGGGGCAACCTCTATGTGGAGGGCGATGTGACCATCAACGGCTCTGTCTCGGGAGACGGCTCTCTCTACGTCAACGGCAACACCGAACTCCGAGGCAATGCCGAGCTGAACGGCGTCAATAAACTGGCCCTCTTCAGCAAAGGGGATGTGACCTTGAGAGGCTTCGACGGCACGGCGTATCTCGAGAGCCTAGCCACGAGCGACCCCACCCTCAATACCTGGCTTACTGATGCAGAATGGGCCTTGCAAGAACTGGAAACCGGGACAAGTGGCGGCTGGGCCGGGGGTGACAACAACTATCTCGACTACGTGAGTTACATTCTAGGAGGACCAGCGGGCTTTACACCCTATGGCGGACGAACGATGGCGGCTCCCTGGAAAATTCGAGACCATCTCTCGACCACTGTGCCTGCTGGCCCGACCAGGGACTTCCTTATTCAGCGACTAGACAAAATCGGAAGAATTTACTCTGGGAACAATAACGTTCTGGGTCGTCCAGATACCGTGGCCATTGCGGATTACTTGGCTACAGGGGACACGGATGGACTCTGGGACGCCGTCAACGACCTCAACGACACGGCCCTGATGGACGCTGTTCATAACATCACTTCCGAGATCGATTATGACCATATCGGCCGCGCCGGTTTTCAAGGCCTGGTCTATACGAACGGCAGGTTCTACGCGGGCAATGAAATCAGCGTGCGCGGGGCGATCGTGGTCAACGACGACGGGAGCCAAACGGGGCCGAAGACAGTCGACGGCGTGACCCTCGAACCTGGGGACCTCTACGTGGCCGATGATTGTAACATCACTTTCGTCGAGCAGTTCTTTGACGGCAGCGGAGCACCGGCCGGCAGCGGAGCCCCTCAAGTCGTCTTGTGGATGGCTCGTTGAGGCGAAAGGGGCTCTCACTCCTCGAGACATTGTTAGCGGTGGCGGTGCTGGCCATGGCCATCCTGTCGGTGATGATGGTCTTTGCCCAGAGTATGAAGTTGCTCCGCTCGAGTAATCAAGTCACAGCCGCCACCGATATCGCAAGAGAGTTGATCGAGAACGTTCGGGCTAACGGCTACGCTCTGATCACTCCCGGAACCTACGACGGGAGGCTGGCCGTGCCCACTCCTCCCGACCCAACCACCAACTTCCCGCCGGCACCCTATCCAGAGACCTTCCGAAACGGGGAACGGTATCTGGTGGTAGTTGAGGCCGACCCAGCAGGGCTCCCTCCCAACACGATTTCAGTCAAAGTCGATGTCTATTGGAGCGATAATGGCAAAGCAACCCTCCAGACCTACCTCCGACCCTAGCGCGTTCACGCTGGCGGAAGTCACGGTGGCCAGTTTCGTGGCCGTCCTTTTGATGATGGCTGCCTTCTTCATTTACCGGACCTCCGTGTCGGTTTGGATGAAAGGAGACTCCAGCACCGAGGTCCGCAATGCGGCCGTCGTGGCCCTGCAGAAAGTCAGCCGAGACCTGGAGCGAAGCATCTACGATAGCGTTTCTGTATCGGCTGATCAACGAGGGGTGGTTTTTCTGACGGCTCTTGACGACAACGGCCGGTTCCAGTACGACCCCGTTAACCAGTGGTCCCTGTGGCAGGCCTATCACGTCTACTATTTCGATCCACCGACCCGCTCGCTACGCCTACGCCGGGTGCCGGTGGTCGGCACTCCTCAAGAGACGGTCCCAACCCGGATAGAGAGCTTCGGCCCAAGCCAACCGGTCGACACCTATCTCAACAGTGGCCAACTCGTCGCCCCCAACCTGGATGCCGGTCAGTTCGGTCTGGAAGCCTCCTTCTCAGGAGCGCCGCTGGTGCGGATGATTTTCCGCAGCGACAAGAAGCGCTACGGAAGCGAAAGGCTGGAGAGCTACGGCGTGAACTCCGTGATTCATCTCAGGAATTAGCGGGACTAGCTTTTTTGGGGTAGAGGACCTGGATCTCGATGACTTGCTCCTCGCCTAGAATAAAGCCGATGCCATCTTGAGAGTAGCCCAGGTAAGGTTCTTTCTCTTGAAACTTCTTGCCGAAAGCTCGCACGACTTCGGCCCTGCTGGAGCCGATTTTGACCCCCTGGGGCGTGATGAAATCCCCGGTCGTGATCAGGATGCCGTCCACCCTGCCCTGCGAGACGACCAGACGGACCCCGTGGTCGCGATAAGACACGATCTCGGCGGATTTGCCCTTCATATCAGCCCGATGGTCAGGCTTTCCCCAGAGCTTGACCACTTGCTGAAAGGGGAGCCCCAGCTCCAGGTCACCACACCGAATCCCGGCTTGAATGAGGCGGTCACCCAGGAGAGGTCGTTCCTCTTCCGTTTTCATAACGTAAATCTGGGAGACTTTCCCTTTAGCGAAACTGAAGGCCAGGCCACGGTCGGGGTAGGTCCAGTTGCCTCGGCCTCGGATCAGGCCTTGACCGTAGGCCTGGCGCACCTGCTTTTCGCTACTACCGACTCGGACCGCTTCAGGAGTGGCGTAGCTGGGAGAGGTGACCGTAATGCCCAGCACCTTTTTCTTAGCCGTTACCAAGACCGCTATCCCCTTCTGCTGACAAAACAGCATGGCAGCCTCTTTGTCGGCCTCGGCTTTTTGGACCCTATCAGCTTTGCCGAGGCTCTTCTCCAAAGTCTGAAGAGACTGGCCCAGGGCCACCGGGCCCACTCGCTTGCCCCCTACGATGGAGCTGTCGGCCAGGGCCAAAGAAGGGAGGAGTATCAAGAGGATCAAGAGTCGTCGCATGGAGCGAAGTTTCGGCGAAAAAGCGGGGCGCCTTTTTCCTGATTCGACGGGGGGTTTGGAGGGCGGTGTCGAAGGATTAGTTTACAGCTAAACAAGTAAGGAGAGGTCATGACCATCGCTCAAAGCCCCGCCACCACCCGCACCGCCGGAGGAAGTTTCTTGCTAGAGGAGTTTTCTCCCGAAGAGCTTTTCACCCCTGACCAGCTTTCTGAAGAGCATCGAATGATCCGGAGCACGGCTGAAAGGTTCATGCTCGAGAAGGTCATGCCCAACGTCGACCGCATCGAGGCCAAAGACCTCGACTTCATGCGAAGCCTCCTCAAAGAAGCCGCTGACCTTGGCCTGCTCGGGGCCGAGATTCCCGAGCGCTACGGCGGATTGGCCCTCGACCTTCTTTCGCTGATGTTGATCGGTGAGGAGATCTCCCGACTCGCCTCGTTTTCGGTGTCGTTCGGTGCTCACGCCGGTATCGGAACGGCTCCCGTTCTCTATTTCGGAAACGAAGCTCAAAAAAGCAAGTATCTCCCTATTTTGGCTGCGGGTGAGAAGATCTCTTCCTACGCTCTGACCGAGCCTCACTCGGGCTCAGACGCTCTGGCCGCTCGCACCAAAGCTGTGCTCTCAGACGACGGAAAGCATTATATTCTGAACGGCAACAAGATGTGGATCACCAATGGGGGATTTGCCGACCTGAGTATGGTCTTCGCTAAAGTCGACGGCGAGAAGTTTACCTGCTTCATCGTCGAGACCGACAGTGAAGGGTTCGCGCCCGCCGCCGAAGAGAAGAAGATGGGTCTCAACGGTTCCTCGACCACCGCTCTGGTGCTCGATAATGTCAAAGTGCCCGTTGAGAACGTGGTGGGCGAGATCGGCAAAGGTCACAAGATTGCCCTCAACGTGCTCAATATCGGTCGCTTCAAGCTGGGTGCCTGGTGTATCGCCGGGGCCAAGTTCGCGATGAACGACGCTATCAGCTATGCCCGTGAGCGAACCCAGTTTGGCAAGCATCTCCATGAATTTGGAGCCATCAAGCAAAAATTTGGCCAGATGGTGGCCTACGCCTGGGTCGGAGACGCTATGAACTATCGTACGGCCGGCCTCATCGATAAAGCTCTCAAAGCGGTCGACCCCGAAGATTATGCCGGGGTCCTCAAAGGGATTGAGGAGTATGTCATCGAGTGCGCTATCTTGAAGGTCAAGTGCAGCGAAATGCTCGATTTCGTGGTCGACGAAGTGGTCCAGGTCTTCGGGGGCTACGGCTTCAGTCGGGAGTATCCGGCCGAGCGAGCCTATCGCGACTCTCGCATCAATCGCATCTTCGAAGGCACCAACGAGATCAACCGGCTCACCATCACGGGAATGATGCTCAAGCGAGCCCTGGGAGGCCAGTTGCCGCTCATGGATAGCTTGATGGAGATCCAGTCAGAACTCGAGCAAGGTCTGAAGTCGGAAACGGTCGAGGGCCCGATAGGCAAAGAGAAAGCTCTGGTGAAAGCCTGCAAAAAGGCCACGCTGCTGGCCTCTGGTCTGGCCGTCAATGCGGTCGGATTCGACAAGCCCGAAGAGAACCACCAAGAAGTCTTGATGACCATCGCTGACCTGGTGATGGAGGTGTTCGCCTCTGACAGCGGCTGGCTCCGTTGTCAGAAACTGATCGGAGAGCGGGGCGAGAAAGAGTGCGCCCTTCAGATCGACGTGACCCGCGTGTTCGTCCATCAGGCGGCCGCTCGGGTTCATCAGCTAGCCCGCCAACTGGTGGCTGATGTCGTATCCGATGAAGCAGAACTAAAGCAACACTTGACCGCTATCGACCAGATCATGGACTTTGTGCCGATCAACACGGTCGAGCCTCTACGCCGGCTCGCTGACCGAGCCATCGAAGTCGGGCGCTACCCCCTCTGAAGGCAGACGTCGTTGTAGTCGGGAACGGCCTGGCCGGCCTGGTCGCTACGGCCGAGTTGGCCCAGGCCGGGCGACGGGTTCTGTTGGTCGACCAAGAGCCCGAGCAGAACCTCGGCGGTCAGGCTTTCTGGTCGTTCGGTGGCCTGCTTTTGGTCGACTCGCCCGTGCAGCGTCGCTTGGGAATAAGAGACTCGAAAGAGCTAGCCTTCTCCGACTGGATGGCCACGGCCGGCTTTGATCGCGAGGAAGACCACTGGCCCCGTCGCTGGGCCGAGGCTTATCTTGATTTCGCCGCCGGTGATAAGCGAGATTGGCTTTATCAGCGCGGGGTTCGTTTCTTTCCCGTGGTGGGCTGGGCCGAGCGAGGAGGCTACCACGGTTGGGGGCACGGTAATTCGGTGCCCCGTTTTCACGTGGTTTGGGGCACCGGTCCCGGACTGGTCGAGCCTTTTGAGCAGAGGGTTCGGCAGGCCGAAGACCGGGTCACATTGTTGTTTCGTCACCGGGTGGACGAACTGGTGGTGGACCAGGGTCGAGTGACCGGAGTTCGAGGCCGAATCCTGGAGCCGAGTTCGGTTGAGCGAGGGGCTCCGAGCTCTCGAGTGGAGGTGGGTGACTTCGAGCTGTCGGCCGAGGCCGTGGTGGTCGCTTCGGGAGGAATCGGCGCTAACCACGACCTGGTCAGAAAGCACTGGCCGGAGCGCCTGGATGGGGAGTCGGTTCTCCCTCCCAGCGTCCTTACAAGTCACGGATTGGGACTGATCGCCATGACCCTTTCGTGCCTGGATCTACTCCGTCACGACCTGCCTTCGGGGTCGGAAAGGGGTTGGCTTGAGGCGCTGTGGCTGTGGGGAGCTGTTCGGGTCTCCGAACCGTTGTTCTCCCCCAGAAATCGTGGAAGTCCGTCGTTGTCCAATGAGAATAAGCCTCGTGAGCTGCCCCTGTAGGCAATTCTGATTTCGAGGAGGTCATTTCAATGGACGAGTCCACCTTCACCGGCGACCGTGAGGAACTCCGCACGCAGGTCGCTCTCTTTCGCCATTCTTTGGTGGCGCCGTTGGTCTCGACCCAGTTCGGTCGAGGCGAACTGACTGAGGAACTCCGCCGTCTAGCTCGCAAGAAGCATCGAATTCCCGGGTCCAAATCAAGAAAGGTTTGCGTCTCGACACTCCGGCGCTGGCTGAAGCTCTATCGTACCGGTGGCCTTGAGGCCCTTAAACCAAAACTCCGTGACGATTACGGCTGCAGTCGAGCCATTCCAGACCAGTTCGTAACGAAAGCCATGGAGCTTCGCAACGAGCTTCCCTCGCGTTCGGCGAGGGCCATTGTTGAGATTCTTGAGCGACTGCCAGGCTATCCCAAAGAA
>CAYRFU010000353.1:0-7018 GCA_964423525.1 uncultured Burkholderiales bacterium | reverse complement strand
CTGGTTTTGGCGCGGCGACCATCCCACCAGGCCGTGCCGGTGGGCCCAGCTCCGGGTCGTCTCGAGAATCTTTCCGTTGCCCGGAGGCCCGATGTAACAGTGACCCACCTCGACCAGCCAGTCAAACTTGCCCCGCCGGTTGAAGCCAACTTCCAGGCCTCTCGGTCCCTGAAGAAAGCTGAACTCCACTTTGCCGCGGTAGTGCCAGGGCCCAGGGGCGGCCACGGGAGGCAGGAAGTCGGTCTCAGGCGAGGCCTCCGCCAAAAGCGTATAGATCGGCTCGGCTTTGGCTTCGAGTTGCTTCTCCGAGGCCAGATGCTGGTGGCTACATCCACCACAGATTCCGAAGTGGGGGCAGCGTGGCTCACGCCTTTCTGAGACCGGCTCAGTCACCTCCGCCAGCCAGGCCTGGCGGCGGGATTTCTTGCGGCGGCCTATCCAGCAAACACCTTGTTCCCCTGGGAGGGCTCCGATCGCAGCGGCCACCCCTCGTTGAGACGGGGCCAGCACGGCACCTCGCTCAGACCAGTGGGTGAATTCGAGAGTCTCAAGGCGGAGTTTACTCACCGGCCGACTCGGTGACAGTCAAGACCGCGTAGCGGTTGGAGTAGGCGAAGTCGCCCTCGTAGGCTCCAGCGGCCAGCAAGGTTGGCTTCACCACCAGACTTTCGCCTTCTGCATCGCGAGCTGGAAAGACGCCCTGGAACAGGTCGCCGGCTGGCTGATGGACCAGATGCTGGCGCAAGCCTCCCGGCCAAACTTGCCAGTGCTCGCCGTCGTAACGGAGGATCGTCAGATAGTGGCTCAGCTCCGGAAGCTGGCCGAAGAAGCCGGCCGGTTCAAAACTCGGTTCGTCGGTCTTGCGACGGATCCAAGCTGCGCAGTAGAGGTCCCCCTCCCAGGCCGTGACATCGCTACCCAGGGCCTGCAGGCTCAATGAGACCAGGGTGCGGGGTGAGAAGGTGTGGTCGACGAGGCCCTGGTCTGGCACGGGGAGCTTGGCCAACACTTCGGGGTGGTCAAAGGCCAGTCCATCGGAGGGGTCGATCTGGTCACCGTTGAGACTCAGCAGGCCCATCCTCTCCCGCCTTTCTTGATCCCAATAGCCGGCTTGGGAAAAATAGTAGATCTCCTCGTTGTAGGCCAACAGCGACTGGACCGGGCTGGTGGCCCTACCAACCCGGGTGAACCCCCTCATTTTCCCCCGCACGACGTCGGTGGCATCGGCTCGGTCGAAGCTGTGGACTTCCCCTTCGGAGGTGGCCGTCAAAGCGGACTTGTCGGCCTCGGGTCCCAAAAAGATGTCGGGCGTGGTATTGGGGTCGTCCATCTTCATCATGTCGACCACGATAGTCCACTTCTCATCGCTCAAGTCGTAGCAAAGGATGGCCGGAGACTGGTAGACGATCGATTCGAACAGGGGCGTTCCCAGCTCCTTCATTTCGCCACCCAGGTCGAGATGGCCGTAGAAGTAGTGGGTGGCGTGACAGTAAACCTTGTCACCCTGAGTCGTCAGCCCTTTGCCGTCGAGGGAATACCAGTTGAGATAGATCCTCGGCTCGGTGATTTCATCCCACTCGATAGTCAGCTCGCTGGGGGTTTGAGCGATATCCCAGGCACTGCTCCAAGGCTTGGTGCTGATGTCGGCGGTGAAGTCTTCAAAACTGTCTTTCCACTGAGTCGATTTGGTCTCGACTGTCTCGATTTGTGGATTCCCTTCACCCGCTCTTCCCCTCAAGCGTAAATCGAGTCGGTGCCAGGGTGTCTTCTCTAAATCTTCTTCATCGGGGTCGTCTTCCTCATAGAGGGTGACCAGGGGGAGAATCCGGGTTCCGTCAGAGTCCTCCATCACCCCGTTCCAACTGCCGAGCTCGGGCCCTGGATCGGGGATGTCCTGCCAGCTGGCCACGCCGTTGTTAAGGTCCAGATAGACGATATGCTCCCCCGGAGGGCAAACTTCAAGGCGGATAGAGGGTCCGTTAATGAGATCTCCGCTCTCGGCGTCAAAAAAGGGAAGAGTGGTAAGAATGACGGGCGGGCGTGTGGCGGTGCCTTCGGGAGCGAAGGAGAACAGCGGGCCTCCGGCTGCCGAGAGGGGAGAGTCCTGGCGGGGCACCTCGCCCAGCGACTGCCAGCGAAAATCGGGTGTCAAGACGGCCAATTCGCCGCTGGCCAGGTAAGAGAAGAAGTGGGGATACTTGCCATCACCCCGCGCCTGGGCCATCCTGATTTCTTCGACCACCACCCTACGCACCCGGGTGACCGGCCCAGAACGACCTTTGCCCATCACCTCAAATAGAAAGGGGCTGCCGGTCGGGTCGGCATACGGTTGGACCGAAACCTCCCATTGGCCCGAGCCGACTTCGCCAGTCTTGTTTTGCAGCTCGGCTTCCCAATCGTCTCTTTCCCGCATGGTGGCCAGGGCGTAGTTGGTAGCGGCTCGGGCTGCGAGTTCGGCCTGGAGACGATGGTCTACCGAGAGGGCCAGACTGATGTCCATTCGATTCTGGGTGACCAGGGCGACCGACAAGAAAAAGAGGAAGACGGCCATGAAAATTGCCACCAGAAGAATATTGCCCCGGCGTCTCACCCGATAATTCTAACCCAAGGGATCACCTGGTGCAACGCGAACCCCAAGTTCGTGAGGCAAGCTGGAGGCATAGTCTTAATCCGAGAAGGCCGGGTCTTTCTGGTTCAGAGGGGCGGAGACGCGCCTTTTTTGCCGGGCTTTCACGTTTTTCCCGGAGGGGCTCTCGAGCCTTCCGACGAGGGGTCGACCTTGCGCTGCGCTCTGCGAGAACTCCACGAAGAGACGGGGGTGCGACTTGAGGCCGACGACCTTCCCAAAGCGGGTCTGATGGTGACTCCGAGCTACTCCCGCATCCGTTTCGAGGCCCAGTTTTATCTGGCCGAATGCCCCCAAAGTCGGGAGCCGAAGGTGGACGGCAAGGAGGTCGTGGCCGGCTGCTGGATGACTCCTTCCCAGGCTCTGGCCGCCTGGTCTCGCAGCGAGCTTTTCTTTGCTCCTCCCACCCTGGGAGCGTTGCGGGCTTTCGAGGCCCATGGTTTTGAAGAGGGGGCCCGTCGCCTTCAGGCTCGGGGTCGGGGCAACGGTTTGGAAGGCCCGACCATACCGATGGCCCCAGGCCTGGTCTATCTGCCCCTGGAGACGCCTACCCTGCCTCCCGCCCGCCACACTCTCACCTATGTGATCGGGAGCTCAAGACTTCTGATTGTCGATCCCGGCTCACCTCAAATCACCGACTATCTCGCGACTTTGGAGTTCCGGTCGGCCGAGATTTTTTTGACCCATCATCATCCCGATCACGTCGGCGGGGTGGAAGCTCTGGGTCTTCCGGTGCTGGCCCACCCTGAGACGGCCGCCCGCTTGCCGTTCGAAGTCGAGCGAGAGGTGGTCGAGGGGGACCTCCTCGAGTATGACTGGTCTTTCCAGGTGCTTCACACTCCCGGCCACGCTCCCGGTCATCTCTCTCTTTGGAATGCCGACCGCAAGGTCTTGATTGCGGGGGACATGGTCAGTAGTATCTCAACCATCGTGGTGGCTCCGCCCGAAGGAGATATGGTGGCTTACTGCCAGAGCCTCGAACGGCTTCAGTCGCTGGAGCCTCGCCTGGTCTTGCCTGCCCACGGGCCGCCTTTGGGACCGGGTTCTGAGCCTTGCCGCCATCTTCTGACCCATCGGTTGGCGCGGGAGGCTAAGGTGCTGGGGGTTCTGACGGACCAGCCTCGGAGTTTGGAAGACTTAGTCCTCCAGGCCTACGACGATACCCCTGCCGAGGCTCATCCCCTGGCCCTCCACTCCCTTCGCGCCCACCTCGAGAAGTTGGCTCGGGAAGGTCGGGCTGTGGGGGGTCTCTCTGGTTGGGCTAGTCTTTCGTGACTCGGCCATCCTTGAGGCGATAGATTTCACCCGTCTCGGGACACCGGTAGACCCCTTCGTCGTCGAACTCCATCTTCAACCCGTATTCTGACATCCAGCCGGTTTGGCGGGCCGGGTTGCCGAGCACCAGGGCGTAGGCTCGCACCTCTTTGGTCACCACGGCTCCCGCTCCGATGAAGGCGAAGGGGCCTATGTTATTGCCGCACACCACGGTGGCGTTGGCTCCAATCGAGGCTCCTCTGCCTACGATGGTCTGCCTATACTCGTGTTTTCGGCTGACCGCGCTTCTGGGGTTGAAGACGTTGGTGAAGACCATCGACGGGCCCAGGAAGACGTCGTCTTCGCAGACCACCCCGGTGTAGATCGACACGTTGTTCTGGACTTTGCAGTTCTTCCCCAGCACCACCTGGGGCGACACGACCACGTTTTGGCCGAGGCTGCATCCTTCTCCGATTTTGCACCCCGGCATAATATGCGAGAAGTGCCAGATTTTGACGTTGTCCGCGATGTCGCAGCCTTCGTCGATGACGGCTGTTTCGTGGGCATAGTAGTTAGCCATATCAGGGTGTTCCCTGCTTGGGGAAGTCCCCCTGTCTTTACTGGCTGGGCCCTGCGAGTTGGCTTGGCGGGGGTACTTGGCGGGGGTATACGGGTTTTTCGCGTATACCGCGCCGGCCGCCGCGAGTTGGCTTGGATCGGGCCGGCCCGACCAGGTCTATCTAAGGTGCGCCACCGACTTGGGAGTCCAGAGTCGGGGAGTCTTGCGAGCCTTTCTGATAATGACCTTGCTGTCGTGGTTGAGGGTTGCCATCACGAGTTGTTTACGGACGACGAGAAGCTGGGGTTTCATAGGTATCCTCCTTAGGTTCGGCTAGCTTTAGCTTAGATTGAGGAGGTAAACCGGGCTTTTCTAGTCTGTGTCCAGGTTGTTGAGAGAAAATGAACAGAATGTGACACACGAAAAGCCCGGAAAGGGCGGAAAGGCCTGGCTGGTAGTGTTTTGTCGGTGGAAAGGGGTAGCGAAAAGATCAGCCGCGTCGGAGGGTCTTGAGCCAGGTGTTTCGTTTCTACTGAGTGGTTGAGCCGAGGGGTCTTAGTTGGATGTCTTTTTCCTCGCAGCTCAAGCCTCCGGTTTCTAAAACTGGGCATGACTTCATAGAGGCTCCCGGACGGGCACTATTCCGCCGGAACTTTGAAGCGAGGCCTGGGCAGCCTCCAGTACCGCCAGGACCTGAAGGCCGCTGAAGCCTGAGGTGAGAGGGGGCTGGCGGGTGGCGATCGCCTCGGCGAAGGCCTGACACTCAAGCCTTAGCGGCTCAGTGGTGTCGACGGGAATCTTTTCACCGCCTCTTTTGACGGGGACCGGCTCTCCCCCCTCTATGTCGACTCTCTGGTCGTAGCAAGTGACGTCGCCGGTGACCCCGTTGAAAGCGGCCATCTTCTTGGAGCCGATGACGACCAGGCGTTGCTCTTTGAACGGGTGCAGCCAGGACACGTGAATGTGACCTCGGACCCCGCCCGGGAAAACCAGATTGGTTACAGTCACGTCGGCGATCTCGTTTTGAAGGTAGGTGCCCCCAAAGGCGGCCACCGAGGTCGGCATCTGTCCCGTGATGCGGATGGCCAAAGCTACATCGTGGGGGGCGAAGCTCCAGAGGATGTTCTCTTCCCGTCGGACTTTGCCGAGGCTCAAGCGGTTGGAGTAGAGGTAGCGCAGTTCGCCTAATTCACCGCTTTTCACGAGTTCGACCAGCTTGCGGCAGGCGGGATGGTATTCCAGAATATGGCCCACCATCAGGATTCTCTCTTGGCCGGCCTTGGCTACCAGCTCTCGACCCTGCTCGAGAGTGAGAGCCAGCGGCTTTTCGATGAAGGTGTCTTTTCCAGCTTCGAGGCTTTTCAGGCCAAGCACGTGGTGGGTGGGGGCGGGTGTGGCGATGACGACGCCCTCGATGTCGGAAGCGAGGACCTCGCTGAAACTCTCGATGACAGGGACGCCCGGGGCGATCTCCTGGGCCAGCAGTCGTTGCTCCGGGTTGTCTTCGCAGATGGCCTGAAGCAGGCCAAGCTGATAGAAGTTTCGAATCAGGTTCTTGCCCCAGTAGCCGCAGCCTACGACCGCGATTTTCGTCTTTGCCATAGCACCCCTGGGTTCCTGAGGCTGGGATCGATTCCTTTAAACCTGGTCGACTCCGGGGAGGTCCGTACTCAGCACATCGCGGACCCGGATGGTGGGGAGGCCGATCGCTCGCATCTTTTCCTGGTCGCCTCTCGAATCGTGTCCATCGCCATCGATTTCAATGACGGTCCAGCCGTCTTTCCATCTCAGGAAATCTACTGCGTAGAGGCGCGGGGTGGCGAATGTAACTTGAATAAAGTAGAAAACCTCACCCAACCGGATAGCGGGGAGGTATCGGTTCCCAACGTAATCCTGAGTCCTGAGGTCTACAAGCGGGCGGGCTAAATGGCCCATGATCGGCTGGGCGAGGCAAGCCTCGCCTCCTTTGTCCAGGAGTCGCATCAGATAGAGTGCCTCGTCGCCGGAGCCGTTGGCCAGGTGTTCACAGAAGAAGTTGAGTTGCTGGAAATCCCGGCGCTGTTCCAGCTCTTTGACAATTTTTTGAACTGGCTTAGGGTGGTCTCGGTTGGCCGCCCGGTAGCGAACCGAGTTGGGTCGGTCCTGGTCTGCAAAGAAGGGCTCATAGAGGATTCGTCCGGTTTGGAGGAGGCCTTCTTGGAATCGGGGGGGTCGAGTTGCGCACTTGCGGAGGTCCCAAACGCTCACCTGGAGGGCTTCGGCCAAAGCGACGACTTCGGCATTGGTTGGCGGTCTGAGGCCTTTCTCAAGATAGGAGAGCCTGGACTGACGTATTCCGGCTCGTTTGGCGACCTCGATTTGGGTGAGGCCTAGCTTTTTTCGCAGATGAACGATTTTGAGGTGGAATTGTGTGACGAACATGTCTTAAGCGTAGGACTTTCCTTTGAGCAGGTCTTTTCCAGGTTGTTTCTCAGAGATTGCTAGAGTTTTGCAGTTTTATGAACTGGACCCAATGTTGAGCTGGAATGCCGGGGTTGAACGCAGGGCTGGGCTGGCGGGGGTTATGCGAGGTTGAGCTG
>CAYRFU010000352.1:5301-7034 GCA_964423525.1 uncultured Burkholderiales bacterium | reverse complement strand
GGAATCGGTAAAAATAGTTGTCGCTGATCGGTAAAAGTACTTGACGTCAGACAGGATCTTCGCTTACGATCTGATCGGCTTTCTTTTTGTTTGCGATAACCCAAGGTGAGCCACCCGAGGGAGCGAGTCTCCCTCATTTTCGTTAACGGCCGAACATCTCAAGCAGAGAGAAGCGATAGAGCGGTAGTAGAGAGGGAGCAGTTACAACTGGCTGAAAGGGAAGAATTTGAGCATCATCACCATCTCCCGGGCGTTTCTGGCTCGGGCGGGAATGGCCGTTTCTCCCTGAGCGGTCTCGATCAACTCGCCGGTTTCGCTATTTTTCAGAAGGAAATCGTCCTTATCTGAAAGGCTTCCTACTATTGTCCAGGGACTTCGATCATAGTCTACTCGGAAGCGGTCATTGTCCTTGCTCACCCATACCTCTCCCGGGCGGCCCTCGTGAATGAAACGCCCGTGCAGCTCCAACTGGCGGGTGTCTCGCCAGGAATGATTCGCGACGCTATATTGAATGGCAGGCCTCAAGGCTATCGGTCGCGGATGCCAGTAGTGAAGAAACAGACCGCCGCCTAGCAAGAGAATCAGACCGAGGCAACCGGTTCCCAGACAACCTCTGGCCTGGTAAGGGCGCTCCGACTCTTCGCGACAAGGGCGACACTGTCAACCTGCTCGAGATCGATCTCGAGTCTTCGACTGGTGCGGCCGAAGACCACTCGCTCCAGAGAGACCTTCCTCTCACTCAAATCGACAAGGTGATACTCCGAAAAAATCCGTCCTCGGTAGGCGATCATGAAAGCCACCGCGGGTAGAACAGCGTGGCCGCTCCCGCCCACATCGAGCTCGTTTCCAGCGAGCTCAGCAACCCCAGCCCGAGCAGAATGAGATAACAGCCGCAGCAGCCTGAAAGCCATTCGCCCCAAGTCGCGTGCTCGACCCGAACTCTGTGGGGACGGTCATCGTGATGGATCTCGGACCAACCGGCTCCTTCGTCGTCCCCGCTGGGAACATACTCGACAGTCAAGTCTCGTGCCAGTCGATGACCAAAATCTTGCACCTCCAAGTAGGGGTCGGCTGGCATCCGGTAGAGGTCGAGCTTCTCTCCAGCCCTAGTGAACGCACTCAAGCGGACACCCGGTCCGACCGTTCGGTCAACCAACAACACCAGTTCGTCTCGAGGATAAAGCCTCTCACTGAGGAGGTGACCAAAGAAGCGCTGTGTTCTAAGAAGACCGTTCTCATGGAGAGAAAAAGTCGTCACGGGAGCTGCGAATCGACTCCAAGCCCATCCCCAGGCGGCCAGTGCGATCACCAAAAAGATGAGACCTGGTAAGGGTGAGGATTCTTGGAAGAACGTTGCCCCACCGATGAGAACCGAGAAAACTAAGCACATCGGCAGCAACAACGAGAGGCATCCAGCCTCACTGCTTTTTGGGGCCTCCCAATTTTTCAATCCTTCCACCAAGCACTCCCTAAAAAAACAATTTCCCCAAAAAAAATATACTATAAGAAAAATTCTTGCAAGGGGTCGATCGCCCCTTTCTTTTGAGTCTCCTTCGAAGATATCAGTGCGTCGATGACTTCACACCTGTCCGATGATCCTGACACAACCCTGACATTTTCCTTAATTGTGACCGATGCTTTGGGCGCGCCATCGGACCCCGCGGAAGTTGATGTTGTTGTTTTGGATGTGGACGGGAATGTAATAGACGATATCATGATATATAGGATGTCGG
>CAYRFU010000352.1:0-5291 GCA_964423525.1 uncultured Burkholderiales bacterium | reverse complement strand
CTGTCCGATGATCCTGACACAACCCTGACATTTTCCTCCATCTTCTCGCAAGCCTCGGTCGTAAGCTAGGGGCATCCAAGAAACTCAGGAGGAATCACCATGAGAATCATCCTTACCGCTCTACTGTGTCTCACTCTTTTTAGCCCGGCGCTGGCCCGTCCCGGAGACCGAATCAGAGCCCGAGCCGAGTCGAGCCAGGCCGTTCAGCAGCTGACGCCCGAGCAACGGGCCCAGGCCCAATCGATAATGAAAACCCTCCAGGAAGCTGCCGCTAACGGCCAGCTGACCGAAGCTCAGAAAAACCAACTCCGCAGCGACCTGCAGACGGTGCTCCAAAGTTCCAACCTGAGCGAGGAACAGATCCAGGCAGCCATCATCCGAGTTCAATCGACAGCCCAGGCAGCCAACCTCGACCAGCAAACCGTTGCTCGCCTGGTTAGCCAACTGCAAAGCTTGTCCGGAAAGCCATAGACCGTGCTCTTAGTCGCCAAGTTCCTGGTCACCGTCGTCTATCTCTACTGGAGGGGTAAAGCCCGAAACAAGCAGAAAAGCAAACCCAAGGAGGACTCGCCATGAGAATTTTCAGCACAGCTCTAATCCTGCTCTTACTGGTCAGCGCCACGGCCTCGGCCGAGCCAGAGAGGCAATCGATTCAGATCCCGTATCTCGACCTGAGTAACTCGGTGATCGATTTCACCTGGTCTAAGGGAACACCCGTTTTCGTCCGTAACCGTGAGGTTCATCACCCTGACCTCCTCTACACCTCCGACGACCTTCTCGTCCCCGTTACGGTGCTCAAGAAAGTGCTCACAGCCGAAGAGCTCTCGCGAGTTTACATCGCCGAGCAGGGGCTCGCTATCGATGGAGCCATCGTGGTCTATCAAGGCCTCAAACCTGGTTACGTTCCCCTCCTTCGAGTGCTCTGGGCCCTAGATTTCGACATCAGCTACGATGAAGGGTTGGAGCTCGTCGATGCCGTTCCACCCGGGGCCGGCCAGGGGAGCCCGACAGCCGTCGCCACAACTTCCGGCTCGCCACCCAAAGGCCGAGTTGAGCGACTCCTGGACCGAAGACTCCAGAATCGCAAAGCGGCCGTCTACAAAGCAGAAAGACGCTGGGACGAAAGCTGGGGGAACCGCCGGGAGCTGAAATACGACGCCGGAGAGACCATCGATCAGGCCATCTTCACCTGGGGTCAAAAACCGGCTAACTACTATGACGCCCTGGTGCCGATGCCTATCCCGGCTCACCTTCCGTAATCCCTTTGTCTTGGGGTATTGAAAGAAAGGACCCGATCATGACCCGACCTCCCGGACCCGTAAATCTCTATCCCGCCCAACACGTTCTCCGCCTCCAACGCGACCTTCTCGGCTATATGACAGAACTCGGCCGAACCTACCCGGATGTGTGTCGCCTGACAGGCTTCCAGGGACCCATCTGGATCTTGCAACAGCCCGAACTGGTGGGCCGGCTTCTGACCGGCCACCCATCCCAATTCGAGAAAGGTCACGCTCTCCAGCGGGCCCGAATTCTTCTGGGAAACGGCTTGCTCACCGCTGAAGGGGACGACCACCTCAACCGTCGCCGAATGGTGCAGCCGACGTTTCACAAAGATCGCATAAGCGCCTACGCTGAGACAATGGTGGAGTGCGCCGTCGAGCAGGCTGACCGGATGGTCGGTGTTGTCGACATTCATCGCTCTATGATGGACCTGGCCCTGGAGATCGTCAGCCGTACCCTATTAGGGACTCGGCTAACCGAGGACCATCAGATCATCAGCCGGAGCCTGGACACGGTCTTGGGCAAGTTTCGGTATCTGATGCTCCCCTTCTTCTCTTACCTTACCCGCCTCCCGTTTGGACCGGTCCGTCATTTCGAGAAGGCCCGCCAAGACCTTTTTGAGGTGATTGAGAAGGTCCTGGCCCACCCAGCTGAAGGCAGCCTGGTCGAGATGCTGATAGAGAGCCAGGTCGACCAGGAGACCGTCCGAGACGAAATTCTGACGATGCTTTTAGCCGGTCACGAAACCACCGCCAACGCCCTCACCTTTGCCCTGGACTTGCTAGCTCGCCACCCCGATAAAGCTCAACAAATGAGGGCCGAACTCGACCGAGTGCTGGGAGGACGCCTCCCTAGCGCTGCCGACTACCGAGACTTGATCTACACCCGCCACGTGCTGGAAGAGACGCTAAGACTCTACCCCCCCGCCTGGGCCGTTGGTCGCAAGACCCTGGTCGACCTGGATTGGGATCCCTACCCCATATCACGGGGCTCGATTTTGATCGCGCCCCAGTGGCTGCTCCACCGAGACCCTCGCTACTTCGAGGACCCTCTCACCTTCCGGCCTGAACGGTGGGAAGAGGAGCGACCCGCCAAATTCACCTACTTTCCCTTCGGTGGAGGAACGCGAATCTGCATCGGTGAGGGATTTGCTAGAATGGAAGCGGTCCTGGTGCTGGCCGTTCTGGGTCAACGTTTTCAGTTTGGTCTGATCAACCCCGAGCCCCTCCAGCTCACTCCTGGAGTGACTCTGCGCCCTCCGGCTGGCTTCAAGCTTCTGGCTCGGCCAGTGACCCAAAAGCCGGTCTCCCTTGGTGTCGGCTAAGGGCCCGGGCCAGAATCAGGCGAAAACCAACTCGGCTGACTCCTCGCCCTCTAAGACCGTTAATCGTTCGGGGCCTTTCAGCACTCGAGCGAGCCCGTGGTTGATGGGAAGCTCGTACTGGTAGAAGAACTTCATAGTGTGAATCTTGGCTCTGAGAAACTCCGTGTTAGCCCCCTCCTGGTAAGCCTTGAGAGCCATCTTCATCCAAAGCCAGCCAACCACAATGTTCGAGAAGAATTCCATGTAGACGGTGGCATCAGAGAGAAACATCTCTAACTCGCCTCTAAGAGCGAGGGGCATCAGAGAGTTGAGAATCTCACGGTTGAGAGCTATCTGCTCCTCCAACTGCGCCACCTGAGCCGGGAAGTACTCCTTAGCTTCCTGTGTCGTTTGCTGAATCTCTCGCTCGAGAAGGTCCAGGGCCAGGCCCTTCTCTTCCGTCAACTTGCGGCCCAGGAGATCGAGAGACTGAATGCCGGTGGTGCCTTCGTAGATCGACATGATGCGGATATCCCGATAGTAGAGTTGGAGAATGTATTCGTCGCAAAAACCGGCCCCACCGAGGACTTGAAGCCCCAGGTCAACCGCTCCTTTGCCCGCTTCGGAAGGGTAGGTCTTCACCACCGGAGTGAGCAGTTCTAACAGAAGCCAATACCGATGTGACTCGTCGCCCTCAGTGCTGTGCCTCAAATCGTAATAAAAGGAAGCCTGGAGGATCAGGGCCAGAGAGGCCTCGGCAATGCATTTTTGAGTGAGCAGCATTCGCCGCACATCTGGATGGTTGATAATCAGGGTCTGGTCTTGTTCCAGGTCTTTCTTGCCTCCCTTCATCAACCGTCGGCCCTGGGGGCGTTCTTTGGCAAAAGCCAAAGAGGCTTCGAAGGCGGCCGTCGCGATGGCTGCGGCAGACCGTCCCACAGCGATTCGGGCTCCGTTCATCATCTTGAACATCTGGGCCAGACCACGATGGAGCTGGCCTACCAGGTAGCCCCGGCAGTCATCGTTCTCACCGAAAACGATGTGGGTGGTGCAGTAGCCCTTCTGCCCCATCTTTTGGAAGTCGCCGGCGCAGACCACATCATTGAGGCTGCCGTCGAGGCGAAACTTGGGGACCACCAAGAGCGAAATTCCCTTGGTTCCAGGACCGCCGCCGGGAACACGCGCCAACACGAGATGGACGATGTTGTCAACGTACTGGTGCTCCCCTCCTGAAATCCAGATTTTCTGGCCCCGAATCTTATAGCTCCCGTCATCTTGAGGGATAGCCTCAGTCTGAACATCCGAGAGAGAACTCCCGGCCTGGGGCTCGGTCAAACACATCGTGCCAGCCCAGCGACCCTCCAACATAGGGGGCAAGTAGTCGTCTTTCAGTTTGTCGTCGCCGAAAACAGCGATCAGTTCGGCTGCCCCGAAGGTCAGGCCGGTGTAACCAGAGACATGATTGTTGGCCGCATCCAGAATAAAATTCAAGGCCTGGTAGAGCGTGATAGGAAGCTGAAGCCCCCCCGACTCATAGTCGAGAGGTGCACCCAGTAATCCCATCTCCCCTAGCGCTTTCATGGTAGTTCCTACAGCAGGATGAACAACCACTGTCCCATCTTTGAAATGGGCCGGATTAGCGTCCATCTCTCGCAAGACGGGATAGAGTTCTGTGTCGGCAAATTTCTTCACCGTTTCCAGAGTCTGTCGGAACGTCAGAGCGTCGTGGTCGGCAAAACGACTGCGGCGGGTCAGAGATTCGAGACCGATGACCTGAAAGAGTTGCCACTCCAGGGTGTCCATAGCGAGATACTTCATCAGCTAGCCTTTCGAACTTTGGCTTGAAGGTCCCCCCGAACCGTAAGGCCAGGGGGATCCGTCCGGATACCCCCCACCTAACCCGCCGGGCCTGCTTTCACCGCTCCCCTTTCGATAGACTAGAAGGAGGCAGGCGCCCGTTCCAATGGAGAACGATCTAGACCACTCTAAGGAGAACTATGACCCAACTAACCTTAAAACGAATCGAGGAACTCGATAAAGCCCCATCTGGCCCGCGAGTTTCCCTCTACTGCCCCCTGAGCTACGGGGCTCAGGCCAAAAAGATGAACTCCACTCGACTCAAGAATTTGCTCAGTCGAGCTTGGGAGCAGCTCGACGAGGCTCCCGTCTCTAAAGAGGAGACGATTTCGCTACTCGAACCCCGCCTGAATGGCGAGCGAGGCAGCTTGGCCGTCTTCCTAGATAGCGACACGCGTGAGGTTCTTTCCATCCCGGTCGAGGTGCCTCAAAGCGTCGTTGTGGCCGACCGGTTCCATCTCCAACCTCTGCTCGGGGCACTGGAGCAGATGCATCAGTATCTGGCTGTGGCCGTTAGTCTCAATCAGGTCACCGTCTACTACGGCGACGCCACAGGAGCGCGAGAAATCCCCAGACCTGAAGGGATGCCCCGAAATCTCGACGAGGCTATCCGTTGGGAGAAAGCCGCCGGACTCCAGCCAGACCAGCTCTATACGACCCAACCCGGAGGACCGGGTTCTGGTGGCCACGGTAAGAACCCCGAGAACCACCTCGAGGAAGAGTTCCGTGGCCGTTTCCTCCGCGGTGTCGTCGATGGTCTGAAGGCCCTTTCCCCTGAACCGGAAGTTTGCATCCTCGTGAGTTTCCGGTAAGCGTACCTAGAAACCGGCTCCGGCGGCGTGGTAGACTT
>CAYRFU010000351.1:0-7045 GCA_964423525.1 uncultured Burkholderiales bacterium | reverse complement strand
TCGCTCGGCGAGCGTAAGCCTATCTTCAGCAGTCCGGCTTGGCCACCGCCGCCGTGTTTGGGCCGGAGGCCGAGTTCTTCGTCTTTGATCACGTCTCGTTCGATGAGGGCCCTAACCAGGCTTTCTATAAAGTCGACTCCGACGAGGGGTTCTGGAATCGGGGCCGGGCCGACAGCCTGGGTTACAAGCCGACCACCAAAGGTGGCTACTTCCCCTGCCCTCCCACCGACTCACTCCAGAATCTGCGGGCCGAAATGTCGCTTCACCTCGCCTCTATCGGTATCGAAGTGGAAGCCCAGCATCACGAGGTCTCCTCGGGCGGGCAGTGCGAAATCGACTTCCGCTTCAAACCCCTCATCGAGTGTGCCGACTCTCTGATCAACTATAAATATATCATTCGTAACACCGCCTGGAAACACGGTAAAACGGTGACCTTTATGCCGAAACCGATTTTTGGCGACAACGGTAGCGGCATGCATGTCCATATTTCGCTCTGGAACGGCGACAAGCCGTTGTTCGCCGGCGGCGAGTATGCCGGGCTTTCCCAAGAGGCTTTGTGGTTTATCGGCGGGATTCTCAAGCACGCGCCCGCGGTGATCGCTTTCACCAATCCCACAACCAACTCGTTCCGTCGTCTGGTGCCCGGTTTCGAGGCCCCCGTCAATCTGGTCTTCTCGGCCCGCAATCGAAGCGCCGCCGTGCGCATCCCGATGTACTCCGACAGTCCCAAGTCCAAGCGGATTGAAGCTCGCTTCCCAGACCCCACCTGCAATCCTTACCTGGCCTTTTCAGCGCTGCTGATGGCGGGCCTCGATGGGGTGCGCAATCAGATCGAACCCGGCCATCCGATCGATCAGGATATCTACGAGCTGAGCGATGAAGAGAAAGGCGATATGGCTTTCGCCCCCGAGTCGCTGGAAGAAGCTCTGGAGGCTCTGGCCGCTGACCACGACTTCTTGCTCGAGGGTGACGTGTTCGACAAGGACCTCATCGATGCTTGGATTAAATACAAATACGACAACGAGGTCCAAGCGATGAGGATGAGACCCCATCCTCACGAGTTCAATCTCTACTTCGATCAGTAGACTCGAGCTGACCTGTGAGTCGCCGACCAGAGTAGCTCCTCCTCCATCGTGAGCACGGTGGGGGAGGTTCCTGGACTCGAGCGGAGCGAGACCACGTTTTTGACGGGTCCTTAGGCCGGGATGCGAGCGGTCTCAAATCGGTTGCGTCGTGGTCGCCGGCGGGGGAGCACCACGACTTGAGGTTCAGAGGAAGTCTCAACGACCTGGCCGAGCGGTTCGGTGGTGGGAGAGACGCCCAACATCAGGGCGAAAACATAGAGCAGGGCCAGCAGTCCGTAGGGGTTGGGAGACTCCAAGACGTTGTGGAAAGCCCACACGCCTCCCGCTACGGCCGCCACTCCTACCAGGATAACCATCAGTCTTTTCATTGGGCTTGAACTCCTTTCGCACTCTTAGAATAGGTCAATCCAAAGCGAGCGACATGACAACCTGGGACAGGACTTTAACATCTTAAAAAAGACTTGAGCCACCGGGTTTGTTAGTTTGGTGAAACAGACAAACAAGGAGATCATGATGAATCTTAACAAAGCTGATATCGTAGCCCGCTATCAACAGCTCAAAACCGACATTCGAGCCCAGGTCGAGAGCAATGATGCTGTCTGCCAGAACGGAGAGCGCGTGGAGGTTTCCCAAGACTTCAGCCTGGACCGAGTGATCATCAAAGCTGGTTCCGCTTTTGATGACGACCCAAAGACTGAAGATTCCATTCAGCTTACCAAGCTGGGCGGAGGCGAGAGGTACACCGAGTTTGAGGAAGAAGTCGGTTGCTTTATTTTCAAGAGAACCAACACCATGATGACCTACCACCAGTTCAGCCAGACTCAAGGCGGCTTCAGCACCTCCCAGGTTACGTTCCCGGTTTCATAGTTTGATGTCCGAGGCTCTCGGCTGTTAGCGTCTTAGACGTAATCCATCTGGCGGGCGATGCGCTGGCGGGCCTCAAAGCCAGCCAGGCGCTCGACGAGATGGAGTCCCAAGTCGATGCCGGCGGTCACCCCGCCGGATGTTACTCGGGCCCCCTGATCGACGACCCGACTTCGGACCGGCAGGGCCCCGTAGTCTTTTAGAAGGCCCAGGGCGGCGGGATGGGTGGTGGCTTGATAGCCTTCCAAGAGACCAGCCGCCCCTAACAGAAGAGCCCCGCTACACACCGAAGCCACCATCTCGGCTTCGCAAGCGGTGGCGATCCACTCTACCATTTCTTCATCGTAGCGAAGGTGGCGGGTGGCTCGACCGCCCGGTACAATGACCAGATCGAACTCATCGAGAGGTTCCTCAACGCAGTCGACCAGCATCGTCAGGCCACGGTCGTCGGTCACCTCTGAGGTGAGCGCGCACAAGGACCACTCGAGTTCGACCAAGCCCAGCACGGCAAGCCGCGTGACAGGGTCGTAGACGCTCACCAGATCGAGAGCTGTCATCCCGTCAAATGCCACAAACGCCACATCCACGAGAGCCTTTTTAGCTTTTTTTCAGGAGCATCCTGTAAACTCTCGTATGGAGGCAACTTAATATGAAGTTTTTGCAATCGCTCGGAGTTCCTAACCTACATCTCGCTCGTCGCTCTCAGCCTCGACCGGAAGGCTCGAGTGCTCCTTTCAACTACGAGTCCGACCAGTTTGTGGGGGGAGCCCGCAACCTTCTCGGCAGCGTCGGCGACTCGCTCGCCAAGGTTGGGCGGGCCGTCAAGAATAAAGTTCAGAGTCTCGACTACACCAAACTTGGCCAGGGAATGGTCAGAGGAGCTGCCATCGGCGCGACCGTCGGTCTGGCCGGCGCGCTGCTCGGACCTCTGGTCTTCTTTACCGTTCCTATCGGCGCAGCTCTGGGCGCCTACGCTGGAGCTCTTCACTCTCAGGGTCCTTCTGAGGAAGAGCAGGCAGCCCAGAATTTGGCCGAGCGAGTCGAGCCCCGGATCAGCCCTCCGCAGGCCTAGACCTTCCTGAGCCGAAGCGGGCCAGTATGCATTCTGGCTGGCCCGCTTCTGGACTGGATAGCTTTCTCGCCCAGCAAAAGTCGATCGGAAGGATCGATTCGGAAGGTTCCTTCACCATTGCCGGGCACGCGGCTATCGGGAAGCTAGGTTCCTTTCAGCTTCCTCGTGCCACCGCCTGGATCCTCAAAGTGGTCCAGGCGGCGGTCGCCTCGGGCGCGGCTTCGCTCCAAGTGCAGCAGCTGGCTCAAGCAACCTATTTCACCTTTCACCCGTCCGAGCGGATGGCAGCAGCCGATCTCCAGCAGGCCCTGGTGTCGGTCGAGCGACCCTCGGTCCGGTTTTTGGACCATCTTGCCACCGGTCTTCGCGCGGTTGGGTTTGGAGACCGCCGGGCCTTCACTTTGGCCTATGAGGAGGGTCGCCACCAGACCCTGTTCGGCTGGTATGGTGAGGAACTGATCGGCGGGCAGGAGAATCTTGACGAGTCGGTGCCTCCGACCGTCCGTCTTGGAGTGGCCTTCCCTGAAGACGACCCGGGCAGGATCATGGGGATGCGGAGCGGTCAAAGGTCTTCTGACGAGTATCTGGAGCTGGTCCGCAACGCTTGCGCCTGCCCTATCCCCGTGACCGTGGACGGTCGACGAATCGACAGGTTGGGTTTGGCTCATGAGAAATGGCAGGACTGGAAACAGTTGACCCTCTTGATCGACTGGGCCAGTTCGCCTGGAACCGCTCTCCCCGAGTTCGACCTTCCGGCCGGGCTACCTCAGCAGTCGGGCTGGCGACCCACCGACCGCTTTACCGATGAGCGCCCTTTCCAGTTAGGCGCGCAGTCACGAGCCAAGCCGGTGCAAGTTCTCTGGAGAGTTTCTTACTCCTACAAAGTGGTCTCTCATCGCGGCAAACACAAATCTTTCGAGTTTCGCAGTATTCCCAGGCCCTCCGAGGTCTGCTGGTTGAAGGATGGAGTGATCGTGGACCGGCGTAAGCTATTGGAGCGCCACCTGGCCACCTCGATGCAACTGTTCTTATCAGCCGAAGACTTAGAGGCCGACCTTTCTGGGTTGACTTTGAGGGAAGACCCGGAGCTCGAAGCTCGGGTTCAAAAGGCTCGTCAGGCGACCGTTTCAGGCTTGCGACGCCTACGAGGTGCCCTGGAGAGCTATCAGCCACTACCTTTCGCCACCCACGCAGCCCTTTGGGGTGGGTTCGGACTTTTTATGGTGGCCACTTTGCCGACTGCGGGAAAGGCTTTGCTCGGAGCAGGGGCGACCCTGGCCCTGTTGATGTCCGCTCAGGATAAAAGAGCTATTGTGCTCGACAGCGCTTCCTCTTTAAAGGGCTTGTTGGCTGAGCTTCAATAAAAAAGCCCCGACTCCAAAGAGCCGGGGCGCGCGCGTTTAACCTTTAGTCCTGGTCGGGGGTGGTTTCGAAGTAGCCCTCACTGGTGTAGCTGCCGCCGGCTCCGTTGCCGCCTTCGGCGGTCTTGACCCAACGACCGTCGACGTATTGCCAGCGGACATTTCTTTCTTGCAGGGTTTCACCTTGCCCGTTGGTGACAGCGCCGTTGTAGACTCGGCCGTCTTCGGTTCTCTGGTTGCTGCCCTCGTAGTAGCGGGTTCCCTGGCTATTGGTGCGGGAGCCAGTTGTCTCGGTTCCCTGTCCCGGAGTGTAGAGTGTCGAGGAGTTGCCGGAGCGGACCACGTTGCCGTCACTATCGGTCAAGCTATGGCTGCCGTTACGACTCCCGGTGCCATCGCCGTTGCGGCTGTAGTCGGCTTGACGATTGACATCATAGCTTTGGCCTTGACCGTTGGTCAGGGTGCCATTGTAGGTCTTGGAGACGCCGTTCTCGGTCTTGGTGACACTACCACTACCGGAGGTCGTTCCTGTGCGGGTTTCTCCATTGGGACCGGTGACTGAGCGGCTTCCTTCCTTGTTATAGGTTCCGTCTCCGTTGTTGGTCCAGGTGGTGCTACCCTCGACGGTCTTGCTCTGACCGTTCTGGTTGGTGACGGTTTTGGAGTAGTCTTTGGTGGCGCTGTTGCCCTCCTTGCTCCAGGTCTTGGTGCCGTCGACGTTGCGGCCGCCGTTCTCGCCGGTGACGCTGCGATTGTAGTCTTTGGTGTAGCCGTTTTCGTTGCGGCGCCAGTTGGCGTTGCGCTCGACGTTGCCGGTCTGACCGTTCTGATTAGTGACGGTGCCTCGATAGGTCTTGCTGGCTTCTCCGTTGCCGCGTTGCCAACTGCCTTGACCCTGGTATTGGTGTTGGCGTGTTTGGCCCTGACCGTTTTGCCAGCTGCGGTTGCCCCCCCGTTGGTAACTGCCCGACTGGGGGGCTGTCCGGGTGGCTCTGGCCCCGCTGGCGCGGCCCCCTCCTCGACCCGGACGAGCTTCTACCTCGGCCATCGTTCCAGCCACAAGAGTTATGCTCAGGGCGATGCCCAGGAATGTTTTGGTTAGACGATTCTTTTTCATAGTCTCGATCCTCCTGGTGCTTAGGACCGACTTGTCCTCGAGGTGTTACATGCTTTCTCAAGAAAAAATGGGCGGCTCTGAGAGCCGCCCATTTTCGGTGGGTTCGAGACCTACTTCTTGCCAGCCAGCTCTTTGCTGCGCTCTAGCATTTCAGCCGGGGTCACATCTTCCACCTTGGTGGCGATGGCCCAAACGTGGCCGAAGGGGTCTTTGAACTGGCCATAACGGTCACCCCAGAAGGTGTTCTCGAGAGGCATCAGCTCTTTGGCGCCCAGTTCGACGGCCCGGTTGAACACCTTGTCGGCGTTGCCGACGTAGAGGTGCAGAGTGACCGGGGTGGTCTTGCCAGGAGCTTTGTTGTCCTTCATTTCGTCGCACAGGAACAGGTCCTGACCGGCGATTTTCAGGGAAGCGTGCATGATTTTCTTGCCATCGGGCGTCATCATGCGGTTACAGACTTCGGCGTGGAAGGCCTGCTGGTAGAACTCGATAGCTTTGGTGGCGTCTTTCACCACCAGGTGAGGGATGAGCATATTCATTCCCTCGGGAATAGGATTGACGTTCATTAATCCCCCTCTATATTTGGGTTAGGATGCAATCATTGTACCCCGATAGAGCGGGAGCAAACGGAAGAGTGAGAAATTTATTCAGATTTCGACTTTTCGGCGGGATTCGATAAAGTTGGCGATCATACTCTTGTAAACCGCATCGATGTTGTCAAAGCGCAGGCCAGCGTGATAGCTGCCGTCGGCCCTGCGAGCGCACCAGCAGACGGTCGATTCCACCCGGATGGCAGGCAGGTTGGCGTCGTCCAGGTCAAGACACACCATCACTCTCTTGCCTGTTTCCACTGGTCCTGATAGATTGATACGCGCTCCGCCTGCCGAGATGTCCTCAGTGGTGGTGGTGAAGCCGGGCAGTTCGGGCGAGACGAGTCGCATCACCCGTTCGAGTCGGAAGTCTTGGCGGCGGTCGGCCACCCATCTTTCCAAGCCGGAACGGTGTTTTGCCCGATAGAGCTGGGTGTGGCTATCAAACGACTGAATCTGGACCTCGGCGGTCAGCTTCTGCTCTCCTAATAGGGCTCGGATCTGAGTCGTTCGTAGAGCCAGGGGGCGGCTGCAGCGAAAGCTGATCAGGCCATCCTGGAAGTCGACTAGTTCGACTTTGGGGTCACGGGTGAAGAGGCGTTTGAGAAGATTGAGCATCGGTGTTGGTTCCTTTCCGGCCGTTCTTCTCTAGAATAACTTTGTCAAGGCTTTTCCCGTAAGGACAGGGTATACTACCGGATAAAGATTTTCCTACTAGTAACTTCGGGGGTGGTCCTAACGAAAGAGACTTGCAAACCAACTGAAAGCGGCCAGTTCAACCAGGATGACGATCTGGAACAGGAGTCCTAGGATGACGAGGAAGAAACATCCTTTGGCCCGGAAAAAGAGTTCTTGACCGGTCGTAGCCCCCTCTGAAGCCCGACTCGCTTGTCGCCGGCTTTCCCTGTGTGCCAAGATAGCCTGAGACAGATCCTCTCCAGAAATTAAGCTCCTTT
>CAYRFU010000350.1:5709-7047 GCA_964423525.1 uncultured Burkholderiales bacterium | reverse complement strand
CGTTACCAGCGTTTCCGGCGTTACCAGCGTTTCCGGCGTTACCAGCGTTTCCGGCGTTACCAGCGTTTCCGGCATTACCAGCGTTTCCGGCATTACCAGCGTTTCCGGCGTTACCAGCATTTCCGGCGTTACCAGCATTTCCGGCGTTCCCGGCATTTCCGGCGTTACCAGCATTACCAGCGTTGCCGGCGTTACCAGCGTTTCCGGCGTTACCAGCATTACCGACGGCGCCAGGGCTAAAGAGCTGGATGGGCGGGTGAGGCTGGGGCTGGTAAGGGGGCTGTCCACCCATGCCACCTGGGAAGAGCGACAGAATCAGCTGGAACAGAATCTGGAGAATTTGAGTCATCGGGTCCTGAGGAGCGCCGAAGCCGCCTGGAGGAGGAGTAAGGAAGTTCATGCCCACTCGCTGCGAGGGGTCCATTCCGGCGAACGACATCGAGTCATAGGGGCTCGCGGAATAAGGGCTGTAGACCGAGCCAGCGGCGCCGGCTTTACCAGCGTTGCCGGCATTACCAGCGTTGCCGGCATTACCAGCGTTGCCGGCATTGCCAGCGTTTCCGGCGTTACCAGCGTTACCAGCATTTCCGGCGTTACCGACACCTTTCTTCTCGATGTTGGTTCCGAGGTTGCCTAGCTGGACCGCTTCGATAGACCGGTCATACTTGGCTTTGTCGTTGACGGCTTTAATGCCGTCGATGCCTTTGCCGTCAGCACCGTAGACCTGGTCGAGGGTCAAACTTCCTCGTTTGAGGGCGGCCGAGACAGCGCCCAAAGTTTGGACGTCTTTATTGCCAACACCGCCCTGTTTGGCGAGGTCACCGTTGCCGGTCTTTTCCAAGATTTTCTTGAGGTTGCCGTTGTTGTAGTTTCCGCCCGCGTTCTTGTAACGAGAAGCTACCAGAGCGAAGGTCGCGGCCTGCTGAGCGCGGGGGTCCTGCGAGTTGAGGTCGCGATAGAGAATGTCTGAGTAGTTCTGCATCGACTGGGCGTCTTCGAGACGGGCGCCGGCGTAGAACTCGGCTGCGTAGCCTTCGACAATACTGGTCCGGCCATCGTAGACTGTGACTTTGCCGTTGTCGGTGATTTTCTTGTTGTTGACGTTACCGTTCTGGTCGACCGCGTCGATGTAGCGCTGAAAGCCGGCTACGTTGGTCTGGCGAGGCCGGAAGCCACCACCCACGTTGAAGTTGCCGAAGGTGCCGGAACCGCCTGCGCCGTAAGCGCCGCCGCCTCCGTAGCCACCGCCAACTTGGCCGCCACCGCCGTAGCCTCCGCCCGGGGCAGCACCGTAGGCGCCCATGGGTTTGGATGCTCCACCGTAGGCCCCGCCAGCGT
>CAYRFU010000350.1:0-5609 GCA_964423525.1 uncultured Burkholderiales bacterium | reverse complement strand
TACCAGCGTTACCAGCGTTACCAGCGTTACCAGCGTTACCAGCGTTACCAGCGTTACCAGCGTTGCCGACTTGAGGAAGGCCCTGCTGGAAATTGTGTTGCGAGCCACCGACTCCGCCCCATCCGCCTTGAAGGCCCTGTAAAGCTTGAATAAGAGTTTGTAGAAGATAGATAAACTGATTTTGACCCGAACTCGGCCCCTGGGGCCCGAGAGGCGAACCGCCTCCGTAGAAAGAGTTCGCTTGTCCGACTGAGACGCCTCCGAAAGGCTGAGGTCCTACTCCGCCGCCGACGCCACCGATGTTACTATAAGCCATTTGATGATCTCCCCTGCTGTTGGTATTCATCTATATTTTTTTGGTGAGGTCTTGCTCACCCTGGGGCGAGGGCTCTCGACGACGAGCCTTCGCGTTGAGTCGTGCCTCTAGGAGGCTTTCTTTGGGCACTCTTTCTCCCGTGTCGTTCAGGTCGTCGGCCTGACCGGGGAGGGAAGGGCCCCTTATTCGTCTTCTGGAGGATCCGCTTTCTTTTCGAACATTTTGCGGATCATCGGATTAACCTTAAGTTTCTTCGGTCGGGCCTTAGGAGCCGCTTTGACCTCTTCAATAATGAGTGTCCCGGTCTCCAGCATGCTGACCGCCCCGAACCGGTTGTGAGCGTCAAGACTTCCTGGTTGCTCCTCTTTGATGTGACCTTCCAGGTTGACAGATTCCAAGCTCCCGTCAGCAAGTTTGTCGGCCCCGGTCTGGCGGTCGACCACCTTGCCGGAGCGTTCCACGTCTGCGCCACTGACATCGCTCTTGTCGATGTCGGAAAACTTTGCGATTCGAGAGGTGCGCTGGCCGTCGGGGCTAACCTCGACCACCTCCTGGACAATGTTGGCGGGGATCACGAAACGCTCGCTAGCGTAGAAATCTCTCCGCATCATCTGTGCTCGTGCACCGGGATCCTCACGAATGGAGTCATACATGTGGTCCATACGCCGTGCGATGGAGTCTTGAAGGTTTTTGATCCAGAACTTCGCTGTGGCTCGGCCCATCCGGCGTCGCGGCACGCGATTGATCACTTTATCGGGGGCCTTCGACGGCTTTCCACTCCGGATAGCGTCGAGAGCATCACCGATGCTGACCTTCTTTTTCTCCTTCTCTTTCTCCATAAACCCCTAGCCTGTGCTGCGCCTAACCCTGAAGTAGCGAAGCGATTCCAGCTCGATCAGGTGCGAGCACTCAAAATCTTGGAAGTGGAAGACGAACTTTGGCTTCACGTCACCCGGTAATTGGGCCGAGCTGACTCTTGCCAAGCCTGGTGGTCCTCCGTTCTCGGTGTCGTAGACCAGGAGCGGTTCTCCTCGAAACTCCTGGAACAAGACTTTCCCGTTGGGGAGAGACACAACTAGGCTTCCATCGACTCTCTCTTCCTGGAGAACGCCACTGGTTGGGTTCTCTACCCGGACCGAGCCGTTCTCGTAACGCTTTATTATCCGCCCATCCTCTAAAATCAGTTCGTCGTAGTCGTTGAAGGTGTCAAGTGTTCCGCCGGGGATGTTGTCTAAAGGTTCGTTGTCGTACTCCTGCCAGCCACTTCCCCCGTCGTCGGGCGACGCGGAGCCCGTGGCCGCAGCCTCCATCGCTCCTAAAAGGTTAGCAAAATCTTGAACGAGCTTGTGCTTGTCCATCTATGCCATCCCTCTCGAAGTTTGACTGTTCTTCAACGCATCCGGACTCGACCGCTCGAGTCCCCTCCATTTTCTCACGCGCCGGCCTCTTCGTCCAGCCGTGGCGTGTAAAAAAAATGTTAAAGACCTGTTAGGAATCTGTTAACATTCGGGGGATTCCCGAAAATTCCGCCACCTCCAGCCAATCTCACATTTTGTTGCCACGATCTTAGTAAACCGTAAAACGGGATCAGTTTCCAGAGCTGAATGTAAAGGTTCCGTTACGTTTATTGCGAGGTTGTTACAGGAACGTTATGATTCTCGGGCCAGGGTCGGACGGAGCCGCCTAGCTTCAAAACGAACCCTCCGAAGACCACGAGAAGGAGACAGAAGCCTTGCGAAGTGTAGATGAGCCAGCCAGGGTCGTAGTCTCGAAAAAAGTCGGCCACGATTCGGACGGTCCCGTAGGCGATAAAAGCTGTAGCCGACGGTCTCCAGCCGAGCTTCTCCAGATAGATGACCAGAACCGCTGAGAGCACCAGTCCTAGAGAGATGTAGAGCATTACAGGATGGCGCGCTTCGCCGTCGACCACGAAAGCCCAGGGGACATCGGTCAACTTTCCGTTCTCACCATACCAGCTGAGCAGGCAACCGATCCGTCCGATAGCCCATCCGACCAGAGCGGTGGGAGCCAGGGCATCGCACATCTGAGCCACTGGCAGTTGACGATAACGAAGGAAGAGGAACCAGGCTACGAGCGCCCCCACCATCCCGCCATAGGACACCAGCCCTCCCTCCCAGACGGCCAGGGCTTTGAGAGGCTGGGTCCAAAGGTCTGGGTTCTGAAGGACGTAAAGAGAGCGAGCCCCGATGATGGCCCCCACGGTCATCATCGGGAGGACGTCTTCGAGATCTCGGTGATAGCGGGCCGGTGTCCGCCAGCGAGTGGCGAAGTAGCTGACCAGGCACCCTATCAAAAAAGCGACCCCGTGGCTCGAGAGAGCGAACGGGCCAACCAGGGACACGGTTTCCGGCGGGGTGAACTCGATCATCAGGGCCTCTAGCTTGACCACACTTTCTTGAGCTTCGCGACGGGAAAGTCTTCTAGTCCTAGACCCGGTCCCTCGGGGGGCAGGCGGTAGTCTTGGTCAACCTTGGCGCCACTCTGGCTCAGCGGGTCCTGGACCAAAAGGTCGGCGTCCAGGTCGGCGTATTCATAGTTCCAGGCAGAGGCCAGTGCGGTGGCAGCCGTGACACCGACTCGAGATTCCCCCACCATGCCACCGACCATCATTTGAATCCCGAAGCGTCTGGCCATCTGGGTGATCTCCCGGGCTGGATGCAAACCACCGCATTTCATGAGCTTCACATTCAGGATGTCGACCGCTCCAGCTCGCAGGAGACGAAGAGCGTCCCCAGGGGAGTGGACACTTTCGTCGGCGGCCACGGGGATGGTCTGGCTTTGGCGCAGGTAGGTGAAGCCGTCGATCTGGTCGCGAGCGATAGGCTGCTCGGCCAGCTCCACATCGAGCGGCTCCAGCAGCTTGAGGGCTAGCAGCGCTTGAGGGATACTCCAACCTTCGTTGGCGTCGATTCGTATCTTCACCTCGGGCCCGACCGCGCGCCTGACCGCTCGGACTCGAGCCAGGTCGTCCTCAACCGGTCCTCCGACCTTCAACTTGAGGGTGCGATAACCGTCTCGCGCCAACTGTTGGGCCTGGTCACTGGCGGCTTGGCTAGTCGTAATCCCGATGCTGTAGTTCGACCGAACCGGCCTAGCTGGACCCCCCAGAAAGTCGGTGAGAGGAACTCCCGCTGTCTTGGCCAAAAGGTCGTGAAGAGCGATGTCGATGGCGGCTTGAGCGCTGGAGTAACGGGCTCGACTGAGAATCTCACGATGGATGGCATCGATCTGCCACATGTTGGTCTGGACCAGTCCCGGTAGGAAACAGTCTTTGATGGCGGCCACCACTCCGTCAAACGTTTCCCCGGTGAGTCGGGGGTCGGGAACTGACTCGCCCAATCCTTTGATTCCGTTGTCGCCGGTCAACTCGACCACCAGGCCGCGGCAGTCATCGATCGATTCGGTGGCGATGGTGAACGGGGTGATGCACTTCAGATTGGTTTCGTAGAGGGTGCAGCTTTTGAGCTTCATTCTCCTAGTTTAGCCGCACTGGGGTCACTCGCAAACCATCGAAGACGATCCCTCCTGAGAGATTCCAATCAAAGTCGATCAGAAGGCTGGCTCGATAGCCAAGTCGCCACAGCCCCGAAGGCTCGCCCTCAAACACCAGGCAGAGGGTGTCCTGGTCGACGGCGCGGGCTTCTCGGAAGGTCAGTTCCTGCTCCTCATTCAGCTCTTCTCTGAGGCGCGCGAGGTGGGCCTGAATCTCGTCCGACTGACGGCGACTAAGCCGGGTGGGGTCTTGTTGGTAGAGCGACAGGAGCCGCAGCAGGTTCTTAGCTTGGATCGGACCCGGGCGAGGCCTGATGGGTCCTCGAGCCGGGCGGGGTCTGTCGGGGTCTGGGAACGCCATTTTACCACCTCGCGATCCCATTATACGGTTTTCGGACGTTGCCCGGCAAGATGAGTCGTTCGGTCGGCCTAGCTCTCGACTGGCGACTTCTTGTGGAGGGTTCGGTAAAGAACAATCAACGACTCCGGTGGGCGGATGGCCCCCTGTTCCCAACTGGCCAACAGATGGGGGGTGACGCCGAGACGCTCGGCCATCTGGCTTAGGGAGAGGTTACACGCTCCCCGTTGGGTGAAAAGCCAACCGGGTTTAGCCTCAAAACCTGGTCGAGGCTGACGGGTGGGGAGAGACTCGGCCAACAGGCGGTCGCCCACACGTTTCAGCTTCGAGGGGTCGTTCGAGGACCAGAACTGCTCAAGCTCTGGGCCACTAAGACTGCAAAGATCGGGGCACTCTGTGGCCATGGAATCTGCTCCTTTCGGTTGCCAACGGTGGGGGCCGCGTATATAATGCGGTCCGATGAAAGGGCGATTCGTCTTAGCTTCAGGCTCTCCTCGTCGGAGCCAACTGCTGTCTGGGCTTGGTCTGGAGTTTGACGTGATCAAGCCTGACCAGTCGGTTGAAGACGGGGTCGACTTGTCGGGAGTGCCTCTCGACCGCGTGCCGGCAGTCTTGGCCCGGGCTAAGACTGCCAGCGTAGCTTTGGCTCACCCTCATCGTTTGGTCGTCGGTGCCGACACCATTGTCGCTTATGACGGTCAAATTCTCAATAAACCAGAGAATGAGGAGCAAGCCCTCGAGTTTCTACAATTGCTCGCTGGCCGGGTTCACCAGGTCAGAACGGGGATCGTCGTCCAGAAAGGGGGTCGCTGTCAGGACTGGGTTGAGACCACTCAGGTCCACTTCCGGGCCCTGACTGGGGCAGAAATGAGAGCCTACGTCTCTTCGGGCGAAGGTTTCGATAAGGCTGGAGGTTATGGAATTCAGGGTTTGGGGGCCTTATTGGTGGAGAAAATCGACGGCTGTTACTTCAACGTCGTGGGCCTGCCCCTGGTTGCCCTGAGGAATCTCTTCTGTCACTTCGGGCGTGACTTACTGCTTGAGACCAAACCAAAAGAATTTTGAAGAATTTTCTTCAATTTTTTGACCTCCAAAACAATCTGCTGAAAATGAGCAAGAATGCCTTTCTTGAAGGGGTTTGTGGCCTGCTGAGTGAGTCCCAAAGAAACCGCTTAGAGAGCCTTGAGAGCCCCTACCGAAAGTAATTTCGGCAGGAAAGGTTACCAGCCTGTGAATAATCTTCTCCACATCCGGGGGACCGGTCACTACTTGTAGATAGAGAGCTTTTGTAATGGAAGACAAAAAGAATCCCAACTTCGAAGATTCGGTCGAACCGTCGATCGAGCCTAGCCTGGAGCCTATGCCTGCCTCACCTCCGCCGGTCGCTCCCTCTCCCCCGGTGAACCGCAAACCGGCCGTGGC
>CAYRFU010000349.1:0-7048 GCA_964423525.1 uncultured Burkholderiales bacterium | reverse complement strand
TGGGTGGCGGAACTTGCTTCCGCCGCTCAAAGTGACTTTCCGGCCGGACTTCTAGCTAGTCACCTCGATTTAGGGATAGCTGAGGTCTCGTTCGGGCCTTTTGGTGGGGATTTAACGTTAGTTTAACATTCCTTCTGTAGTCTGTAGACACCTGAACTGAGGAGTTAGTAAGTTGATTACTTCACATATCGAAAACAACCTGATGGAAGACTTCGCCACCACCGTGCTGGCCCCCGTGGCCGTGCTGACCGAGGAGATGGCACCCGCTAGCGCTATCGTCGGAAAGGCCGTCAACCTGGTCCGAGATGTCTGCCTACGTTTAGCCGTCTACATCGCGAGAGACCAGACCGACGAAGATTTGATGAGAGAAACCCGCAGACACATTCTGCTTCAGGGCACCGAGGGGACTGACGACACCGTCACCGTCAAGCTCGACGAGTCCGGCCGCACTCACCACTTCGAACTCGTCTCGCCCTGCCTCGAACTAGGTTATCACCGAGAAGGTGAGCGGGAAGACTACTACGCTACCTACGAGGACGCTATCCTTCAGGTCACGGTCAACCACACCGAGGGCACCCTCGAAGCTACCGAGATTCCTCTCTAAGAGATAGAAACTTCTAGGAATTCGCCCCTCGAGGGTGAAGCCCGATTGGTGTCCGAACACAATCCGGGAATCGAGATCCACGCTGAGCTTAGCCGGGACCTGAACCTGGTTTCCGCCCTGGCTATCGGCGTGGGCACGATGATTGCAGCAGGAATCTTCAGCTTGTCGGGGTTGGCCGTTAGAGCGGTTGGCTCGTCGGCCATCATCGCCTTTTTGTTGGCGGCGCTGGTGGCTACCTTCACGGCTTTAACCTACTGCGAGTTCAGCTCGATCTATCCCGAATCTGGCGAGGGTTATCTTTACGCCCGTAAGACCTTCGCCCCCCCCATTGCCTACTTTGTGGGCTGGTCGTTGTTTCTGGGCTACAGCTCCTCTTGTGCCTTCTATATCGCCAGCCTTTCAGTCTATTTCAATGAGTTCGTCTACCATCTTCCCATCGAACCTCTGTCGGGGCTGGTGGGGTTGGTCTTGCTGACTCTCCTGAACCTCAAAGGCACCAAAGAGTCGGGAAGCTTCCAGGTTTGGGTGACGGCGGCTAAAGTCGTCCTGCTGATCTGGTTTATCGGCGGCGGGTTGAACACGATGGATACTCAGGCCATCACGGAGAAGTTTTCTTCCGATCTGTTCACCATTCTTCAGACCTCAGCTCTGGTCTTTATCACCTTCTTTGGTTTCTCGGCCATCGCCGCTTCGGCCGGTGAGGTCGAGGACCCCACCAAGAACATCCCCCGGGCCATCTTCATCTCGATGGGCTTGGTGACCGCCCTTTACACCCTCGTCATTTTGGCCATCGTGGGGGCCAATTTGACCGAGTACACCGAGGCGGCCATGGGTCGTGCGGCCGAAATGTTTCTGGGTCCTGTGGGCGGCAAGGTGATTGTCTTTGGGGCCCTCTTTTCCATGATTTCGGCAGCCAACGCCTCGATTATGGCGGGCTCGAGGGTGGTTCTCGCCATGAGTCAACTGGGCCACTTGCCCAAGTGGGTAGGGGCCATCCATCCCAAGACCCGCACTCCCGCCGGGTCCATCCTGCTGGTCTCCGGAGCCATCGCTGCCTTCGTCCTCGCTCTTGAGCTCGAAGAAGTCGCTCACGTCGCCAACGCGGTCCTTCTGTTAGCCCTGATCACGGTCAACTACGCCCTGATCAAACACCGCAAGAAGTTCCCCGAATTAGAACGCTCGTTCAGAGTTCCGGGGGTGCCTGTGGTTCCGCTCCTGGGAATGCTCGCCAACGCTTATCTGTTGGTCCAAGCGATGTCCCATCCTCGCCCAGCTCTGTTGACAGTCGGGACCTTGTTGTTGGGATTACTAGGCTTTCTCATCTGGAAGGGGAGTCAGGTGGAAGAGGAAGCTTTGCCGGGATCACCTTCTCGGGTGGCCCTGGTGGAATCGACCGCCCGCGAGGGCAGTTTACGAGTGTTGGTGCCTCTGGCGAACCCAGCCAACGTCGATGAGCTGATCAGCATCGCCGCTTCAGCCGTGGGGGAGGGGGGCGAGATCGTGGCCCTTCGCGTCATAGCGATTCCCGAGCAGCTCCCGTCCCAGCGCGGTCGCGAGTATGTCGAAAGAGAGCGGGTCTTGCTTGAGCAGGCCTACCGCCAAGGCACCGAACTGGGGGTGGCCGTGACCTCGGTGGTGCGGATCGGCACCAACGTGGCCCGAGCCATCCTGGAGACTTCTCGGGAGCAGCACTGCAAAGTGATCGTGCTAGGGTGGAAAGGTTACTCCACCACAGCTCAGCGAATTCTCGGCGAAACCATCGATTCGGTCGTCTCTCACGCCAGAGCCGACATATTGTTGGTCAAGCTGACCGAGAAGCCCTTTGGGGGAAGGATTCTCCTTCCTACGGCGGGAGGAGAGCACGCCCGTAAAGCCGAGCTCTACGCCGGTAAGCTGGCGACCCGCTTGAAAAGTCATCTCACCGTCACCTCCGTTCTGTCCCCCACCGGGCCTCCGGAAGCGGCCAAGGTGGTCCAGTCCCGGGTCGATGAGGCGGTGGCTCGGATCAAGGAATTATACCCCGAGCTCGAAGCTGAGGCTCTGGTGGCAGAGCACCGCGATGTGACCCTCGGCATCCTGGAATCAGCTAAAGAATTCGACGCCCTGATGGTCGGCGCTGCGGGCGGGAGCGTCTACCCGCAGATTATGTTTGGCACCATTCCCGAAACTCTGGCCAAGCACTTTGAGGGTCCCGTGGTCGTGGTCAAAAGCTACCATCCGGTGAAGGCCTTAGTAGGCCGGGTGATGGGAAGCTAAAGACTCCAGAATCGGACCAAGTCTTCGGTCGATTGGCGTTGCCGGAGGAGAGACGTTTTCTCTCCCTCTAGGCCGATCACCGTCGGAAAGGGACGGCTGCAAAAGTGGGACCAGACGGCCAGGGTGTAGGCACCCGCGTCGCGTATCAGAATCCAATCCCCAGGCTCGGGATCGGGAAGAAGCCGCCCTTTGGCCACGAAATCTCCGTTGAAACAGAGCGGCCCTCCGATGTTCCATTGATGCTCGGGACCTTCTCGCACCGTTCCGTCAGGGGTGAGCACAGCCAGCTCGTGTTGCCAGGTCTGGGGCAGATAAATGGTGCGAACCAGAGCGTCTCCCCCGAGGTGAACAAGAGCGGTCCGGATTTCTTCATACTGTTTGATGTACTCCACCCGAGCCAGGGCGAAGCCGCAACCGGCCTGGAGAGCCCGGCCGAACTCGGTCACCAGCCTGGGAGCGTCGGCTTGGAACAGCTCCGGGATCTGGCGTTCCAACTCTTCACGGTAGGCCTCCATGGTGGGTGGGTCGTCCTGGGAACGGTAGGTGGTCGGCAACCCACCCCCGATATCGAGGTAGGCTAAGGGCCCCACTTCAGCCGCCAGATCCATGGCCCGTCGAGCTCCCGCCACCAGCAGCTCTAGACCACAGCCTTGAGAACCCACATGCACGTGCAAACCGTTGAGCCAGGGGTATTGGCGAAAGAGTTTTTTGGCCGGTTCGGCTTCGGGATAGATGGGAAACCCGAATTTGGAATCTCGGGTGGCCACGCTTTGGGCTTTGATGGTTCCCCTTCCGACGACCGGATTGATCCGCAAGCCGACCAGTCCGGTGGGGTTATGGGGGTGGAGTCTTTCCAGTTCCTGGTCGTTGTCGGCGTTGAGAATCACTCCCAGTTCCAGGGCTCTGGCCAGTTCGGCTTCGGTCTTGACGGGAGAGTCGAAGACAATCTTTGAGGGTGGGCATCCAGCCGCCACCGCTAGTTCCACCTCTCCCAGGGAGGCCGCCTCCAACCCCGCGCCTGCCTCGACGCAGTGTCGAAGCACCTCGACTAGAGGGTTGGCTTTGATAGCTACCGCGTGCAAGGCCCTGGTTCCGAACAGCTCTACCAGCTGCTGGATTCGGCTTTTCATAAGGGCCAGGTCGTGAAAGACCAGGGCCGTATCGTCAGGACTGATCAGGTTGGCTTCAAGAGCCTGGCGAAAAGCCTTGGCCGCTTCTTCAGGCCGAAGCCGTCTCGACCAGGGTGCCGTTACCATCGCCGAACCTGATTCAGGGTCGAGCGGCTCACCAGAGCCTTGGCCACCAGCGAGGCCGGCAGAGCCTGCCACATTTTGGCGGTGTTATTGATCTCGACTTCCAGTTGATGCCCGGGTTGGCACTCCACCAGAATCTTGGCCAGGCTCTTGAAAGACCCGCCCAGGCGGTCGATAAAGTTGGGAGGCTCCGACTCGTTAAGGACCTTAGCAGTCAGCTTCAGGCTTCGCACCAGGCGGGCCAGCGAGGCTTCCCCGAAACGCTCCACCTCTTGATGACAGAAGAGAGTGGCCAGGATGATACAGGCCGGTCGTTGGTAGGCCAGCGGCGTGTCGGCCAGGCGAGAGCCGAGCTTGAGAAACAAGTCTGGATAATCGACCCACTTGCGCTGGGGGTCGTCCAAGATAGCCAGGCCCAGCTCAAGAGCGGCGTCGAGAACGTTCGAAAGGTCGGGGTGGTCCTGCTCTTCAGCGGTGAGAACCTTCTCGAGCAGCTTGCGGGGGAGCATTTCGAGCTCGTCGGGGAAATCATTTTCTAGAGTCAGTTCTCGGGTCAGTTTGAGGGCGGCCACCAGGTCGATCTCCTCTGCCGGTTGACTGGTTAAACAACGGAGCCAGCCGATTTTCAGATTGGGATTCTCCTGAGAGACTCGAGCGTAAATTTCGGCAGCTCGTCCAAAGACCTGTTCGGCCTCGGGCCGGTTCGACTTGACCAGAAGCTCGCCCAGCTGACGATAGGTCTGGGCCGCTTTCTCGAAATTACCGAGCTGTTCGTGCAGGTCGGCAGCCTCTTCATAGTCGTCTAGAGCTCCGTCCCACTCTTGCAATTGAGCTCGGAGACGGGCTCGATTGGCCAGCACCTGGGCCGACAGAAGGTGGGTCTGGTCGCTTGACGACGATTCGAAAGTGGAGAGAGCCCGGCCATACTCCTCCAGAGCCTTCTCCTCAAAGCCAAGTCTTTCTAGGGTGGTGGCCCGGCTGCTGAAGGTGCGTCCCAGCATTTCAGCATGGTCTCGACGACCGTGCTCAAACACCAGCGGTTGGTAGCGTTCCAGGGCCTGGTCAAAGTCTTTGAGGGCCTCTTCGGGTTGGCCCAGGCGAGCCCGGGCCCAGCCTCGATAGTGGTAGCTTTGGGCCAATTCCCCCAGAAACTCGATATTGTCTTGAACGCTGAGGGCGCTAAACAGCTGGATCAACTGGCCGTATTGGTCGATAGCCTCGTCGTATTGCTGTTCGCGCAAGCGAGAAAGGGCCCCGAAGCGCATCTTTTTACCCAGCTCGACCACCGCTTCCATCTTCTCGGGGGCGGCTTGGAGTTGGCCTGAGGCGAAAGCGTCAACGATGTCGCGAATAGCGGCCTGCTCTTGACCCAGACTGAGGTGGAGATTGGCCCGTGTCAAGAGCACCCCGGAAATGGTCTGTTGCCATTCTCGGCGATCGAGCCGGGCTAAGAGTTCCAGGGCTTTGCTCAGATCTTCGAGGGCCTGCTCAGCGGACCCGATCTGTTCGGTCAGTCTAGCCCTTCGGACCATCACCGAAGCCAGTTTGCCCGCTCCTGGGTCTTGGGGACCTCCGGACAAATCCTGGTAAAGGTCGCAGGACCGGCTGACGTCGTCGAGAGCGGCCTCAATCGATCCCAGTTTCTCGTAAGCCTTGCTTCTCAGGTCGAGGGCGGTGCCGAGGCCCGAGAGGACCCCTTCGTGCTCCTGGTCGAGGCTTGAGAAAAGGGCGACTGAGCGGCTGGCGGAGCTGATGGCCGGTTCAGTGTCTCCGTGTTGATAGGATAACTCGGCTACGCTCAGGTGGCCGATGGCCAACTCCACGGCCAGATCAACCCGGCCTTCGTCTTCGACTAACTGAGTATACAGTTTGACAGAGCGTTCGAATTCAACTCGAGCCAGGGCGCTCTCCTCCCGCATAAGCTGAGCTTGACCGAGATTGTTGTGAGCGACGGCTCGCTCCTGGCGGGCGGCTTCGGCCTCTTCCTCGGAAAGTTCCGTGTCGTAGATTTCGAGGGCCCTAGTACAACTGCGGATGGCGACCGTGTCCTGACCGAGTTCGATAGCCGCAGAACCGAGGTTGTTCAAAGCCAGGGCGAGTTCGGGTCGGGCCTGCTCGACACCGCTGACCACAGCTAAGCGATAGTCGCCGGCGGCCGCTTCGTAGTCCTGGGAGGCCTGCTCGAGTTGGCCGGCTTCTCTCAGCAGAGCTCCTCGACAAACGTAGGCGAAAGCTCGGGCTGGATAAAGGTCTTCTTGCATCTCGACATCGAGCAGGTGTGTCAGCACATCGATGGCCATTTCATAGCTCTCCAGCGCTTCTTGAGCCCGGCCCTCGCCGGCCAAAACCAGGCCTCGGTTGGTGTAGGTGTTGGCCAAGTCGGTGCGGACGTCGAGGCGACCCTCGGAGACCAGGAAAGTTCGGATGGCAATGGCAGCCGCGTAGTCTTGCTCGGCATCCTCATAGGAGCCAAGTCGGTGAAGGGCTGCGCCCCGGTCGTTGTAGACCGAGGCCAGGTCGTTGCGGAGAGATTCGTAACTTTCCTCGTTGACCAGTTGTTCGAGCTGTTCCAGGGCGGTGTTGGCGTCGCGCACAGCCAGCTCAGGATCGCCCAATTCCAGCATTAGACAGGAGCGGGAATGATGGGCTTGAGCCATTTCGCGACGGTGGCGGCGGTCACGGTCACGAGCCACGATGCGGCCATACATGTCGATCGAGCGGTCGAAGTCGTCGAGAGCTTCCTCCAGCGCCCCCCGGGTTCGTTGCACCAGACCCCGGTGGTGAATGGCTAACGCTAGCAGGGCCTCAAGCTGATCGCGCCCTTCTTCCTCCACCACTTTGGTGTAATGTTCTACGGCCTCGCTGGCGTCTTCCAGGGCGAGGTCGTAGAGGCCCATGAATCGGTGGGCCTCGCTGCGCCGGTTGAAGGCGGCAG
>CAYRFU010000348.1:0-7098 GCA_964423525.1 uncultured Burkholderiales bacterium | reverse complement strand
AAGAGGGTCTGGCTCCTGGCCGGATGATTTTACCGACGAACAAAAGAAGCACCCGACGAACACGTTGCCGCTTGCGCAGGGTGAGGGTGGGTGCTATAATACGCCGAGTCTGCGCCAGCCGGTCCTTTCTGGCCAGCGCTAGACGCCTCTCACTCTCGCCTCACTAGCGAGAGTCAATCTGTCCGAGGGAGGGTTTGTGAAAATGTCATTACGTGAATATGAAGTCACGTATATTCTGGATCCAGCGCTAGGTGACGACGCGGTAAGCGGGCTCATCGAGAAGTTCTCGTCGAACGTTTCATCGTCCGGCGGTGAGGTCCGGGATCTGAAAACCTGGGGTAAGCGTCGCCTGACTTACGAGCTAGCCGGCCGCCTCGAGGGTATTTATGTGACCATGCGGTTCCAATCCGACGTTGATACCGCCGCCGAACTCCGCCGCATCATGGGGCTTTCTGATGAAGTCCTGCGCAGCATGTTCGTGCGGGAGAACTAAGTCGACCCGCGTGGTCTGAAAGGTGGTCTCCTTTTGGCAAGCCAAAATCGCATTTTCCTGATCGGCCGTGTGGCCGTGGTACCGGAACTCCGCTACACTCCGAACGGCGCAGCCGTGGCCAACTTCCTGATGGCCGTTGATCGGAAGTATAGCAAGAACGACGAAACCGACTTTATCCCCGTGGTGGCCTGGCGTCGCCTGGCCGAAATCTGCAACGAATATCTCAACAAAGGCAAGCTGATCTCAATCGAGGGGCGCCTCCAGGTGCGTCAGTATGAAGACCAGCAAGGCCAGAAGCGCAAAGCTTTCGAGGTCGTGGCCGATGAGATGCAGATGCTCGATCGCGGAACCGGAGGCGGGGGTGGCGGAAGTCGCGAGCCCGTGGGAGCGGCCGCCGGTGGCCATCAACCCGGCGGGGGTCAAGGTTACGGCAACCAACAGGGGCGCGGTGGCTATGGCGACCAGAACGCCGGGGGCAGTCCCGCTGGTGGAGGCAACCCTGGTGGCGGAGGCAACCCCGGTGGTGGCCAAGACTACGGCCAAGGTGGGGGCTTCCCGCCCATGGACGAAGGTCTCGGCATCGACGACATTCCGTTCTAACGTAGTAAGGAATCAGCGGGAGGCGGTAGCGGGTCGTCAAGACTCCTTCCGTCTCCTGTCGCGTCGTCCCCTTGTTCTGCCTTATCGGAGGAGTTTATGAAGTTAATTCTGTTGCAAGATGTCAAGAAGCTCGGCAAGAAAGGCGAGATCGTCGAGGTTGCTGATGGCTACGGCCAAAACTTTCTGATCCCCAGGCGGCTGGCCTCTCCGGCCACCGCCGGAGCGGTCAATGCGCGTAAGAAAGAAGTCGCCGACGAGAAAGCCCGCACCCAGCGAGCCAAAGACCAGGCTCAAGAGTGGGCCCAAAAACTCGAAGCTAGCCCTATCAAGCTGTCCGTCAAAGTGGGTGACGGCGGGAAACTGTTCGGCTCCATCGGGACCAAAGAGATCGCCAGCGCGGTAAAGAAGATGGGTGTCCCGATAGACAAAAAGAAGATCCATCTACCCAAGCCGATCAAGCTGCTGGGAACCCACGAAGTTAAAGTGAAGCTTTATCCTAAAATCACCGCCTCTGTGAAGGTCGAACTGGTCGAGCAAAGCTCCTAACGATGACACTAGAGAGGGAACAACCCCCCGCTCGCCCCGACTTCGAGCGTCAGATTTCTATTCTTTTCGGATTTTTGTCGAATCTACACGGACCCGACAAACTGGTTCTGAAGGCCGGAAAACTGAACGCTTTAAGATTGATGCGCTCCGACGAGCTAGACGACCGTTTGCTAGCCTTACAGCGTCTTGTCTATGAAGACCCCACCATTGACGAGATTCCTCAGAGCGACGATTATCCTTCCATCATCAACCGACTCGAAGAAGAGATCGCTGATGTGGTGGCGATGCGGACGGTGGAAGAGAGCCTCGACCGCAAGATCGCGAGCAAGATGCAAGAGAGGCACCTCGATTACGTTCAGGAACTCCGTCGAGAGGCCCTGAAGGAGGAGCACGGCCCTGAGAACGCCGCCACTCTCAAGCGACTAGCCGAGCTAGATGAACTGGAGCAGCGAGGCCTTGATGCTTCGGCACTGGCCTTGATGCGCCCCGCTAAACTCTCTCATGTGGTCGGTCAAGAAGGGGCCGTCCAGAGTCTCTTGACCAAAATCGGGACTCCTTACCCTCAGCATGTCATTCTCTACGGGCCTCCCGGGGTGGGAAAGACGACCGTCGCTCGCTTGGTGCTCGACGAGGTCAAGAAATACGATTTCACTCCTTTCAAACCGGACGCGCCCTTTGTCGAGGTCGACGCCACCACCGTTCGCTGGGACCCGCGCGAGATCACCAACCCTTTGTTGGGATCGGTTCACGATCCGATCTATCAGGGCTCCCGCCGCGATCTGGGGGAAGACGGGATTCCCGAGCCCAAGTTAGGCCTGGTCACCAAGGCTCATGGAGGGGTGCTCTTTATCGACGAGATCGGTGAACTCGACCCGATTCTACAGAACAAGCTCCTGAAGGTGCTCGAGGACAAGCGGATTCTGTTTGAGTCGTCCTATTTCGATGAGGACGATCCCCGAGTGCCTCAATACATCCGTCGTCTTTTCACCGAAGGTGGCCCGGCTGACTTCATCTTGATTGGGGCCACCACCCGCGAGCCCGACGAGATCACGCCAGCTATCCGGTCTCGCTGCGCTGAAGTCTTCTTCAATCCTCTCACACCGGCTCAGACTCGCGACATCGTGAAAAGTGCGGCCATCAGGTTGGGGGTGACCGTTCGCAACGACGTGGCCGAATTGATCAGCCAATACACCTCCGAGGGTAGGAAAGCGGTACGCGTTTTGGCCGACGCTTACGGCCACGCCTACTTACGCAAAGGGAAACAGGCCAACGGCACACGATTGGTGTTGACCAAGAACGACGTTTACTCGGTCATTCGAAACGACCGCTTGACCCGCAGCATCCAGGTGCGAGGCCGTGACGAGGGTGAAGTTGGCTGCGTCTTCGGGCTGGGCGTGCGAGGCTTTGTCGGCTCGGTGCTAGAAATTGAGGCTGCTGCCTACAAAGCGCGAAAAGCCGGGGAGGGATCGCTGCGCTTTAACGAAGCGGCTGGACAGATGGCCAAAGATTCGGTTTTCAACGGGGCCAGCGTGATTCGGAAGCTGCTCGACAAGGATCTTACCGACTTTGATGTCCACGTCAATGTGGTGGGTGGCGGGCGAGTTGATGGTCCCTCAGCCGGTCTGGCTGTGGTGACAGCCCTGGCCAGTGCTATTGAACAACTTCCCATCCCGCAGGATGTAGCCATGACTGGAGAGGTCTCAATTCAGGCGAAAGTCAAGTCGGTCGGCGGAGTGGCTGAGAAACTGCACGGAGCTGTGGAAGCACGAATGCGGGCAGCCTTGATCCCGGCCCAGAATTTAGAAGAGGTCGAAGGGCGTTTCCCTGACCTCGAAATTGTTCCCGTAGACCGGGTTGTCGACGCCTTTGCTTATTTGTGGCCTGACCAAGAGTGGCTAAAGAAGTGAAGGAGTGGCCGAAAAAGAATAGCGGCGCTCAAGAGCTGGCCGCTCTCCATGTGCCTCCCCACAATATTGAGGCCGAGCAAGCCTGTCTGGGTGCCATTCTTATCGATCCTCACGCCCTCGACCGGGTGGCCGAGATTCTCGGTGGGGTGGAAGATTTCTACCGTGAGTCTCACCAAGATATCTTTCGCTCCATGTTCACTTTGGCGGAGAAGAATCTGAATGTCGACTTGATCACCGTCTCCAATCAGCTCCGCGACATGGATAAGCTCGAAGCTTGCGGCGGACCGGCTTATCTCGATTCACTGGTCAGCATGGTCCAGAGTTCGGCCCACGTGACCGCTTATGCCCGCATCGTCTCTGACCGAGCTACCGAGAGACGGTTGTCGCAAGCGGGTAACAGTATCACGCGAATCGCTCTCGACGGCGAACTGGAGCCGGCTGATAAGGTTGATCAGGCGGAGGCCTTGGTCTTCGCGGTGGCCGACAACCGAAAGAATCAACAGCTTGAGCAGATCAAGCCGATTCTTGAGAAGACCTTCGAAGAACTCTACGAACGCTACCAGAACCAGAAACAGGTCACCGGGATTTCCACTGGTTTTCAAGATTTGGACGAGCTGACGGCCGGTCTTCAGAAATCCAATCTGATCATTGTAGCCGCTCGACCGGCCATGGGTAAGACTGCTTTTTGTCTTTCCCTGGCCCAGAACGTCGTGCTCAATAGAGAAGACCCCCGGGTTGTGGCCGTGTTCAGTCTTGAGATGTCCACCGCCGAGCTTTGCCAGCGAGTGCTTTGCTCGGTAGCTCAGGTGAACGCTATGGATGTGCGTCGAGGCAACCTTCGTGACAACGAGTGGCAGAAGATCACGCGGGCTATGAACCAGCTTACCGATGCTCCCCTTTTCATCGACGATACGGCGGGCATTACTCCTCTCGAAATGAAAGCCAAATGCCGACGTCTGCAAAAGCGTCATGGCCTGGACCTGGTCATCATCGATTATCTTCAGCTGATGCGAGGAAGCGGCAAGATCGAGAATCGCGTCCAAGAGATTTCTGGGATTTCCCGTCAACTCAAGATGCTGGCCAAAGAGCTCGATATCCCGGTCATCGCCCTCTCCCAGGTCGGTCGTGGGGTCGAAGCCCGGCAAGATAAGCGTCCCAATCTGTCAGATCTGCGCGAGTCGGGCGCCATCGAGCAAGACGCTGATATCGTGACCTTCATCTACCGCGATGAATACTATAACCCCCATACCGAGGACGTCGGTATGGCCGAGGTGATTATCGCTAAGCAGAGGAGCGGCCCGGTCGACACGGTTAAGCTCTCCTTCGTCAAGAAGTTCGCCGCCTTCAAAAACCTCGAAGCGGCTCGAGAGGCTCCGCCTCCTCGCCAGTTTACCGCCCCCGTCGAGGACGACTTTACCGAAATCGAGGAACTGCCGGAGATTCCTCTCTAGTAGCTGGCTTTACTCGCCTCGTCGATTAGAATAAGGTTGCTCATATGAAGAGAATTTTCATCCCTCTTGATCGGTCTAAAGTTTCCGAGCAGCCCGTGCGAAGCGGCCTGCACCCGCTCGTTCTGGAGTGTGCCGAGGTGACTCTTTTTCACTGTGTGGACCCCGGGAGTTGGTCCTTTCCAGAGAGACCCTCAAGCTCAGCCCTGGCCCGGAAGGAGCAGGCGGCCAGGGAGTCGAGCCAGCGCTATCTTGACGGTTTGGCTCCTTTGCTTCGGCCTTTGGGTCATACGGTCGTCCTCCAGACCTCGGTGGGACTTCCGGTTAGCGAGATTCTAAAAGCTTCCCAAGGTTTTGATTTAATCATCATGACTAGCCGAGGCCGAAGCGGAATTCAAAGACTCCTCCTGGGGAGCGTGGCCGAAGAGGTTTTGCGGCGGGCCACTCTACCCGTCCTGGTGCTTCCTCCTGAAGACCGAACTCACTAGCCGTCCTCATCCTGGCTCCATTCGCCTAAGCCCTGGAACTCTCGCGGCCGGAGTCGGCTACGAAAAGGCAGGACGAGGCGCTTTCACTCACCATCGTCACCATAAAGTCGAAGTCTGGCTCTTCTTGCAGCCCCAGGATATTGAGGTCGGCCCGAGGCGCCTCTTTGACCGCTTCACGAAAAGCTCCGGTGAGAATAATTCGGTCGGCTAGAAGGACCAGGCAGAGAAAGCAGAGTCTCACAGGCCGAACTCCTGAGGTAGGCCCCGCAGCCAGGAGCCGATGGGACTGAAGGTGGCTCCCGAGAGAAGGGCCAAAGGTGTTCTTCGGGCTATTCGTAAGGCGTTGTAGGTGGTCAGGTTACCGCCTGTCTTGCGCACCGCTCCCATGACCTTGAGGGAGCCGGTCAGAGGTTTGCCTATTTTCTTGCCAAGCGCTCTTTGCCGGTTCATACCAAGCACCCAGTGAACGACGGGCAACGGAACTCGGGCACCTTCGGTGGCCATGGTTCCGAGCAGTTTGGTGAAAACGTCCATCGGCTCTTGCGAGGAAAGGATGTCTTTCAGTCGTTGTTCATCGGGTCGAATCCCGGTCCGTGCCTCGAGCAAGTCGGCGGCAGCCGACGGCCGCGGCCGGCCGCCTATGATGGAGAGCAGGTCGGCGCCGTATTCACGTTCCTCGTTGGTGACCGGTACAGCCTGGCCGAAGTCGAGGATGGTCACCGTTCGGGTCCTCTGGTCGATCAGCACCTGGCCGTCGTGAAAGTCCGGATTGGCGTGCATCGGCGTAGGGCGCGGGTCGTCGGGGTTGGCCATGCCGGAAAGGGCATCGCGCTCGACTTGAGCCAGGGCACCCATAGCGCTTCGATAGGTCGAAGGGTTGCTCTTGAGGACCCTCCTGGCGGTGGAACCGGGCGCTTGCTCCATGACGATGGCCGAGCCGTCCTGGCTGTAAGCCTTGACCGTTTGAACGTTCCAACCGTTGACTTTGCGGTTATAGAAGCCGTGGACCGAGGACTGCATCTGGAAGGCGGCGGTGCGATCGAACTCCAGCCGGACGGAGTCACGGATCACCTCCGTCAGGCCTTTCAGGAAACCGAACTGCTCCTTTTCTTCCGGCTCTTCAAGCAGACGATTGACGAACTGGTCCATCCGATAGAAGTCATACTCCGAGTTGAGCTCGATATCGCGACGAGGTAGAGAAACGACCCGATGCTCCTGTTTGTCGTGGTCGTAGAAGCGGACCGCGATGTTGACCGAGCCGCTTCCCAGGACTTCTTCAACCTGCCAGCTAGGGGGCCATTTGTCACCGTAGTGATGATCGACCAGGCGGACCGCCTCCAGGTAACTGGGGGGCAGGGCCGAGTCCTGTGACTCTTCAAAATGGTCGCGGAACTCAGCGAACTCACTGGTAAAGGCGAGATACTGTTTCAGCTTAATGCCGGGCGTACCGTAGGCGTCGAAGAGACTGTTTAGAACCGCGCCTTCCGAGAGCTGGGTCTGGCCGGCTTCGGCCGCCTGGCCCAATAAGAAACCGACCGCCAGGCCTCGCTGGCTCCCCTGGGATTCAAGCAGAACCTCGGCCAGCTTCCTGGCGATTTTTTGGCGCTCCGGCTTGA
>CAYRFU010000347.1:0-7132 GCA_964423525.1 uncultured Burkholderiales bacterium | reverse complement strand
GGTCGAGAGCCTGAAGCAGGTTGAGAGTGCCGCCAAGGTTCACCTCCAAAGTGATTTCGGGTTCCTCGAAGCTGCGGCCAACGTGACTCAAAGCGGCCATATGGACAACTCGCTCGAAACGGTTCTCATTCAGATAGGAATAGAGCGAGTCTTTGTGTCGAATGTCGACCTCGTTTAGGCCCACAACATTCGACCACAACCGCTTCAGGTGGCCTCCTACGAAGCCCCGATCCCCAGTCACCAGAGTTGTCACCAAACGGGGTTCGGGGCCTACTTCGGGCGGCCTGCAGCCGGCCTCTTCAAACTGGACTGGAAAGGAAATGAGCGACTGGGCTGACAAGGTCCGGAAATGGACCGAGAAACATTATGCAAAAAGCTTGCCCGCCTGAAATTCTCGAAACCCGTCACCCACGTCTACAACCCCCTCGACTATGCCCGCCAGCCGTTCGAGCAGTATTGGGAACGCTACGGGCAGAGCCCTAAAAAGGCGGTCCTACTGGGGATGAACCCCGGCCCCTGGGGGATGGCCCAAACAGGTGTTCCCTTCGGAGAGATCGCCCACGTCCGGGATTGGCTGGGCATCGAGGCGCCCGTCGGAAAGCCCCCCAAAGAGCATCCGAAGCGCCCCATCCTGGGATTTGAATGTTCCCGTTCTGAAGTGAGCGGGGCGCGCCTTTGGGGCTATTTCAAAGCCCGATTTGAGCGCCCCGAACTCTTTTTTCAGAAGTTTTTTGTGCATAACTACTGCCCTTTGATCTTCCTCGAGGAGAGCGGCCGCAACCGCACCCCCGACAAGCTCAAAAGAGCCGAGAGAGACCGCCTTTTCAAAATCTGTGACCAACACCTGAGAGAGGCGGTCAAAGCCCTCGCACCGGAGATTGTGATCGGGATCGGTCACTTCGCCGAAACGAGGGCTCGCCAAGCCCTGGGGGAGCTAGATCTCACTTACGGCCGTCTTCTCCACCCCAGTCCCGCCAGTCCGGCGGCCAACCGGGGCTGGGCCGAACAAGCCGAACTGCAATTGACTGAGCTGGGTCTCTTGGCAGGATGAGGCCCCTCGGCGTATAACCCGAGTTCCCAGTGACCGAGACCCAGCTTATAGCCCTTCTCCTCTTCCTGACCGTCTATCGGGTGATAGCTCACTTGAAACCCGACCTGGTCCTTTGGGGGTCTTTTGATTTCCGACTTCGCTTCCGCGAGACCATCGATTCGATCATCTGGGCGGGAGTGGCCGCACTCTTTTTGATCCATTTCGTGGTGCGCAGTTTTTATATCCCGTCAGAATCGATGCTCCCAACACTTCAAGTCGACGACTACATCCTGGTCAACAAGCTTGTCTACAGAATCAGCGACCCGGTGCGTGGGGAAGTGGCCGTGTTTCATCCAAACACCCCAACCTATCAGGGTGACAAGACCGACTTAATCAAAAGAGTGGTGGCCCTCGAGGGCGACACCGTTGAAATCCGTAACGGCGTCCTGTACCTCAACGACCTGCCCCTGGAAGAGCCTTATCTCCAAGAAGCGATGGACACCGACCACCCACGGGAGCGGATCGAACCCGGTCACATCTTTGTCCTGGGCGACAATCGCAACGACTCTCAAGATTCGCGGGTTATTGGTCAAATTCCAATGGAAAATCTAGTCGGTCGGGCCGACATCATCTTCTGGCCCTTTCAACGGCTCGGCCCCATTCGGGCTGGCGAGCCAAGACCTTTGGAGAGGCCCTAAGGACCGTCGAAAAGACGCTCTCGGCTCGGGTTCCATTCACCTTTGACCGGATGCCCGCTGGGGTCGTAGACGAACCATTCTTTGGCACCGTCCCCACAGGCGTAAACCTCGGTTTCAGAGCAGGTAACGCCTTGGTCCCCTGCGACTCGCTCAAAGCGAATGGTAGGGTGGAACCAGTTTCCGCGCTGGGTATAGGTCCAGTGCTGACTGTCACCGTCACCATCAGACAGAGTGACCCGTTCTTCGGTCTGTCCTTTACCTTCAGACCGCGCGTCTTCGATACAACAGCTGCTGATTCTCTACCTGGCTCTGACAACCGCGATTCTCCTTCTCTTCTACCGGAACATGAAGGGGATTTGGGTGGCCTTCGTCTACCTGCTAACCGGTTTGCGGCCCAACCTTTAGCCGCTCTGCGGGTCGTGATAAGCCAGTTCAGAAAGCTCACAGACGAGGGAGCCGGCCTTGAGCCGAAAGAAGCTCTCCCACCCAGCTAGAAAGTATGGCTCCTACCGGAGCCCGAAACATGACCCCTGCGCGGGGCCCGTGACACCACCGCACCTCAGCCGGCAAACTGGAATGGTTGGGCAAGCAAAGAGACACCGCCTGGCCCACCCTGAGCGGCTTTCGATAGTCACGGATCCAAAGGCCCATACCGAAGAGAGAAAGGTCGAGCCCTTCCAGGTATGCTGACTGCTGGGAGTCGAGCGGTGTCATCTCCAGGGCGGACCAGCAAATGAATCGTGAAGCGAAGCGCTTCTCGGACTTGTTCGGAACCTCCATAAAACCCCCGTATCCCAAATTCCTCCCACGGAGTTGGCCTTCCCTCGGAATTGTCCTGCCCACCAGGAGCCGGCAAGCAAGTTGGGTCTGTGTAAGGTGAACTGTTTAGGCTAAGGCCATCAATCAGGCAAGAGAAACCAGTGTAGGAGGACAACCCGATGCCTACAATGTCAGCACTCAACATCCCTTTGGAAGGCCCGCGAGCAACGAGGGACTTGGCGCCGAACCCGACCGAGACAACGAACCCGACCGAGACAACGGACCCGAGCCCGGCAGACGTCGATGCTCAGATGGTCGACGTCAACTTTGACGACCCGGAGGTCGAAGACGACGACCTCATGGCCTTCCGGCGGCTAGCCGAAACTCAGCCTCCAAACACCAACGAACTCTCCGAGCAGAACGATGGTCCGCAGCTCGAAGACACCACCGACCTCCCCCAGCAGACCGATGATCAGCAGCTCGAGGAGGGCCCACCTCGGACCCGGGGTCGCGACGCTCTCCAGAAAAGACTAGCCGAGATCGTCGACAATTTTCAGGATGCTCAACCCAGAGGGGTCAACGTAAGACTCATCGACTCGGGAGCGGACCAGCTGACGGCGAACCAGGTTGACGGAGAGGGCGCTTCCCTCACCATCACCGGAACATCCGAGCAGCTTGAGGAGTTCAGACCGCAGCTTGAGGCCGCCAACCAGCTATCGGGTGCAGCCCGTGATGAAGCCTTCAAAAAGCTGATACCCGACAACCCCCAGCTGAGCTACGGGGTGCTAGCTTCGGAAGAAGGCGGAACAGCGAAAGGGACCTTCAGTGTCGGTGCCGACTTCGGCCAGGAAGTCTTTGGTCGCATCGTTGAGTTCTAGCGTCAAGCCGCGATTTTGGAGCAGCCCCTCCATCCGAGCCAACTGGATATCAACGATCCCTCGGATGGTCGACTGGTCGAGACGGTGGAAGACCATCCGAGCGTCGATCCGGTTGAGGAATTCGGGCCGAAAGTGCTGATTGAGGGGCTCCGATCAGTCGAGAGACCGAGTGTTTCTCCATAGACTCCGACATATCGATACCCACCATGTTGCGCTCGTCGTCGAAGAGAAACTCGGCCAAAGCTTTGGCCAGTTCAGTCTTTCCGACCCCGGTAGGACCAAGGAAGAGGAAGGAGCCGATCGGTCGGTTGGGATCTTGAAGAGCAGCCCGGGCCAGCCGGATGGCCTTCGCCACCCTCTCGACAGCCTGGTCTTGACCCACCACTCGCAGGCGCAGTCGTTCCTCCATTTTGAGCAGACGATCGCTCTCGGCCTCAAGCATCTTGTCGACCGGGATGCCGGTCCAGCGGGAAACGACCCCCGCGATGTCCTCAGCCGTCACCGCTTCGCGCAGGAAGCTGCCCTGCTCCTGGAGGGCCTCCAGACGCTCCTGGTCAGACTCCATCTGCTTCTCGAGCTTGGGCAACTCGCCATCCATGATCTCAGCGGCCGGGAGACAGGGAACGACGCTAGATTCAGTCCTTTTTCAGTCGGGGCTGGTAGGGTCGAACCATTCATCGAAAGGTAGTTGCGAAATGGAAGTTAAAAATCAGTTCACTGGTAGTATCTATACGATAGGGCAACTAAAAGCTCACGCCCAGAAAGCCAAAACGGCGATTGGGCAAATTCATACTCCGTATTCAGATAAGTTTCAAAACGAGGTTGCGACATCGGCAATAATCGTCTCGAGCTATGGTGACGACACGACCACGCTTGGTGAAGTCCACTCAGATCTGACTGCCAAAGCAGAAAAACAAGAGGCGCGTGCCAAGAAGACGAAGATAGGTGCCCTCGCCCTGATGGCGGGTGCCGCGGCCGGGATAGTGGGTGGCGTCGCCTTAGTTGCCTCCAGCCCGGTTCTCGGGGCGGCTGGTCTTGCGGCGGGAGTCTACTCAATGCTAGGTGGACTGGCCACCGATATGATCTCCAACATTCAGCGAAGTCAGGCCACTCACAACAGGGGAATCGCCGAGTTGGTGACTCGTTGGGGCAAAGAGATGGCCTCGGCTGACCCGGCGGAGTCCCAGAAGAGTCTCCCCGTTCTGGGAGAGGGCAAAGGTCTCACGGAAACAGCCCAGTCCTTGGACCCCGGCACCAGGGGGGCGATCTGCGCAGCCGCAAGTAGTTAAGCATTTACCGTTTTTCCGACTCGGGAGGAGGCCGAGAGAAGCCCCCACGCCCAGTATGGCATGGTGACCGGAGTGGGCATTAGCGTTCCTACCGACGAGGGGATGGCAGCCATTAGAAGAATGGCCCAACAATCCAAGCGAGGCTAGCCCGTCAAGAACCAGGCCGACCCAAGCCGGCTGATCCGAAGATCAACCGGCTTGGTCAGGTTACACCGAGGCCGGCTCGGGGCTGACCGAACTCATCGCCAGACGGTCGCCTTCACGACGCACGACGACCAGAGAATCGGAGGGAATGTCACCGGCGATCAGGCGCTCCGACAAAGGTTCGAGGATGTGCTCTCGAACCGCCCTTTTAAGCGGCCTAGCACCAAAGGCCGGGTCGTAGCCGACTTCGGCCAGGAAGTCTTTGGCCGCATCGTTGAGTTCTAGAGTCAAGCCGCGATTTTGGAGCAGCCCCTCCATCCGAGCCAACTGGATATCAACGATCCCTCGGATGGTCGACTGGTCGAGACGGTGGAAGACCATCCGAGCGTCGATCCGGTTGAGGAATTCGGGCCGAAAGTGCTGATTGAGGGCCTCCTCCACCAGGCGACGAGCTCGCTCCGGGTCGGTCTCGTTAAGAATGTGGGAGGAGCCGACATTGGAGGTCATAATCAGGATAACGTTGCGAAAGTCGACCGTCCGTCCCTGACCGTCGGTCAAACGACCGTCGTCCATCACCTGCAGAAGGACATTGAAGACATCCTGGTGAGCCTTCTCGATCTCATCGAGCAAGACCACCGAGTAAGGACGGCGCCGAACCGCTTCGGTCAGCTGCCCGCCCTCGTCGTAACCCACATAGCCAGGAGGGGCTCCGATCAGTCGAGAGACCGAGTGTTTCTCCATATACTCCGACATATCGATACGCACCATGTTGCGCTCGTCGTCGAAGAGAAACTCGGCCAAAGCTTTGGCCAGTTCAGTCTTTCCGACCCCGGTAGGACCAAGGAAGAGGAAGGAGCCGATCGGTCGGTTGGGATCTTGAAGAGCAGCCCGGGCCAGCCGGATGGCCTTCGCCACCCTCTCGACAGCCTGGTCTTGACCCACCACTCGCAGGCGCAGTCGTTCCTCCATTTTGAGCAGACGATCGCTCTCGGCCTCAAGCATCTTGTCGACCGGGATGCCGGTCCAGCGGGAAACGACCCCCGCGATGTCCTCAGCCGTCACCGCTTCGCGCAGGAAGCTGCCCTGCTCCTGGAGGGCCTCCAGACGCTCCTGGTCAGACTCCATCTGCTTCTCGAGCTTGGGCAACTCGCCATCCATGATCTCAGCGGCCGGGAGACAGGGAACGACGCTAGATTCAGTCCTTTTTCAGTCGGGGCTGGTAGGGTCGAACCATTCATCGAAAGGTAGTTGCGAAATGGAAGTTAAAAATCAGTTCACTGGTAGTATCTATACGATAGGGCAACTAAAAGCTCACGCCCAGAAAGCCAAAACGGCGATTGGGCAAATTCATACTCCGTATTCAGATAAGTTTCAAAACGAGGTTGCGACATCGGCAATAATCGTCTCGAGCTATGGTGACGACACGACCACGCTTGGTGAAGTCCACTCAGATCTGACTGCCAAAGCAGAAAAACAAGAGGCGCGTGCCAAGAAGACGAAGATAGGTGCCCTCGCCCTGATGGCGGGTGCCGCGGCCGGGATAGTGGGTGGCGTCGCCTTAGTTGCCTCCAGCCCGGTTCTCGGGGCGGCTGGTCTTGCGGCGGGAGTCTACTCAATGCTAGGTGGACTGGCCACCGATATGATCTCCAACATTCAGCGAAGTCAGGCCACTCACAACAGGGGAATCGCCGAGTTGGTGACTCGTTGGGGCAAAGAGATGGCCTCGGCTGACCCGGCGGAGTCCCAGAAGAGTCTCCCCGTTCTGGGAGAGGGCAAAGGTCTCACGGAAACAGCCCAGTCCTTGGACCCCGGCACCAGGGGGGCGATCTGCGCAGCCGCAAGTAGTTAAGCATTTACCGTTTTTCCGACTCGGGAGGAGGCCGAGAGAAGCCCCCACGCCCAGTATGGCATGGTGACCGGAGTGGGCATTAGCGTTCCTACCGACGAGGGGATGGCAGCCATTAGAAGAATGGCCCAACAATCCAAGCGAGGCTAGCCCGTCAAGAACCAGGCCGACCCAAGCCGGCTGATCCGAAGATCAACCGGCTTGGTCAGGTTACACCGAGGCCGGCTCGGGGCTGACCGAACTCATCGCCAGACGGTCGCCTTCACGACGCACGACGACCAGAGAATCGGAGGGAATGTCACCGGCGATCAGGCGCTCCGACAAAGGTTCGAGGATGTGCTCTCGAACCGCCCTTTTAAGCGGCCTAGCACCAAAGGCCGGGTCGTAGCCGACTTCGGCCAGGAAGTCTTTGGCCGCATCGTTGAGTTCTAGAGTCAAGCCGCGATTTTGGAGCAGCCCCTCCATCCGAGCCAACTGGATATCAACGA
>CAYRFU010000346.1:3613-7141 GCA_964423525.1 uncultured Burkholderiales bacterium | reverse complement strand
CCGCCATTCTCTCCCAGGGCCGGGCTACCGAGGTGGGCGTGGCACTGGGGAGTGTGGCTCCGACGGTCTGTTTGGCCAAAGAAGCCATGGCCTTGATGGAAGGACGAAAGCCTGGTGAGCCTCTTGATCTCGAGGGTAGCGTCCGAGCCGACATCGCTCCCATCGACGATATCCGCTCCAACCGAGACTACCGCACACGGGTGGCCGTCAACCTGGTGGTCGATTTTTGGAATTCCCTATGAAACAGACTCTCACTTCTCAAGTCAGCCAGCCTATTCTGGAACGCCTGAGCCACGCCAATCATCAGTTTCTGACCCGCTATCCGGGCGACTCACCCGAGCGCCAGCCGGTTCACACCGTTTACGGCGGAGCCCAGCTTTTCCGTTCCGATACGGCCGTCAAACTGGGTCAAAAAGCCCGTCAAGCCCTAGACCAGTACGGGCCCACTCCCGAGGTCTTCTGGTCAGCTCTTGAGCCCCACAAACCCCGGCTGGCCCAGCCTATCCTCGAGAGGGTTCGCCACAAGCTCGAGTGCGAGCCGGTTGAGGATTTTCGCATCGATTTTGAAGACGGCTACGGCAACCGGCCCGACCAGGAAGAGGACGGACACGCCGTCAGCGTGGCCAGGGAGGTGGCGAAGGGTCACCGAGAGGGAACCCTGCCACCGTTCTTAGGGATTCGGATCAAACCACTGAACGAAGAGCTGAAAGGCCGGAGCCTTCGCACCCTCGATCTCTTCTTGACCACTCTGGCCCAAGAAGGCGAGATCCCCAGGCCCTTCTACATCACTCTTCCCAAGATCACGGTTCCCGAGCAAGCCCAGGCCTTGGCCGAGATCTTGACCTCGTTGGAGTCGGCTCTCGGGATTTCCCAACCGCTCGAAGTGGAATTGATGGTCGAGACCCCCCAGGCCATCTTTTCGAGCCACGGCAAGGTGCCGCTTTTAGAGATGGTGTCGGCTTGCCAAGAAAGGTGTCGCGGGGCCCACTTCGGGACCTACGACTACACCGCCGGCTGCAACATTACCGCTTCTTACCAGGATATGCTTCATTCGGCCTGCCACTTCGCTCGAGACGTCATGCAGGTGGCTCTGGCGGGAACGGGCGTCTGGATTTCGGACGGCGCTACCAACATCTTGCCGGTGGGCCCCCACCGAGGCCCGCTAAGCCCCCCTCAAGAAGAAGAGAATCGCAGAGTCGTCCACGACGCCTGGCGTCTTCATTACCAGCACGTGCGAAGCTCGCTGGCCAGAGCCTACTACCAGGGGTGGGATCTTCATCCGGCCCAGCTTCCCACCCGCTACGCCGCCATTTATGCCTTCTTCCTGGAGGGACTCGAAGCCGCCGGAGAACGCCTCAAGAACTTCGTGGGCAAAGCTGCTCAAGCCACCCTGGTTGGGGATGTGTTCGACGATGCGGCCACCGGACAAGGCTTACTGAACTTTTTCCTCAAAGCTCTCAACTGCGGTGCCATCACCGAACAAGAGGCCTTGGCAGCGACCAGTCTGACCGCCCAGGAACTCCACTCTCGCTCGTTTCTTAAGATCCTCGAGGGGCGACGCTGAGGGTGCCGTTCTTGAAAGCAATCGCATCCTTGACGTGTTGGCTGTAGAGGGCCTGATAGGTTTCAGGGTCGCTATAACGCAAAGCCTCCGGATGGAACTGATAACCTGCCTGCCACGGCATATCTTCCCGTTCGAATCCCTCGATCACCCCGTCAAGGGCGACGGCGGTGGCCCAGAATCCCGGGGCCAACTGAGCCACACATTGATGATGGGAGGTATTGACCGCTTCCAACAGGTCGCCTTGGGTGATCTCGGCCAAGCGCGATCCCGGCTCCAGCACAATAAGGTGGGCGGGATGAATTCGGTCTTTCACCCTGTGGGCGATGGTGACCTCACTAAAGCCTTTGGGAGGGCTCCATTCCGTGGGAATATCCTGAACCAGGGTGCCGCCAGCGGCCACGTTGAGAATCTGGCCCCCTCGGCAGTGACCCATAATCGGCATCCCTTTGGCGAGAGCGTCCTGGAGACAGGCGATCTGGAAATCATCGAAGGCGGGGTCGGTAACCGAATCTTTCATACCCGGTCCGTTTGAGCGACCGTACTTCGAACCGTCGACATCGCGACCACCCGGTAAAGAAAGGGCGTTGACCAAGCCCATCTGGCTGGGGACCTGACCTCGTTCTTGAATCAGCAGCCTGGGTCGGACTCGTTGGCCCGGGGCATCCATTAAGCCATCGGCGATGTTCAAAACGGGATCGTGTTCTGTTTCCGGCTCCCACCCCTTCTCGACCGTAATGCCGATGATCGCTTCGGGGTCGGGGACTCTCTCGGCCCACTGCTGCTCGAGGATGGCCGCTCTCTCAAAACAGTCCGCCCATTGGGGAAAATCGGGCACCACCGGTGGCTCAAGCACCGGACTGCCGTGGTAGCGACTCTTGATCACCGAAGGGAAGGTGACCCCTGCTGCACGAGTATCCATGTCACCAGAATAGAGAAGGCGCCTGAAAAATTTGTGAAGGCAACTCCCTCCCAGGGAACATTGTGGCCATGATCGAAAGCGTCCGCGATGTCAAACGGTGTCATTTCGGGAAAACTGGCCAAGAGGTCTCGAGCGGCCAGAAGATGACCGAAATTCGTCGTGCCTGCCTGGCCGTGGCCGTGTTGGCCGGAAGTGCTAGTCTCTACCAGATCTCCCTGGTGAGAATCTTTTCTTTCGTCACCTGGCATCACTTCGCGTTTATGGTGCTCAGTATCGCCTTACTGGGGCTGGGCCTGAGCGGCGTTCTCTTGTGCAGTTTCCCCAAGCTCGGGGAACCCGCTCCCGAGAAAGCCGGCCTTTACAGCTTCTGGCTAGGCCCGGTGGTGATCGCTTCCTGTTGGCTACTCGGTCGGCTTCCGCTAGAGGCCACCAAGTTGCAGGAGGAGCCGATCAACCTGCTGGTCCTTCTGCTCTATTACCTCTTGCCCACGGTAGGCTTTTGCCTGATCGGGTTGGGTCTGGTAACCCTTTTGAGAGGCTATTCGGGTCAGGCCGAAACAGTCTACGCCAGCGATCTGGTAGGAGCCTCGGTGGGTTGCCTCTTGGCGGCTTTGGGTGCCTACTGGCTCGGCATTCCAGGCTTACTGCTCCTGACGGCTGGCCTGGGAGCTGGCGCCTCCTTCATCTTGAACCGCTCCCGATCAGCCCTGGTCTCTCTCGTTCTCTGGCTAGTTCTTATCCCGGTGGGAAATCATTTTCTCACCTTCCGCCCGGCCCCGGCCAAAGCCCTGGGCATTCTTGAGAGTCAGGGTGGCGGGTCCGACCAGCGCCTCTATCAAGGTTGGAGTTCCACCTCGAGGGTCGACCTGGTAGCCCAATCCCCACCGGTAGCCTGGATCGAAAATCCCAACAGTGAGGACCGCCCCCTACCGCAACCTCTCTTGGTGATCGATGGCGACGCCGCTACACCGGTCATCAAGGAGGGGCCAGAACAGCGTTTTCTTGACTGGACTTTATCGTCGGTAGCCCTCCAGGCTTTGGCTCC
>CAYRFU010000346.1:0-3603 GCA_964423525.1 uncultured Burkholderiales bacterium | reverse complement strand
CGTCTTCGTGATCGGGGCGGGAGGAGGAGTGGATATCGCCACCGCCCTTCATCACGGTGCCACCGAAGTGGACGCCATTGAGGTCAACCCCCTGGTGGTCGAGTTGATGACCGGCGAGTTCGCTCATCTGAACGGGGACCTTTTTCTTCGGGATGAGGTCGAGCTGAGACTAGAAGACGGCCGTTCCTTTGTCAGCCGTAGCGAGCAACGCTACGACGCCGTTCAACTATCTCTGATCGACACCTGGGCCGCCTCCAGCGCCGGCGCCTACGGCCTCTCTGAAGAGAACCTCTACACGGTAGAAGCCTTCGAAGATTACCTGAACCGCCTCAGCCAGAACGGTTTCTTGACCGTGTCGCGTTGGTTTAGCAACCCACCCAAAGCCTCTCTGAAGCTTTGCACTACGGCCGCCGAAGCCTTGAAGCGAATCGACCCGAGCCTGGAGCCAAAAGACCATATTTTAGTTCTAGCCACCCCTTTCAATCCGCTCGTCAACGTGGTGGTCAAGCGGGCGCCTTTCACTTCTGAAGAACTCGAGAGCGCTTTCCGGCTCGCCTCGAAAAGAGGGATGTCGTTTCTCTACGCGCCCAACCTGGACCTTGAGAACCCCTTTACAACTTACCTTCGCTCCTCTGAGCCGGAACAGTTTTTTGGCCAATACCCTTACGATGTGCGCCCCGCTACCGACGATCGTCCCTTTTTCTTTCAATTCGGGCGATGGCGCGACTTCAGTCTCTCGGCAGGCTTCGGGGACATCTTCTTAACTCGAATGCTTCTGCTCGCCATTCTCTTACAAGCCACTCTCCTGGCTATGGTGTTGATGGCGATTCCTTGGTGGACTACCGAAAAGACCGGTGACAGAGCCCCTGTGGTCCTCTATTTTTCCCTCTTGGGCGCCGGCTTTATGCTTTTTGAGGTAGCCCTCATTCAGCATTTCACTCGCTACTTTGGAAGTCCGGTTTATTCTCTCTCTTTTGTTCTGGCTACGCTGCTTCTCAGCGCCGGGGCTGGCAGTTTTCTGGCGGCCAGGCTGCCGGGTGACCGTCCTCCTCCGGTTTATCTCTTGATTGTGGGGTTAGCCATTCTCTACGCCTTCGGGCTGCCTTCCCTTCTTAAGGCTACCATCTCCCTTTCTCTCTTGGGCAGAATGGTGGTTGGGTTCCTGGTGGTGGCCCCTCTAGGAGTCTGCCTGGGGGTCCCTTTTCCGACCGCCATTCGTCGCTTCGAGTCGCGCCCTGAATTGGTGGGATGGGCCTGGGCCGCCAACGGCTTCGCCTCAGTCCTCGGTCCGGTGGTAGCCATCATGCTAGCCATCGACCTGGGCTTCACCTGGGTTCTCCTGGTCGGGGCGGCCTGCTATCTGAGCGCTCTTTTGGCTGCTAAAAGACTCTGGTCCGTGGCCTGAGGCAGCGTTTCCGGTATAACCCCGGTCGGACTTCTAGCCCTCCGTATCGCGACTGGGCTTCATGGCCAGGGCCCACTGAATGAAGAGGTGACCCAGCACCAGCTGGGACTCAAGATCAAGCTTGCCGTCCCCGCCGCAGATGTAGCACTTTCCGCTACCGGTGCACTGGTTGCACCGTTGAGTGCTCCCGATAGGAAACTTCCCTGTCCCGCCACAGGGGGAGCACTTCCCTTTGCGGGGATAGCAACTCATACAATCCCAGGGTCCGGTTGGCTCGACGGGAGGTTCCTCGGGTTTCGGGTTGGCCGGGACAGAACGAATAACGGGTTGACTCAGCCTTGTGATTTTCAAAACAACACACACCTCTTCGGAGCACCGTGAGACCAGGACCAGAGTAGCCCCCAGCCCTGAATCTATCCAGAAACTACTTCTCGTCGGTATTGGTGAAGTCTGAGGGCTTGAGGTCGTCGATGAACTTCTTGAACTCGCTGTATTCTTTAGCGTCTTCTTTGGCCGAAGACTTGTCCTCGACCGTCTCCTCCAGAATAATCTGCTCGGAGACGTAGATAGGCGAGTTGGTGCGCAAAGCCAGGGCGATACTGTCGCTGGGGCGAGCGTCGATCTCAAGGGGACCGACGTTCGACTCTAACACCACTTTGGCATAAAAAGTGTTCTCTTGGATGTCGTGAATGATGATTCGGTCGACTCGAGCACGGAGAGCCTCGATGACTGACTTCATCAGGTCGTGAGAAAGGGGCCTGGGAACCTGAGTTCCTTCCAGAGCGAGGGCGATGGCGGTGGCTTCGAAAGGCCCGATCAGGATGGGCAGGTGGCGCTTACCCTCAAGGTCTTTCAGGATGACGACCGGATCATGGGTTAGGAGGTCTATCCCCAACTTATCAACCTTCATCCTCCGCATGCCCATTCGACCGACGCCTCTTTCCTCATAGTCACTGGTGGTTTGTTACTACGACAGCGTTGTTTTCCCTGGAACAGACGGAAATCCTTTGTGCCTAAAGCTTCCGGTTACAGGCCGCCGAGGGGGAAGCGACGAAACGCGGTGGCCGTGGAAACCCCGGTAGCTTTAATAGCCGACTGGAGAGGTCTGGCCGGGCCAGCCATTTCGTTGGCCCTCGCTCGCTGCGACTACTCTCTTTTGATCAACGGCCCAGAGGACGAAATCTTCAGCCTTCAAACGGGCGAGTTCGGAGGAAAAATCCTGGCTCTCCCCTTCGACTACCAGGACGAACAGGCGGTTGAGCACGTCTTTTCGGCCGGCATCGATATCTTCGGACGAGTCGATATCCTGGTCAACAACATCTACCGTTGGAACGACGCCGCCCTGGGCGATATCACCGACGAGATGTGGGATGAAGTGCTCAACCATAACCTGAAAGGCTCGTTCTACGTGGCCCGCGCAGCCGCTCGCCTGATGCAGGCTCTCGAGTATGGCAAAATTATCAACGTGACCATGACCTCAGCCTACACCGGAGCCCACACCCAATTCGCCGCGAGCTGTGCTGCCATTCACTCTTTGACTCGTTCGATGGCTCGTGAACTGGCTCCCCTGGTCCGCGTCAATACCGTCGCCTGCGGGTTAGTTGAAGAGCCTTGGATCCAGGAGGGCGGGCCCGAACTTCGGGAAGCCCTTACCAAAAGCGTTCCCCTCGGTCGCCTGTGTCAGACCGAAGACGTGGCCGAAGCGGTGGCTTACCTGGCCACGGGGGCCGATTTTATGACCGGTCAGATGCTGGTCATCGATGGAGGAGAAACGATGCGATGAGATGGATTTGTCTAACTCTCAGTCTTTTGCTGCTGGTGCCGGCCCAGGCTTTGCCGGTCAAACCCGAAAAGTTGGTGGGGACCTGGCAGGCTGTCGTGAGAAGCCGTACTCCTGGCGACAAGCCGGTCGAGATCACCTATACTTACCACTTTGAGCCCGACCAGACGGGTTGGAAGTCTATTCACAACAGCGCTTTCGAGGTCGATAGTCAACAAGATATCTCGTGGACTGTGGAAGAGCGAGAGCTGGTGCTGACCGGTAAAACCGGAGTAGAAGAGAGAATCCCCATCCTCGGGGTCAACGGTGGAGAGCTGTTGATCCGCCGAGATCGTCGACTGAGTCTCAAACGGATTCGCTAGGGGCGTGTTGACAATCAGCGACGACCGTCACGGCTTTCTTTCCTTTGGTTGAGCTA
>CAYRFU010000345.1:0-7254 GCA_964423525.1 uncultured Burkholderiales bacterium | reverse complement strand
GAACGTCACCGGCCGGCGCTTTGGGCAGAGCCATCAGGCGTCGGGCGAAGGCTTCAGCCAGTTCGGCGACCTGGTGCTGTTCCCGGAACTGATAGTTACCGACTTCAACCCGACAGTCGATGTAGATCAAGCCCAGCAATCGCAGAGAGCTGTCGAGGATCGGCTGACAGATCATCGAGGTCAGGTGGCCGTCCAGTTTCTCGTTGGCTTTGATCCCCTTCCTGCTGACCTGAACCTTTTTGAGAATCGGCTCCACGTCGCTCCCGGCCAGGGTTTCCCAGTCGAAGTTGCGAGCGGCTTTGGGAACGAGTTCTTCGCTTGCTTGCCTGAAGAGGATCAGGACCCGCTCCGTTTTGGCGAATCCTTCGAGGTACAGCAAAGTCCTGGCTAGTAACTCTTGCTCGCTAGTCGCATCCTCGAGTCCCGCAACGTCCTCCCCCTTGGAGTCGGCTTTCGTCATAGGCCTATCTTACCATACTAAGAGCCTGCAGCAACGGCTCCTTTTCTCTCTGCTTTGTTCTCCTCGTATTCCGAGTAGTTTCCGGGAAAGAAAACAACCTCGCCCTCTCCTTCAAAGCTCAGAATGTGAGTAGCGATGCGGTCGAGGAACCAACGGTCATGGCTGATGACGACCGCGCAGCCAGGGAAGTCGAGTAGGGCTTGCTCAAGGGCCCGCAACGTCTCTACGTCGAGATCGTTGGAAGGCTCGTCCAAAAGCAGCAGGTTGCCGCCCCGGCGCAGCAGCTTGGCCAGGTGAACCCGGTTGCGCTCACCGCCGGAAAGGTCGCCGACCTTCTTTTGCTGGTCCTGTCCGGTGAAATTGAAGCGGGCGGCGTAGGAACGAGCTGAAACAGGTTTTCCGGCCAGTTCGATATCGTCCTGGCCATCGGAAATCTCCTCCCACACGGCCCGATCTGCAGTCAGGTTTTCACGGGTCTGGTCGACGTAGGCCAGGTCGACTGTCTGTCCCACCGTGATGGTTCCCTGGTCGGGCTGCTCCTGACCGACAATCATCTTGAAAAGGGTGGTCTTACCGGCTCCGTTGGGGCCGATGACTCCCACAATGCCTCCTCGGGGGAGTTGAAAGCTGAGATTCTTTATCAAAGTGCGGTCGCCGTAAGCTTTGGTCACGTTTTCGAAGTCGACGACCTGAGTGCCAAGATTGGGTCCCGGCGGGATGAAGAGCTGGGTTTCAAGCCGTTGCTCGTTATTGGCTTTGGCCACCAGTTCCTCGTAGGCCCGCAGACGGGCTTTGTTCCGGTTGCGTTTGTCGCCCTGGGACATCCGAACCCAGTTCAGTTCGCGCTTGATCTGTCTGCGCAAAGCGGTTTCTTGTTTCTCACGGTCGGCCAGTTGGCGTTCCTTTTGCTCCAGCCAGGAAGAGTAATTTCCTTTCCAGGGATAGCCGTGGCCGCTGTCCATCTCGAGAATCCACTCGGCCACCTGGTCGAGAAAGTAGCGGTCATGGGTGACCACCACTACGGTTCCTTCATACTCAGCCAGATGGGTCTGAAGCCAGGCTACCGAAACGGCATCGAGGTGGTTGGTCGGCTCGTCGAGTAAAAGGAGGTCGGGTTTCTGGAGTAACGTTTTGCAGAGGGCGACGCGCCGTTTTTCGCCGCCCGAAAGGATGTCGATTCTTGAGTCGAGGGGCGGCAGGTGCATGGCCTGAGCGGCCATCTCAATGAAACGATCCAACTCCCATCCACCCGCATCTTCGATGGCATCCTGGACTTGACCCATCCGTTCGAGTAGCTTTTCCATTGTGTCGGGATCAGCCGTCTCCAGATCTTCATTGATCTGGTCGAACTCTTTCAGCAGGGCGGTCACTTCTTCGGCACCGGCGCGAATGTTCTCGCGCACGTCGAGTTCCGGATCGAGTTCCGGCTCCTGGGGAACGTATCCCACCGTCACGTCCTTGGCGGGCTCGGCGTGACCCTCGAACTGGCTTTCGACGCCGGCCATGATTCTGAGCACCGTGCTCTTACCGGCGCCGTTGGCGCCCAGGACCCCGATTTTGGCTCCCGGGAAGAAAGAAAGGTTGATCCCTTTGAGGATTTTCTTATGGTTGATGGTCTTCTCGAGACCGTGCATCGTAAATATGTATTGTTGAGCCATCGCGGCGACTTCGCACTCCCCCTCGGTGCTCCCTTCGAAGTCGATGAAGGGCCAGGGTAGCCCGCTCGTTCAGGTCCTGGTCTTCCAGGAATTGAATCAAGACGGACCGATCGATTTCCACGGCTAAGGGTGTCGGGGGCTCCAGGGCAGTGGTGGGAGCCGGCGGCAAGGCCAGGTCGGGAGCGGCTTCACGGGCTTTCTCAGCCTCTCTCAAAGCTAGCCAGCATAGAGCCCGTGACCGACTGGTGCGAGCTTCTTCGGGATATAGGGCAAGCGCCTTCCGATAGGCCCCAGCCTGGTGGTAGAGTTGCGCGAGTCGAGCTTCGGTGGTGGAGGAAAGACCGAGACTGTAGTGATGAGTCAGGCATCGATCCAAGAGCCAGACTAGGTGGCTGGGGTTCAGCCTTTTCAGAGAGGCGCGAAAGCTCGCCGCCATCTCGGGACAAAATTGGGCCAGCGCCAGGAAGTTGGCTGCCACCGACGAGGGCAAAGACAGGTCCCTCAGAGCCTCCCAAAGTACCACCAGATCATGGGGGCCGAAAGGGTATCTGGTCATGGTCTGGGCGGGAAAGACCATGGTCCTGAAACGCGCCTCGCCTGGCCACGGCTCGACCCCTCTGCCGAGAAGGCCGAAATCGACGGGGAAGGAGTAGCTTTGGCCGTGACGGACAGCCGGTAAGTCGAGATAGTTCAACCACTCTTCTCCTTTGAGGAACCCTTTGTCAGAGAGCAGCCAGGTCGCCTTTCCCGACTGCTCCATCAGGTCTCGGCCGCAGCTGGGAAAGAGAAAGTCGCTATGAGGCAGGCGCTCGGCCTGATGGCGAGCATCGCGATTCCAGCTTCGGTTCGCAAACGGATTGGGAGACGGTCGCAGGGCTTTGGCGCTGGGGAAGAAGCGGTCGTCGGTCTCGACCAGATGGAGTTCACCTTCCACGGCTCGCAACCGCTCCTGGGGAAGGGCCCCGAAGAAATAGTTGGCCACGATCAGATCGGCCTCTGGTAAAGGCTCTTGGGAGACGTCGAGGGGAGCGAACGTGACAGGACTGTCGGCCAAGCCGGGGTGCTGGCGGCAGAACTCGATATTGGCGGGAGCCAGGTCGGTCAGGTGATAGTCAAACGAGGCTATCTGCCGAGAGAAAAAACGGCAGAAGAGGCTGGCGAATCGTCCCGAGCCTCCTCCCAACTCGAGCAGGCGAGGACGTTGAAGTTGGCGACGACGACACAATTCTGCAGCCACCTGGGCCAGATGAAAGGCGAAAAAGGGGGAGTTGGTGATGTAGTGCGGGACCTCTCTAAAGGCCTCCGGCCCGCGCTCCAAGTAAAAGGTTCTTTGCCTTTGCCAGGCGGGCGCCCGTGAGAAGCGGACCTTCAGTTCTGGCTACCGGTTCGGCCTCGACGCCTTCGGTCGTCTTTGTCGGGCGGGGCGGCCAAGACCATCAAAGACCGCTTGTGTTGCCCATCCATCAGAATTTCCACACTGTAAGCTCCCGGGCTGGGAATCGACATCTGCTGGAGGGAGACGGCCAAGGGCATAATGATGTTTTCTCCTTTGCGCCCAGCTGAGGCCTTGCGACCCACCTGGAAGTCGGCGTTGACCTCGGCCAAGCGACGACCGTCTTCGTCGAGGAGCACGATATTCATGGTGTGCTGGCGATTGGCCTCAGTGGGATGGATCTCCAACAGAATGGCCAGAGTGACCCCCATTTGAGCCGGAAATTTTTCGCGCCAGAGTCGGTTGATACCGCCTCCGAGGACGTGGAGCAGCCCCTCGCGGACCGTGGCGTAGTCGCACAGCATTGCCTCAATACTCATGCTCGGGCGTTCAAGCCGCAGATCTGTTTTCCCTGTAGGGGAAGTTGGGTGGGGCCCGAACCGCCTGGCTATGGTTTTTCTCCCCGGTCAGCGGGTCATCAACGAAGCCGAGCCGACCCTGGGTTTGGGCCAGGTCGCCCATACCGATCGACGCACCATCACGGTTGATTTTCCGGCCGTGGAGGAGTCCCGCGTCTACAGTCTCCAGACGGCCCCTTTGCGACGAATGGTCCTCTCTGTGGGACAAACGGCCACCGACCGTCAAGGGACGACCTTCCGGGTTGAGAAGGTGGAAGAGCGAGAGAATTTGCTCATCTACTCGGGAGAGGGTCACCACCTGTCCGAGCTGGAGCTTTCCGACGAGCCGCCGGCCACTGGGGCTCTGGACCACCTCCGCGCCTGCCAGTTGGCTCCGCTGGGCGACTACCGTCTGCGGCGCCGGGCCTGGGAACTCAGGTCTCAGCGCCTCCGTTCCCCTGTGGCTGGGCTGGTGGGACCGCGAGTCGATCTTCTCGAGCATCAACTCTACGTAGCCGATAAGGTTCTCTCTATGGCCCGACCCCGCGTTCTCCTCGCTGACGAGGTCGGATTGGGCAAGACCATCGAAGCCGGCCTGATTTTCTCCGGGTTAGCCCGGGCCGGTCGGGCTGAGCGAGTGCTGGCTCTGGTCCCTCAACCGCTGGTGCACCAATGGCTGGCCGAGTTTTTCCGTCGCTTCAACTTGATGTTTGAGATCTTCAAGCCCGAGGAACCCGACCAGGTGCGCGTGCTTTGCCCTGACACCGAGATGGAGGAGCTGCCTGAACGAGAGTGGGACCTGGTCATTGTGGATGAGGCTCACCACCATTTCGACCATCCTGTGGTGGAGCGGTTGAGTCGCTCGACTCGGGGCCTGTTGCTGCTGACCGCGACCCCCAGTCGACTAGGAGTAGAATCGCTTTTCGGCTTACTTCGATTGGTTGACCCGGACCGGTTTTCAGACCTTATTGAATTTGTGACTGAACAGAAGCATCTGAAGACCGTTTCGAGATTGGCCCTGGCCATCGAAGAAGGGCGTCTTGAGCAGGTCGCCGAGCCGCTCACAGAGCACTTTCCGGCCGACCCAGAGTTAGGAGCCCTTCTCTACCAGGGTCGTCGGGAGGAACTCCTTGAGGCTCTCTGCGACCGCCACGGCACCGGCCGGGTGCTCGTGCGAAACCGACGTCATCGGCTGGGTCACCTTTTCCCCGGCCGCCGCCTAGAGGCTGTGGCGGTTGAGGACAAGCTGAGTTGGCTGCGGCAATTTCTGCTCAATCATGACCGAAAGGTTCTGGTCATCACCCACTCTCCTGACGAAGTGGTGGAACTTTATGAGGCTTTGCGACGCGAATTGCCGACCCCACTGGCCACCTTCCACGAGAGGATGAGCCTGCTTGAGAGGGACCGACAGGCGGCCTATTTCGCTGAGCCCCAGGGAGCCCGGGTTCTACTCGCTTCCGAGATCGGGAGCGAAGGGAGGAATTTCCAGTTCGCCTCGGACTTGGTGCTTTACGACTTGCCCGTTCATCCCGATCTGCTGGAGCAGAGGATCGGAAGACTCGACCGCATTGGTCAGCAAAACGAGGTGGTTCTCCACGTTCCCTACCGCCGTGGGGGGCGGGAAGAGGCTGTCCTGGGGTGGCATCGTGAGGGCCTCGATTCTTTTGCTCGGCCGGTGGCCGGCGGAGACCGTCTTTATCAACGCTTCGGCAAAGATGTGGAAAGCCTCGACCTGGAGGTGGTCGGTCAGGCGGCTGCTGAGGAAAGGACTCGGGCCGAGGATAACGAGGACGTCTTGATCGACCGGAACTCTTTCGACTCAAAGCGGGGCGAAGAGCTGGCTCACTATGTCCGCCAACAGGATCAAGATCGGACCGTGAGAGAGACCCTCCCCGAGCTGCTGGAGCGGTATGGCGTCTTGATGGAGGAACTCGACCGGGGAATTTTTTCGGTCAAAGCCGGAGATATGATGTTTGTCGATTCTTTGCCCGGCATGCCTGAAGGTGGGTTCACCGGCACGTTCGACCGATTGAAGGGGCTCCAACGTGAGGATCTGGAGTTCTTCTCAAGCGAACACCCCCTGGTCGAAGGAGCCCTCGAGCTCTTGCTCGATCAGGCCGACAGCCGGGCCGAAGCGGTTCGTTGGCGACAGGCTCCAGAAACCACTGTCCTCCTTGCTTTCCTTTACGTCGTCCAGGCAGTGGGTCCGGCTGACCTGGAGTTGGCCAGGTTCCTCCCTCCCCAAACCGTCGAGGTTCATCTGGATATGAAAGGGCAGCGGCGGCCAGAGCTGGGTCAGGCTCTCGGGCAAGCTATGTTGGAGAAGCTGGCTCCCGAGGTGGCCGCCACTTTGGTGGGCCGCTTAGGTGAGACTCTTGAGCCTCTTTCTGAGAAGGCTCAAGAGGCGGTGACGGAGGCTTTTGCGCCTTTGCTGGAGAGAGCCCATAGGGAAGCTGGGGAGCTTTTGGCAAAGGAATGTGAGAGGTCGGCTGCTCTCGCTCGAGTGAACCCCTCCGTCACCCAAAAGGACCTGGCTATTCTGCTGGAGCGCCGCCGGGAAATCCTGAGCCGCCTCCAAGAGGCCAGCCCCCGACTTGACGCTATTCAGCTCGTCTTGCTTCAGGAAGGTTAGGGCCTGTTGACATTCGATTGGCCGAGGAAGAAGGGTTATAACACGGAGGCCACTGAGCCCTTGCCGACTTGATCTCTTCCACGAGAGCATTCGAGTCGTATGCCCTGTCGGCTATCACGTGGCCGGCGCGGATGCCGGCCAGCAGGTCTTTGGCTGGTCTCGAATCGTGCGCCTGGCCGCCCGTCAAGCAAAAGTGCACGAGATTCCCCAACCTCTCAGTTAGGGCGTGGATCTTTGTTGTGAGCCCGCCGCGAGAGCGGCCAAGAGCTTGCGGTCCAGCTTTTTTTGGGCTCCGGTCGCGTGTCCACCGAGAGAACCGCTTGTAGACTGTATTCCAGGCTCCAAAGGATTTTGGTAAATCCCGCCAGGGAATCCCAGTTCTGGCGACATAGAGCACCGCCTCGATGAAAGTTCGGTTGTCGGTCGCGCTTCGACCAGGGTCACCAACTTTGCCTGGAAGAAGGGGTGAGATTCGACGCCATTGGGCCTCGCCAAGAAAAGTCTTTCGATTCATCAGGAAGCCTTTGCCAACTTGCCTGACATTCATGCCGGTAGAGGAACTTTCTCAGGCTGCTGGAGTGTCCAGAACCATCCGCTTTATTCCCTCTCGAAGCTGGCGGACCCCGCCGGGCCAGCTCGTAAGCGAGGCAAACCTCGTAGGTAGACAGTCCTCC
>CAYRFU010000344.1:0-7259 GCA_964423525.1 uncultured Burkholderiales bacterium | reverse complement strand
GCCAGAGGATCTACTCTGAGTCAAGAAATATGACTCAGATTGAGATCTGCACCCATTCCATTCCACGGCTCAGTACAATGATTCTGCTTCCATTGTCGAGCAACTCTTGAACATCAGCTGGTTGTATACCGGGAACGTGATGAGTATCGGTTTCCTTCCAATCCCAGGGCCGACCGCCGCCCGGATAAAGCTTGAAATCCCGTCCGATTCCAATACCTTCAATCTCCATTCGACCCCATGAGATATGGGTAACTGGAGGGGAACTCGGCGGAAACACCGCAACCTTAGCCTCTTTGATAAGTTGCTCCAGGACAAGCAGTGGAACCTCACAAAAGGTCTGAACCTCCCAGGCACCAGTTGCATCCCAATATATCACGTTCGCCGCAGGCTCTCCATAGCCATTGTCGAGGAAAACATCCTCGCGGAGCATTTCCAGCCCAGCGCTGCCACCTTCCTCATCATCAATATAGCGAGTTGTATAGCGAAAGGAGCCAGACTCTCGGTTCATTCCATTCACCTCCTCATCAGGCTTATCAGGGCAAAAACGTTTATCCTGTCTCTCTTTCGACAGCCTGACGGATATTGGCTCGCATCTCAAGCGGAACTTCGTTGTTCGGGTAGGAACTATTTAGCATGCGCGACCGCCACCTCAATTGAAGACCTTCAGCAGTTCTAGCGATGGCAAATCCTAGGTGGTCTTGGCGATTGCCTCCGACCTTAGCGCTTCTGTGCGTGACCATCAGTGTCAACCTCTCGCAACGATGCGGCGTTGGTAGAGTTGCGAAGGTCGGCTCGATCATACAAAGCTGAAAAGACTCGCCGACGCTGCCCGGGAAAAGTCGCTACCGTCGTGAGAGCTCTCAGATGAGAGCTGAAGTCAGGGCATCGATGGGCCTGGACTCGGCGCGATGTTCAGAAAGTTCGCCGGTTTCTGACGCTCCAGGTCGAGCCCGTCGATGGCCGTAAAGGTATCGACAGCCCGCGCGCGGGGCTCGACACCTGAACGCGGAAAGAGATGGGCGTCGAACCTCGTTCTCGCGTTGCGAGTGCGGTCACGGACAGGTTGGGGCCGAGGAACCACGAAGCGGAGTTCGGTGAGCCGTTCGTTCATAGTCAGAAAGCTGTGGAGGCTCTTCTCAGAGCAAAGATGGGAAGAAGCCAAACTGCTCTTCTGTCCAGACTTTGAGGCCTACTGGCCTCAATCCGGAGAACGCTTTCGCGGGCCAGAGAACTTCGTGGAGATGAACCGAGCCTATCCCGGTCATCATCAGGCTGAGATACGGCATCTGGTGGAGGGAGAAGAGGTGGTGGTCTGCACGGTCTACATCACCGCCGACACCGGGCAGACAGCCTATGGAACCTCCTATTTCGAGTTCCAAGGCCAGCGAGTCAAGCGAGCGACAGAATACTGGGGCGATGAGTATCCTGCTCCCGAGTCTCGCCAGCAGTGGAGCCAGCCCTGAAGGCTGATACGCCTTATTCTCACCCACCCCGGCGGAGCCCATAAAACGACTTGCTCGCTGACCCGGCCCTCTGTGTTCCGCGAGCAGTCGACTACGAAGATAAATCCTTGGGTTCGTGGAAAGGGTTCTTAATCCTGAGCCCCCGGAGCTGAAAACCAGCTTGCATATCCTCGCTATAGAGCACTTTGCAACGAGCCTGAGAGGCTGCGCAGACGATCAGAGAATCCCAGAACGAGAGTTGGTGGAGTCGGTGAAGGTCGATCGCCTCGAGGATCAGTTGGGTATCAGTTAGCATGAGCTGCTGAGTTGCGTAAAGTTCGACCTTGCGACGGGCCACCGTAGGGTCGATATTCAACTTTTTGTAGGCGGTGACAAAGTATTCTTGGAGTACTTGGGTGGAGACAACCATCTTGCCGCTGGCGATGCCATCTCGAATCAGTTGTCGGGCCCTTGCCTGCCTGGCCGGATCGGCTCGGTCATCGGCGTAGACCAGGACGTTGGTGTCGAAAAAACTACGTTCGGTCATAAAGCTCGTCGCGACGGAACTTCCAGCCTCCAGAGTCACCGTCCCCCAGGGATTCAAGCTCGGCAACGATGTCTTCGCGTGACTCTAACCCAGCCAATTCCTCCAGGTATTCACGGATCAACTGATTTAAGCTTTTCCCCATGGATTTGGCGACCTGGCGAGCTTTACGAACGATATGCTCGTCAGCCGCTAATGTCAGGTTCATGGGTAAATAATACTTGTCCACGGGTTATGTGTCAATTGACCGCTGCCGCTGACAGTTCAGAGGCCAGGCGACCGTCCCACCGAACAAACTCTCGACCCCTTTCCCGTTCAGGGCTCCTCTACCGTGCCCAAAGAACTTGGCTGACTGCGAGACGATTTCCATCGCAGAATTACTCGATCTGGCGGGGGTTGAGCCTTCGAGTCTCATGGACCAGGAGCTTCACTACACTGAGTCCCAGGGGTCACCGGTACTGCGGGAGAGGGTCGCTAGTAGGTATCAAAAGGTAGCGCCTGAGGATGTTCTGGTTTTGAATTCTCCCATCGAAGGACTTTTCCAGTCTCTCGAGTGTTGACCGGAAAGACCGGGGTTCTGTTACCGGCCTACGATGCGCTTAAGAATCTTCCTCGCGATTGGGTCGGGTGGGACCTTGTGCCCACCCAGGACGGCTGGGCTCTCGATTGGGAAGGCCTCGAACGTCTCGCGGACATCGAGCTGCTGGTGGTCAACTTTCCTCACAACCCTACCGGCTTTCGACCTTCACACGAGGAATGGCTTCGTTTGGTCAGGTGGGCCGAAGAACGCGAGATCTGGCTTTTTTCCGATGAGATGTATAGAGGTCTTAATCTAGACGCTCGGCCAGACTTGCCGTCGGCTGTCGAGCTTTCAGAGCGGAGTCTCGTTCTGTCCGGACTTTCCAAACCTCAGGGGTTGCCCGGACTCAGGGCCGGGTGGCTTATCACGCGGGCTCCGAGCCTCATGGAGAAGCTCTTTCAGTGGCGCCTCTACACCTCGATCTGCACCGCCTCTCCCGTGGAGAGGCTGGCCGAAGTCGCACTGACTTTTGAAGAGAAGCTGATCGCTCGCAACCGAGCTATCGTCGAGCGTAACGTCGAGCTGGCCGAGTCGGCTTTTCGGGGCTCGGATGAGTTCCGCTGGCGCCGGCCTCTAGCCGGCTCGGTGGCTTTGGTCGAGTTGCTTCAACAGGAAAGCGCCGAGCGTTACTGCCTTGAGCTGGCCGAGCAACACGGTGTTGTCTTGTTACCCTCTTCCTTCCTCGGATTTCCTGACCGCTATGTCCGGTTTGGATTCGGGCGTTTGGACTTTCCTGCCGCTCTTGACACCTTCGTCAAGATCTAGCTGAATCGGTCTCGCTGGACCAGGTGAATCAGAGCGCCGAAGCCGTTTGCGTCTCTCAGGTGGACCTGTCTGGATGGCCTGGATAGTGGCGCCAGGACGCCGAGAGATGAAGACGGGTGTCGCGAGTCAGCATTTTTTCAGCCTAACCCTGGACAATTGAAGAGAAACTACCCAGGAGAAAGACCATGGTATCAGGTTCAGTAGGTCTTGACCATCCCGCTCTCAATCCCAGTTCTGCCTTTCGCAAGGCTGCGACTCCCCTTGAAAACACTCACCGAACCTTGCTTTTGATAGACCCGGCCGACTCCGATCCAAGCCAGGCCATTCAGGATGTCTGCGAGCTGAATCGAGATTCGGCGAGCGCCATTCGTGAGCGGAACGAATCCTTCGTGGCCCTCCAGTCTGAGGGCAAACGTGACCAGGCCTGGGAAGTCTTTGACGGATGCACCGAGGGGTTAAAGAGCCGATGGGAGAGTCTCGCCACCAAGTATGGAGACAATCTCAAGTTCGTTTCCTCCCTTGCTTCGGCCCTTTCCTCGCACTTAGGGCCGACTTTGATGACGGCTTGCGAAGACCTCGGTGACGGGCTTTGTCGTATTGAGCTTTCCAAACAAACCACCTTTGAGCATATCGGTGGGGGCGAGCTCGCAGGTGAGAACAATAGGAGCTACCTCTCACTTAAAGGCAGTGTCTCCGTTGGTGAGGTCACGACGGAGACTCCGGTTTTTGGGGACAAGAGGGCCACGGTCCTGGTGGAGCCGGCTCGTGGAATGGCTCTTGTCGACCGGAACATGAGAACCACCGAGCTGGGTCTCCAGATACTTGCATAGTTGAAGTCCTTTTCACCCGGCATCAGGAGGCGGGTTTCTGATGAAGACTCCTGGAGTCTGAGGAACCAGCTGCTATCAGGTCAGGCCGGTCTACTAGCATCTCCGCTCGCAGAGCTTCAACCCCTTCAAAACGAGCATCGGGGCTGACAAAGCGATCGAGACGGACCCTCTGAGCCGGATTGTCGAGACGGAATTGGCCACTCCAACAAGAGTATTTGTTGTGAAGTTCTTTGGCGACCGTTTCCCCTTGGGGAGCGGGGTCTTGTCATCCGCGATCTCCCACAACCAGGGCTTCTCCGGATCGTCGCGCTCAAGACTCTCGAGGATTCGGCTCTTGGAGGCGTCGGGAATCTTGACGAATTCCAACTGACTTTTTAGAGACCGCTTGAGGTCGTCATGACCGTAATAGAGCTCACCGGTTCTTCCCATCCAGTCTTGAGTTCGCCCGGTCTCAGCCGCTGGTAAGAACCCGGCTTTGGCCCAGAACAGCTGACCATCTTCTTCGCCGGCGAAGAGAGCCACCTCTTTGGCTCCCAACTTGCCAGCCTGGTCGAGGATGTTGCGGGCCACGATCTTTCCCAATCCCCGGCCCGCAGCCTGTCGGGAGGCTCGCGTCTTTTCGATCACCAGCTGTCCGTTCTCGGGAAACCACATTAAGTGGCCCTCGAAAAGTTTGGGGGGTTTGCCTTGCAGGTCGGGTTGATAGCGCCTGTCGTCTCGGGTCAGCAGTCTAGGGTCGAGAAGGCTCGTGTCTTGGACGCTGAATCGGAGACTATGATAACCGTCGCGGGCCTGGCCCTTCTCGTCGAGGTCGTACAGTCGACCGATTTCGATGTGGTAGGGTAGACCCTGCCCCAGCGTTTCCTGAAGCTGGCGCGTGAAGGCTTCTCGGTCCATCCCGAAAACCGAGGTGAAGCGTCGCTCCTGCTCGAGTCCCTGAAGACGCTCTTCCTCGACTCGGATCAGACCGCGGTGCACATTCTCGCACTGACTAATCGACATTTCGGCCAGGGGCCTCGGGACGGTCACGGAGGAGAGCTCTGGATGGCCCTCAATGACTCCAGCGAGTTCCTGGAAATTCCGTCCGTTTCGGGCGAGCAAGTTGGCTCCCACCAGATCATGATAGCCCTCTAACAAGACCGTTTCCAGCTTGGCTTTTTGCTGCTCGCGGTGACGCTCACTGGCCTGAGACGTCTCTTGCTCTAGCTTCTTCTGAGCAGCCTCAAAGGCTGCTTTCTCGGTTAAAAGCTGAGTCTTCTGGCGTTGCATCGAGCCGCGGCCTCCCCCTAGGTAGCCGAGCTCTACTCCAGCCAGTCTCCATTGGCCATCGAGGGTTTCTTCCAGCTCCTTGAGTTCGCCCTCGATCGAGCTGAGGGTCCGGCTGACTGTTGCCTGGTTGACCCCTTCGTAGACTCGCCGTGATAGTTGCTCTTTCTGGGGAAGCTCCACATCGGTGGTGATGAATTCTTGTTGAAAGGGTAGGCCTCCAGGTAACGGTCGACTCTCTCGGGAGTGATTTCCATCCCTCTGACGGCTTCCTCAATTCCATCAGGACTGAGATAGTCCGGGCTTACCAACCCGTGTCTTCTCAAAGCCTGGGTGGCTCTGTGTCGAAGCTCGGCGGCTTGCTGCTTCATCTCGGCACCGACGGTTTTGAGCTCTTCGGGCCCGACCTGAGTGGGCTTTTCCTGGCCCGGTGGTGCCAGCGCTTCGTAGATCTCTTCGAAGCTGCCTTTGGGCTCAAGATTCAGTCTTTCTCTGAGGGCCGACTCTTCCTCGGGCTTGAGTTTGTATAGGGCGACCATCGTTCTGGCCCCACGCGGGCCGGCGGCAGGTTGGGCCAAGAGTTTCTCGACGTAGCCGAGCTGAGGGGATGCCGGGTTCGGGGTTGGGGAAAGGAGTTCTGGCTGGCCTCGCTCGTCAAACTGGTCTTGGCTGGGCAAGACCAGGCCCTCGGTCTTAGACTCGCCGCGATCTGTCCGGACGCGCCCCCCGAGGACGACCCTTATGGAACTGGCTGATAATGGCCACTTGGTAAACTTCGACAGCCGTAGGAGTCTTTCTTCTAAGAACAGGCTAATGACGCCATTTGGATTCACTCGACCGAGAAGCAACGGAACCCTGACTCTCCAGCGGCGGTTGACTCTACCGACTTCCCGAGCAGGTTCGGCGATGTAGCTTGTGGCCGGAAACTTGACGATTTTTTGACGCTTGTCGGCCACCATGGAAAAGGTGGTAGGAGTAAGAAGAAAAGTCGGCGTGGCCCCCAGGCTCGCCAAGGCCCAGCCGGAAAGTCCGGGGAACGCCTACACCCGAGCAGAAGCAGAAGCCTACCTGGCCGATCGAGTGCTACGCGACGAAACTCGACCAGGACACCCTGCTATCACCCGGCCTCGCCCGTTGAGAGGCGAGCCGATCATGGGCCACTTGAAGCAACAACCGGACGCTGTTCCGCTGGTTTCAGAGGATTTTCCAGCCTATGCTCACCAGTGCCTGAAAGAGGTTGGTGAAGGCCTGTGGGTGGGCCCTGTCGAGCGAGAGTCGATCGACTGGAGCGTTGAGGTGGCAAGAAGAGAAGCGGCTCTGCTCGAAGGTGAACTGGGAGAACGATTCCTGGAAACCCGCACCGGAGATCTCTTGATGACGAGCCTCTGCAGCGGTTTTCGGCGAAACCCAGAGTACAAACCCCAACGGTTCAACTGGCTACCCAGCGATTGCCGACCCGGCTCAAGCCAGGTGGAAAGCCTCAACCAAGTACTCACGCTGGAAGCTGTCAACCAAGCCCTCGGAGCTGGCTTGGCCTATGTCACCAATCTCTTGCACTGCGACAACCCTCCTTATTCGCCGCTCAACCTCTTCAATCTGCGCTACAGTTCTCTCTCGAAGGAAGGATCGGAAGCGCTAAGTGGGCGCATCAAAGAAGTCGGAGCCGCTCTTTTCGCCGGTCCCTGCTGGGACCTGGTCAACGCGCTCAAAGGTCTCGACGAGCAGTGCCTGAACCATGCCGAGCAAGATCTCATCGGAACGACTCCCGAACTGAAGAGTGACGTCGATTTCCAAAACTCCCAGCAGGTTGGAATTGACCGTCTCGCTGGGGA
>CAYRFU010000343.1:0-7281 GCA_964423525.1 uncultured Burkholderiales bacterium | reverse complement strand
ACCACGATACTCAAACCGACTCCTAGAATCCAAGTCCGCTTGCCGACACCTCACAAAATACTCGAGACCCCGTAGGGAATCACTCGCCGAGCACAAGGCACCCAGAATGGCAAAGTGGATTCATGATACTGACCTGAAAAAACAACGGAAGGCCGATGCCAGACTAGGTGTCGCAATTGCGGCCAGCGAAGTAGATACTGAGCTGTGTTATGGAGCCATAGAATTTGTTTGGATGAGAGACGACGCCCAAAAGGCGACTTTGCCTGTTGGCTATCACAAAGTCAACTGCCTCGGGAATGCCGGAGTCAAGAGCCTGCCAATCTAAGTTCGACTCCTGCCCAGGAGTAGAACAGTTATTGCGAACCATCACCTTATGTCCGCGGGCCTCAAATGCTCGCGCGAGTTCCACAAATGCTAATTGGGCGCCTCCGATTGGCTTCGCTTCTAGGTCGGCTAGCGAAAACTCCTCTGTGTCAAGCATGAGAATATTCAATTCCGAAACCTCCGTAGCGAAAGACTGGCGCTGGACCGCTCTGACAGTGGCCATCGGCTCGCTCATCATTGTGATGCTGATGCCGAAAACGCCGTCCGTTCGCATCTATCGTTCCACCGCTCAACTTCTGATCACCCCGCCCAACGAAACCGCCGGTTCCCAGCTCAGCAGCAACGCCTCCTGGTTCTCCGACCCGGCCGTTCTGCAGAAACTGATGACGAGCGAAGAACTCCTGATCCGGATGATCGCCAACGCTGGCGTGACACCACCTGGCAAGAGCTCCGAGAAGCGATCGTCATCGAACCTGACGGTCGCAACTTTCGCGTCTTCACCCTCTCGGTCACCCAGTCAGAGCCTGACACGGCCCAGAACCTCAATCAACTCCTCAGCGAAGAGTTCACCCGCTACGTTGAGGAACTGTCGGCCAAAGAGTTCATCAGTAATCGACGCTATATCGAAGAACTCGTACTAGAGGCCGAGCAAAAAGAGAAAGAGGCAGAAAAAAAACTGGAACAGTTGCGCCGACGTTACCTGGGGCAGCGCAGCGACGAAGAGCTGGCCTACAAACAGCAAGAACTCCAGGCCAAGAAACGAGAGATTGAACTCGAGATGGAAACCACCAGAGCAGACCTGGCTAATCTCTCTGCCTATCTAGGGGGTCAAAGTGAAAGTGTTCCTCTCTCTCATGACCGAGCCGACTCAGGCTCTCAGTATGTTGGAAGCGAGCATGACCGAAAAGAGAAAGGCCTATGAAGAGGCTCGTAATCTCTTTCGTGAAGACAGCCACGCCCTGGTTAGCCTCAAAACGGCTTACCACAGAGCCCACGCCCTCTACCAGCAAGAGGCCCGCCTGACAGCCACCGCTGCCTACGAGAACAAAACCGCTCAGATTCAGGAGGCGAAAACGCGCCATCAAGCCGTGGTGGCCGATCTCGAGCGCCTGAGCGACAGCTTGATGACGCCCGAAGACCGACAGGCCCTGGCCGACCTGGAGAGAGAAAAGGCCTTGTGGCGTGACAACTATCTCGGCCTCCAGAAGAAACTTTATAGCGCTCGGGTCGCCGAGCAGCAAAGCCGTCGCCACGGAGCCGTCACGCTGTTAGAAAAGCCCACCAGAGGCTACCGCGTCTGGGACCCCAAACAGAAACGGATGGGTCGCCTTCGCACCGCCCTGACCGCCTTTCCGGTTTGCCTTGTGTTGGGCATCGGGGCCGCTTTTCTGCGGGAGTATTTAAACTCCAGCGGCAAACTCCGTCCCAAAGTCGAAGAAGCCCTTGAGGTGCCGGTCATTGCCGTGATCCCTGCTATTCATTCAGAATTTCCTCTGGCCTGGAGCAAGTTCCGCCGACCGCTCAAAAAGAAGGAGCAATCCGAGGCCGAGCTGATTCTGGCTGAAGGGCAGTTGAGGAGCCGTGATGGAGAAGATTGAGGACCGACTCATCCTGCTCAAGGAGCCGAACTCGTTGATCGCTGAAAGCTATCGCTCTAAGCGGGTCGCTCTCTCGAGGGGCCTTGGCGAAGGTAAGCGGGCCTTTACCGTGGTCAGCGCCTGGGGTGGAGAGGGTAAATCGATGGTGTCTGCCAATCTGGCCGTCTCCCTCTCTCAACTGCATTTAGAGGTCATCCTGGTCGATGGCGATCTGCGCCGGCCCACTCTTAGCCGGGTCTTCGACTTTGCCGAACGCCCGGGCGTCAATGAAATCTTAGAGCGAAGGCTCAACGCCCCTGAACTGGTCTGCGAAACTTCTGTCCCCCGACTGAGCATCTTACCGGCGGGCTACTCCGAGCGCAACGCCGGCGACCTGTTGGGAACCGGTAGGTTCGAACATATCGTCAAAAGTTTAAGCCGAGACGAGACCGTGCTCGTCATCGACACCCCGCCCTTGTCGGTGTGCGGTGACGCCATCTTGATGGGCCTGCACACCGACGGAGCCATCATGGTGGTGAGCCCCGAGAAATGGCAGGGAGAGGCGGAAGCTCATTTCGCCCAGGACCTGGAAGACCATAAAATCGAACTCCTGGGCGCGGTGATGAACAACGCCGACGCTCGGGAGCTTCTTCCTGGAGGGACCTACGGCTACGGCTACGGTTACGGCTACGGCTACGGCAAAGAGTACGGTCGAGAGAACGAGGAGCGCGAGGCGGCCCCGGGCTCCTGGACCACTCGCCTCCGCAACCTCTTATCTAGCAAACAACCCGTCGAGGACGACAACGACGACGGCTAGCGATTCGCCTGAAGCCAGGCGATCAGCATCAGAACCGACCACAGCCGTCCCGACTCGTCACTCTCGCCCCTAACGTGGGCCGACCACGCCTCCTCGATGGGCACCCAGTTGAGCAATCCCAGGGCCCGGGTGGAAGGGCAGTGAAGTAGATTTTCGGCCCACGGCCTTAACTCAGTTCGCAGCCATTGGCGAATCGGCACGTCAAAACCCATCTTGGGTCGGTCGAATAAGCGCAGGGGCAAGAACTCTTTGAGCAAATGGCGCAAGAGATGCTTCCCGACCCGTCCCTTCACTTTAAAGGTCGGTTCAAGAGTCAGAGCGTACTCCACCAACCGATGGTCGAGAAAGGGGGCTCGAGCCTCCAGGCCACAAGCCATCGAGGCCCGATCGACTTTGGCCAGAATCACGTCGGGAAGATAGAGAAGAGCGTCGGCCATCGCATAGCGTTGCAGACTGTGAGGAGGAGCCGAAACCCGCCTGAACTCGTCAACCACCCCACTCCGGGCCGCCGGCACTACCAGGTTCGGGTTGACCCATTCGCTCACCAGCCAGCGATACATCTCATCGACGCTTTGCGCTCGCAACATGCGTGCCACTTTGTCCATCTTATTCCGCGGCAAGCGCATTTTTAGCCAGCCTCGAGAGACCGCCTGGTCGACCAGTGCTTGAGTGAGAGGCCAGCGAATTATCCGCCCGAGCGCGCGTCTCAGCCAGCGAGGCCATTCCAGAATTCGGGGACCGAGGCTAGGCAGCCAGACGTGGCGGTTATAGCCCCCAAACATCTCGTCGCCACCATCACCCGAGAGGGCCACCGTGACGTGCCCTCGCGCCATTTTCGAGACCAGATAGGTGGGCAGTTGAGAGCGGTCGCTAAAAGGCTCATCATAAATCTCGCCTAGCCTGGGAACCACCTCGAGGGTCTCGGAGGGAGAAAGTCGAAACTCCGTGTGCTCCGTCCCCAGGTAACGAGCCACTTCCCGGGCGTCTTTTCCCTCATCGAAAGCCAGATCGTAATAGCCGATGGTGAACGTCTTGACCGGACGGGTGCTGTGCTGGCACATCAAGCTCACCACCAGAGACGAATCGATACCGCCTGAAAGAAAGGCTCCCAGGGGAACGTCTGAGATCATCCTGGCTTTGACGGCCTCCGAGAGGCGGCTCTTCACTCCTTCGAGAGCCTCGGTGAAACTCTCTCCTCGAGGCTGAGCAGCCTGACTCCAGGGGTCCCAATAAAAATGCCGAGGTCCGAGCGACCATTCCCGAAACGAGAAGATCCGGTAACTGCCCGGTACGAGCTTGTAAAACCCCTGATAGATGCAGTGGGGCGCGGGAATGCCTTGATAGCGCAACATTAAAGCCACCGCCTCGGGGTCGATGGGGGGACGACCTTCCAGGGCTCGTAGCACCCGAACCTCTGAGCCAAACACTAGCTCATCGTTCCAAAAGCCGTAGAACAGGGGCTTTTGGCCCAGGCGGTCGCGGGCTAGTAACAGGCGCTGCTCCTGGCGGTCCCAGGCCGCCAAGGCGAACATGCCGAGCAACCGCTTCAAGGTCGCTTCAACACCCCAATGCTGCAGGCAACCGGCCACCACCTCACTATCTGAATCCCCTCGAAAACGTAATCCTCCTTTTTCAAGTTGGGAGCGCAACTCTCGATAGTTATAGATCTCCCCATTATAAGAAAGGACCCACCGCCCGTCTGGCGACTCCAGCGGTTGACGCCCGGCCAAAGAAAGATCGATCACACTGAGTCGCCGGTGGCCCAGACCGACTGGCAAGGTCGGGTCGACCCAGACCCTCGAATCATCAGGGCCTCGGTGAGCCAGTAATCGCACCATCCCCTCCAGGCGAGGACCTAGCTGTTCACGCTTTCGATGCCGGCTGATCAGGCCACAGATTCCACACATTCCTCATCCTCTTCTCGGCAAAGACGTCACCGATAGGCTCTCCCACAATGCGCCCTCCTTCCGTCTCGCCGCCAGTTTCCCTGGAGGCGGGAAGGGGTGATCGCCCGCTTTCGATAAGCTGCAGACAGATGCGGTCCCACTTTTTCCTTTCCGTTGGCAGAGGGGCCTTATGCTAGGCGCCCTTCTGCTCGCTTTTCTGGCCTACGGCCTGGTCGGCAGAGAATCGACCTTAAGGCCGTTTCGCTGGCAAGCGTTTTTCAGCCTGAGCCTTCATCAGGTGGCCATCTTCACCAACGTCCATATCACCCGCCTGCCAGGCAATCTAAGCGATGCCAGGCGCTTTTACCATGATGCTGTCGCAGGCTTCCACCCTACTGAGCTGGTGGGGACAGGGGCTGCCTTCTATCGCAACGGGTTGGCCCTGCTCGTGAAACTCCTGGGCCCCTCTGAAGACGTTGTCTATCAATCCTCCCTGGTGGGCTTTGCGCTGGTGCTGGTGGCGGTGGCCCGGTTGCTGAAAGAACTGGACCTTGAAAAGTCGACCGGGTTGGTGGTCGTTCTCATCGGGTTATCACCCTCCACCCTCTGCTACACCTCGGCCACCATCCGCGAGGTTTGGCAGCAGCTCTTCCTGATTGGGTCGTGCCTGGGGCTAGTGCAGTATCAAAAACACCCTTCCCAACTCGCCCTGGTCAAAGTAGTCGTCGCTCTTCTCTTTCTCGGTTGCTTGCAGAAGGGATTGGCTCTCTACGCCCTCCTGTTCGCGGCCGGGAGTTTTCTGTTTCTGGGCGGGGTCGGGTCGGGGAGAAAGCCTCTTATCCTGTTCCTCATCATCCTGAGCCTCATTGTTAGTTATGTCACCGTGCTAGGGGGAGGCAACTGGGAACCCTCCAGCGCGGTGGTGGAAGCCGCTACCGAAGGGGAGTTGCTCGACTACGCCCTGAAGTATCGGACCGGTCTCGACGAAGCAAGAGCGAACTATGGCGAACATCTTGAACTTGATTCACCCGGAAGATTTCTGCTGGCTTTCCCTCAACTTCTGTTCTACTTCTGGTTCGCGCCTCTTCCCTGGCAGATCGAAGAGATGCAAGACGCTATCTCCTGCCTGGAGATCTGGGTCCGACTCGGCCTGATCGTGGTGGGCCTCCAGGCCCTGACCAACCAGGAACCTCGAAGAAGACGGACTTTGATTTTTTTATGGTTGGCCTTTCTTCTGTTGGAGTGTATGTGGGCCGCGGCAACGTCCAACTGGGGCACAGCCGCCCGACACCGCACCGTCGGCCTTCCGCTCCTTTGCGTGTTGGGCGTCGCCGGCCTAAAAACCCAGCCCCCTTCTGAGCCTCAACCCACCCAGAAGCGCACCCCTCTCAGCACGAGAGAGAAAATTCGTCGACGTCGAGCTCGCTTGCGCAAGGACGACTAGGCCAGAACTTTCTTCCAGCAGCAAAAGGTGTCGACCGGCTTCACGTGCTAGAGAGGCCCATGCGCGCCGCGATGGATAGCGTTCGACCAGCCTCCGTTATCGGCATGGTACTGACCCTGCTCGTGCTAGGCACGACCCCGACGATCTACTCGACCGGTCTCAACCCAGGTCTGCCGATCATCTTGGGGGGGCGCTGGCCGTCGCTCTGGCCACAATACGTTTCTTCTGGGGCTGCGAGCGGTATTACCATCCGGGCCTCGAGTTCGCCTTTTTGCTCCTCTTTTGGGCCGTCCTGGCCCAACTGTTCGGCTGTCTCGACCAGTATTTGGGCCAGAAAGCCCTGGCCAGCTTTGTGGGAGCGGTGGCCTTCTTATTGGCACCTCAGTGCCTCTTAGGCTCTCGGGCCGAATTTCGGCTCGCCACTCATGCCCTGGTAGCCTTGATCACTTTGGTCTGCGCCCTGGCCTGGCCCCCTTTTCTCCGGGGGGAGGTGAGCCCGATCTGCGGAACCTTTGCCAGCCCCGACACCTTTGCCGTCTTACCCATGTTTGGGGCTTTGCTCGCTCTCGGTCTTCTGGTTCAACTCCGGCCGCGCTGGCGCCCTCTCGCCTACCTCCAGATCTTTTTCCTGCTGGCCACCCTCTGGTCCACCGGCTGCCGAGGGGCTATTGTCGGCCTGGGGGTTGGTCTTGGGGTTTTTCTGGGCCTGATTCTGGTCAAGCGAAAAGAGCGCTTCCTGGAGGTGAACGCACTGCTGGCCTTTCCTCTGCTGGTCGGGCTGATCGCCTTTCCCCTTTTGACACCCGGCTCGCGGCTGATGGTGAAGTTGGGAAGAACCTTTTCTGAACAAGCCCTCGAGGAGCATCACGTGCGCCTGGAAGTGGCCACCCACGGCTGGAAGGCGGTGGCGGCTCGACCGGTCTTCGGCAGCGGCCTGGGGTGTTTTGGGCTCTCCTACCAAGCCGTTCGCCCCCTCGGCCACGACAACGACTATATTAACATCGCCCATAACGACCACGTGGAGATTGCGGTAGAGCTGGGGGTTTTGGGGGCGCTCCTCTGGATAGGGCTCTTTTTAGCCGTCTTTTTTAAAACCCACCGCAGCCTGACCGAAGGGCGTCAACCCGTTCTGGCGGGCGCCTTTCTAGGGGCAGGGGTCAGCTTCGTGGTCTATTCTTGCTGTACTGCCCCGCTGAATAATGACACCCTGAAGGGCTGAAATTTCCCCACACT
>CAYRFU010000342.1:0-7320 GCA_964423525.1 uncultured Burkholderiales bacterium | reverse complement strand
TGTGGGTCGTCGCTCTGGCCGGACCCCATTGTCAATGGGGTTTCCGGCCGCGCTCTTAGGGCCTGTTGACATTCGACTGGCCGAGGAAGAAGGCATAACGAAAAAAAGTGGCGCCCGAACTTCGGACGCCACTCTTTTCAGCCGATCCGGCTGGCCTCTTCGATTTCTAGAGGTTGACGATTTGGGCCAGTTCAGCAGCCGTCAAGCCGTCGGTGAACAACGGATCGTTGCGGAACCCAGCCAGGATGTCGAGAGCGATCTGCTCAGCCAACACAGGAGGGGCGGTGCTGCGCTCACCACTCTGCACGTAGAAGGCCACCAGGGCCACGGTCTGACCTGGTTGGACTGTTACATCGGTCTGGAAATCGATGTCGTCTTGGCCGTTGGTGGACGAATTCGCGCTCAGAGTCATGTTTCCGAAGACGCAAGCGAGGTCGCTGTCTTGGCTATCAAAGGACGACCAGGCTCGGTTTTGACTTCCAGGTACAACTCGGGGGTTCGCTCCCAAGTCGTGACCGGTATTGCCATCGTAATCGATGGTCACCGTAATGGGTGCGCCGGTGTTGTTGGTAAACTGGTCGAAGTAACGGACCCAGCGCTGGTCGGGTCGTGCGTAGACAGTCCGCACAACGTCGAGGTTGTTGACCGTACGAACGGCCGACCGCATGTTCTGCGACTGATCGCTAACGTTGCTGGTCCAGCCGGCCAGATCCCCCGTTTCAAAGTCGCCGTTGGTCACGAACTGAGTAGCGTTGTTGTCAACGACCGAGACAGCGTCGACACGGATCGTGACAAAGTCTTGAAGGTCGCCGTCGCTGCTGTTGCCAGCGAAGGCCGCTTCGAAACTCAGAGTCAAGTTTTGACCGACAAAGGCTGAAAGGTCGACGTTTTGCATATCGTTGTCGGCAGAACCACTCCCGTTTTGGGCGAACAGGTCGCCACCAACCTGGTTGTTGTTGGCATCGCGCAACACGACTTTATAGCTCTGATTGGCCTGACCCGGGAAGAGAGTGTCGAGGTCGTAATCCTGAACCCAGGTCAAAGTGACCGGAGCCACAGCGTTGGTCAGGTCGACGCTGGTAGAGAGCGTGGCCGCCTGAGCTGGGAAGATCTCGCCCGCGAAATTACCCTGGCGAACAGGCCCGAAGGGACTGTTCAGGCCCGGTGCCAACAGACCCTGAGCCTGAGTGATCAGGGGGGTCAGGAACGTCAGGGCTCCGTAAGTCTGGTCGGAGGGATAGTTGACGCCTCCCACCCGGAGACGGTGGACTGTGTCGAAGCTATCGTCGCGGCCATCGCTAAGGCTAAAACTGTTGTTGAAATCCCACAGTTCGGTATAGGCGTTGCCGACTCGGATGAACCAATGGCCGAGAGAAGGGTTGGCGTTGGCTACAGCCGCCAGGTCGCCAACGGTCACAGCAGCGACCCGCGGGGCGATGCCGTCGACATTGAATTGAATCTGGAAGGTGCCGGCCTGACTGATGGTCAGGTCGTTGAAAGTGGCGACGCCATTGACAGTGTTCCGCTGGAGCGTCCCGCCCAGGGTCGCGCCCTGTGGGGCGACCAGGCTAGCCGTAACGGTGGTAGCGGTAGTGAACGGGTTGCCGAACTGATCGCGGACTTGGACCAGGATAGGAGCGAAGGTCGACCCCGTGATAAGGCCGGCTGAGGGAGCCTTCTGGAAGGTCACGCTGGTGGCCACAGGGGGGGCATCTTGAAAGTTCGGGTCGTTGATGACAAAGTCGGTGTTGGCGACCAGCGTCACAGGAGTGACCAGGGTTCCGACTACCTGGGCGTTGGCGAGATAGTCCACGGTAACCGAAGTCACCAAAATGTTGACCCCAGGAAAGATGTTTTGGGTGGCCACGGGCTGCTCGGCCGGTCCATAAAGAACGTCTCCGTTCGCGTTTCTGCCGGTCAGGCGAACGGTGGTCACGTTATTGGGGATAGCCCGTGGTTGGAACTGTTGATTTCAGACAACGCGGGTCACTGCCGGAGCAGGAGCCACCGCGTTGTTGTTGTTGCCGGCGAAGACGAAACCATCGTCATCACTGCCGCAGCCGGTGAGGCAGATAGCGGCAGTTGCAAGCAACAAAAAAAATTGCGCATGGTGTTGCACCTCTCTAGATTTCTTTGCGGTCGCTCGGAAGGCGTGTCGACCGCAGTGGTCCTACCCCTTTACCGATTCGGTCGATTCTCCTGTTTCGGTCGATGTTTGGCGTATGCCGGGTTGGGTCTGGCGGGCCCGTGACTTTTGGGGTTCTTGTCGGTATAATGAAAAGACCCCGGGGTTATGACCCGGGGTGGGTGCCTCTACCAGGCGGGCCGTGTTAAGACCAGCACTTAGGAGAAGCACCGCGAGGATGCGGTGATAGGGCACTTTGGGCATCCTCCTTTCTCGAGCCCCGTTAGGTCCGGGGCTCTATCTTTTTCTTGAGGAGAATGCGTTAGCTCTCAGTCAGCCTCGCAGCGGGGCTGCTTCGACGGGCCGAAACGGGCTCGCGTCGAGCAGGTTGTCGGGTGGCGCCTGAGGTAAGCAGCAGAAGTGAACGATTTCGCCGGTCTCTCTCTTGATGAACAGCTCCAGGTGCTCGAACGCGGAGTCGAGCAGGGTAAGGCGAGAGAGTTGCTGGAGCTAACCCGAGATCTGAGAGACGGTGCTCCACTCACCTGGCTGGTAGGGCGCCTGGGCCAAACGGAGTGGTTCGAGCAGGAGAGAGAATGGTTTGCCTTCTTTCTCAAGACGCTATCGGATACGGCTATCCAGGCTTGCTTGAAGGGGGCCATCGGGAGTCGAGAGGTGGCTCGGACGGTGGACCTGGCCCTCGAGGAGATCCCTACTGAGCGGCTACCAGCTTTCTGCCTCCTCGACCGCTTCCTAAAGCACAACGCCCCCGACCTGCGGGACGGTCGATTGAAGAAGTTGGTGGAGCGGTGCCTGGAGCAGGTCAGACGGGGTGACGTGCCCGATGAGGCCAGTCTGGTTCGCCTTCCCTCCCGCGCCCTGCGAGCCCTCAATCAGGCCGCCCAAGACCCCCAGGCTCTCCTCCAGGCCCGCCAAGACCTGGCCCGCAAGGTGATCGCCATCCTGGCCGATTCGCCCAAAGGGGTCTCCCAGGCCAATGCCGAGGAGCTGCTGTCGAGGAGGGTCTACACCGACCCCGGTCACTTCTTGATCGAGTTGCTGCAAAACGCCGACGACGCTGAGGCAAGAACCTTCGAGGTGCGGTTTGAGCCGGAGAGGATCGTGGTTTGGCACGATGGACTGCCGTTTGACGCTCGAGACCTGGTGGGCGTCACCTCGATCGGCCAGACTACCAAGAGAAAACAGCAGATCGGATTTTTCGGGGTCGGCTTTAAGAGTGTCTATGAAGTGAGTGACCGGCCTCAGATCTATTCCGACGTCTACCGTTTCGAGATCGCCGACATCTCCATCCCTCGCTACTTGAATCGGCGACCCCAAGACATCCCTCCAGACGGCACTTGCCTGGTGCTGCCGTTACGCCATCCGAACGACCCGGAACGCAACCCCGAGACCCTCTACAGGAGGGCTCTCAAGCTCGATCCCTGCGTTCTGTTAACGCTGCGAGAGCTGCGGGCTATAGGGTTCTGGCTGGGCCAGCAAAGCCATCGGATGGAGCGCTTTGACCAGCAAGACCTGTCGGCTATCCAGGTGGGCGAGCGCAAACGGGTCTTCTCCCTCGAGAGCGGCACCTATCGCTACGAGGGGGCCAGAGAGGCGTCTCGACCCGATTCCACCGAGATCACGGTTGGGGTCCTGCTCCAGGCACCCGACCAGCCCGCCCCCTTTCCCAGTGGAGCAGCCACCGTCTACAGCTATCTCCCTACCGAAGAATACACCGGTTTACGGTTTTTCATCCAGGGCCACTTCGACGTTCCGGTGGACCGAGAACGGATCGCCCACGAGTCGGAATGGAACCGGTGGATTTTAGAGCGCGTGCCGGAGCTGGTCAAAGCCCAGGTGGAGAGGTATGGAGCCGGGATGCTCGATGTCTTGCCCTTGGCTGAAGAGATGGCCTCTCCCCTTTTCGAGGCCCTTCCCTCCCGAATCTATCAGCAGCTTAAGGACCTCCCGTTCCTCCCCGCCCAGGACGGTCAGACCTACTCACCTCAACAGATTCGGCTGGCCAGTGAGGAGGTGGTCGAGCTGTTTCAAAGCCAGGGACCGCCTCTCTTGCAAACCACCCAGGAACGACATCGACGTCTGGCCGAGGCGATGGAAATCCGGCCCTTCACCATCGATGACCTGGTGGACCATTTGGGGAACCTGCCCCTGACCGAGCCAGAGGACTGGCTTCCTCTCTACGACCTGCTCCTCGAGGAACTCGAAAAGCGGGAACGCAGGCTGGAGTTCCATGACGCTGCCGAATTGGAAAGACGTCTTCAGGCACGCCTGACCGTTTGCGACGCAGAGGGAGAAACGGCCTCCGTCAGGGAGGTCTATCAGGCCGAAGGACTGTTGCAGGAGCTGTATCGAGGCCATCGCCCCTTGGTGTCGTCAAAGCTGGTGCAGGACCAGCGAGCCAAGTCTCTGCTCACTCGCTTGGGGATGAGGGAACTTGGTGGCGACGACCTCCTCAAAGACCTGGCCGAGGATCCCTCCCGGTTTTTGCAGGACACCCTCTATGACTACCTGGCCGAGGCACCCTGGTCGGTGGCTGAGCAGGCTGCGGCACTCCCGATCTTCCCTGCCAGAGACGGTTTCCGTCATCTGGCCCGGACCTTTTTCGACCAGGAGGGGCTGTTCGTGGCCACCCCCCCGGCTGTGGCCGAGCTGTTGCCGGAGCGCCACTTCTTAACCCGTTCCCACCCCCTGTTCGATCTGCTGCGACCTCTGGAATGGACGGTCAGTCGCTTGTTGGTGGAGGAGGCCCCCGACGATCGGGTCCTAGACCTCCTGCTGGCTGAAGAGTGCGAACTGACGGCAGCTGCTCTGGGCAGACTGCTCGAACGCGAGCGAGAAGGCCGTCCTCTCCGGTCGCTCTTTCGTCCCGCCGAACCGGCCTTAAGGAGGCTTTTGGGCGAGGACCGCTTCCTCGATCCGGAAAGCCTGATCGGAAAGGTGGCGGAGAAGTTCGACCTTCTGGCTTATCTCCCTGAGGCCGGTCCCGAGGCTGTCCTCCAGGCGCTAGAGCGAGGGGAGCTCGAGCACTCTCAAGCGGTGGCTTACCTTTGTGACCGGGTCCAAGAACTCAGTCAAGAGCAACTGGAGCGTCTCCTCCAACTGCCTCTCGCCGAGGGAAGAAGGTTGGGCAACTGGGAGCATCGGCGAGGGGATGAGTGCTTTCTGGCCGAGGCCGGTGTTCGGGAACTTCTGGAGGCGCTGAGGGTCCCTCTCTTACCTCCCGAGCTAGAACAGTCGCTGGGCCCGTTGCTGGAGGCGGCCGGCTGGAAGCCGATCGGATTGGAGCAAGCGGTTCCCCTGCTGGCAGGCACCACCCGCGATGTGCAGTCGTTGTTGGTTCCCCACAAAGAAGCGATGGTGGCTCGCTTTCCCCTGAGCTACCTGTCGACTCTGCCTCTCTGGTGGAACCAGAAGGGCGACCGGGTGGCCGCCAACCAACTGGCCCAAGAGCCGGCCCTGGCCGAGAAGTTGGGCGCCCAGGAAGCAGCCGCCCAACCCGACCAGCCCCTCGGCAGCTTATTGGGAGAGCTTGACACCCTCGAAAGTGAAGCCTTTCTTGAGACCTGGCTAGAGAGACATCTCCGAGAAGGGGAGCCTCTTGAGGTCCAGCCGGAGCCCCTCTCCTGTCTGACCCGGGTTGAGTCTCTGAAAGAGCTGCTCAAGAGACCGCTCCAGGTGGACGTGGATGGGCGTCTCAGGAGAAGGGAGTTGAAGGTGGTGGCACCGGCCGCCGAGCGTTTGGTCGGCGATACTGTCTTGCGCTCTGAGATGCTCCACTTGGAGTGGCCCGACCAGTCCGGTCCGCGGCTTGAGCCTGAGCGGATTTTGGCCGTTTTACCCGACCACCGGCAGCGTTTTTACGACTGGTTGCTGGCCTGTCAGGCCGACATCTTTACCAGCCCCGAGGCCTGTCGAATCTTGAGCGATGAGCCCCTTTTCCTCTCTTCGGGTGGACGGCGCCTGGCCGCTCGGGAGTTGGTTCTCGACCCGGATTTTCCTGAGCTTGAGATCGACTGGCGACCTCATCCGGAGATCCCCGTCCCGGTGTTGGAGCTCTTGCGGCGCCACCTCGGGATCGGACAGCCAGAACCAGCTGAAATCGTTTCGAGTCATCTCTTGCCGGCCTATCGCAAGCGATTAGAGACGGGCGAGGAGGGGCCGGTCCTCGACTATCTGGTCAAGCTGTTGGCCCACCAGTCGACCGAAGCGGTGCGGGGATTGCTGGGGGAACTTCGACTGCGGGACTGTCAGGGTCAGCCCCGCTCCCTCGATCAGTTGCTGCTGCCGGCGCCGGGCTGCGAGCCTTTGAAGGGGGTTCCCGCCCCCGCCCAGGCCGAACGACGTCGGGAGTTCCTGGAGAAACTGGGAGTCGCGACTCTCCCCGATTCAACTATGCTGGCTCGTTTGGCCGCCCATCCGGGCCGCCAGTTTTTCCAGAGTCTGGAGATCTGGCTGCGTCACGATTTTGACTTCGGCTGGCTCAGGGAGAACGCCTGGCTCCCGGACGGCAACGACAAGCTTCGCTACCCGAGCGAGTTGCTGTTGCCCACCGGGGCCACCGAAAGCCTGGCCGGCACCTTTGCCGACCTCTACCCTCATCCTCGCCTGGAAGCTCCCCACCAGGTGCTGGAACGGCTCGGTCTTAAGGGGGTCGAAAGTGTCGATTTTCAGGACGTGGTTCGCCACCTGATCGACCGGGTCGAGCACCAGAAGTCGGCTCCTTTGAGGCTCTTTCGCTTTCTGGAGGAAGGTCTCGAGCGAGACACTATCCCGGCTTGCGACTTGAAGAATCTGTTGAGCGGATACCCCTTTATCCGTTGCGACGACCGGATTTACCGTCATCCCGACAAGGTTTTTACCCTTCCGGTTTTCCGCTGGTTTGGGGATCGGCGCGGGGCCTGGGAGGCCGGTGAGGATTTTCCCCGCCTGGGAGCTCTTTTCGGATTGCGCCCGGAGGTGACGGCCCCCGACGTGGTGGAGTTCTTGGGAGAGTTGGCTCAGGAGAGCGACGTGCTCGATTCAGACCCCGCGATGCCGCGGATGTTGAGGGCCTGCTATCTCCTGCTGGAGCAGTCGGGGCAGACCGTCGATCGGGAGTGGCCCGTGCTGCTGGCGGTCAGAGCTCGCACTCGGGAGCTGGTCCTTCGTCGGGCGGCTACACCCGGGTTCGTGCG